>JAGQUR010000126.1:0-178 GCA_020438395.1 Solirubrobacterales bacterium | reverse complement strand
TCGCCGACGTACGCACGATCATGCGTGATGCCGGTTCGGCCCTGATGGGCGTCGGGGCGGGCCAGGGCGAGAACCGGGCTATCGACGCCGCCAAGGCGGCGATCACCTCGCCCCTGATCGAGGAGTCGATCAAGGGCGCCACCGGCATGCTGTTGAACATCACCGGTCCCGAGGAGCT
>JAGQUR010000125.1 GCA_020438395.1 Solirubrobacterales bacterium | reverse complement strand
TGGGCCGGGAAGGACTCGAACCTTCGACCTACGGATTATGAGTCCGCTGCTCTAACCAACTGAGCTACCGGCCCGGGACGCTCTGGGAGCGAATGCTCAGAGAGCGAAGAGCTGGGAGAGCGAGCGGCCGACATCGGGCGGCTCTTCCTCTCCGTCTGCGGCCGCCTTCACCCCGGAAGCCAGGGCCTCGGCGGCCTCGGATATCTGGCTGGCCCGGTTCGGCCGTATCTCGCCGGCCTTGGCGGCGTCGGAGAGGTCGGATTCCATCAATCCCGCGAGCTCGCCGATGCGGCGCAGGCCCAGGGTCGAGGCGGTGCCATGGAGCGCGTGGGCTTCCTGGCGGAGGGTCTCGAAGTCGGTCGTGCCGGTGTCGAGACCGGCCGAGATGACGTCACAACGCTGCCTGGCTTCCTTGGCGAAAGCGCTGAGCAGCTCGTTGTCTGACTTCTCCTCACTCATGTCTCACCTCGCAGGTTTCGGACGAAAACTTCGGTCACGCGCTCCCATTCTTCCCTTTTTGGGAAGGCCGTGCATGCTCGCCTCCCGGCTCAGCCGCTTCTGGCATAGGCTCCCGATGGATTTCATCCTACGGAACGGAGCGAGAGTGGCAAAGCGAGCGGCATTGGTAACGGGAGGTTCTGGCGGGATCGGACTGGCGATCGCAAGGCGCCTGGCCGAGAGCGGATACGCGGTCACCATCTCGGGCCGCCGGGAAGACAAGCTGCTCAAGGCCGCCGAAGGTCTGGCCAACGATGACCTCAAGGTCGAGGCCGTGGTCGCCGACGTGACCTCCGAAGATGCGGTGGTGGATCTGGTCGCCGAACACAAGCGCCAGTGGGGCCGGCTGGACTGCCTGGTCAACAACGCCGGGATCGGGATCGGACAGCCGATCCACGAAATCCAGACCAAGCACTTCGACCTGCAGATCGCAGTCAACTTCAGGGCGCTGGCGGTGGCCACCCGCGAGTCCGTCGAGATGCTGAAGGCGGCCGGTGAGGAACACGGCAAGGCCCTGATCGTGAACCTCGCTTCGATCGCCGGGGTCGACTCCCCGCCGTGGCTCTCGATTTACGGGGCGACCAAGGCGGCGGTGATCGGCTTCTCGAAGTCGACGCAGAAGGAGCTGATGGGGACCGGCGTCGCGGTGACCGCGATCTGCCCGGGCTTCGTCGCAACCGACATGACCGAGTTCGCCCAGCAGGCAATACCGGCCGAAGAGATGATGCAGCCGGAAGACATCGCCGAAGCGGTTACCTTCCTGCTCAAGGTCTCGCCCGCCTGCGCGGTGCCGGAACTGGTCATGGCCCGTCCCGTCGCCGGGCCCGAAACCCAGGGAATGTAGACCTGGCCGCAGCTTCGGGAGGTTTGCGCTGTCTGGTCGCCGCGTTCGGCGATCCCGGCCATGTCTTTCCCGCGGTCAGCCTCGCCCGGGCCCTTCGCGGTCGCGGCCATGAGGTGATCGTCGAGACCTGGCCGCAGTGGCAGCAGGTGGTCGAAGAGGCCGGACTGCGTTTCGTGAGCGCCGACCAGTACCAGGTCTTCCCTCCCCCCGCCTCCGGTTCGCCGGGCGCGGGCCAGGCAGCGGCCGCCCTGATGCCGCTGCTCGAGGATTTCCGCCCGGATGTGATGGTCAACGACATCCTCACGGTCGCCCCCGCGCTGGCCGCCGAAGCGTACGGCTGCGCCTGGGGCACCCTGATACCCCACATCTACCCGGTCCAGGACCACGGCATGCCCTTTTTCTCGATCGGGGCCCTGCCGCCACGGACTCCCCTCGGAAGGGGGTTCTGGCGGCTGACCGAAAACGCCCTGAAGTTCGGGCTCGAGCGCGGACGTGCCCACCTGAATGAACAGCGGGCCCTGGTCGGCCTGCCGCCGAGCGACAGATTCCATGGCGGCACCAGCCCTGATCTTGCGATGGTCGCCACCTACCCGCAACTCGAGTACCCGCGCGACTGGCCCCGGTCGGTCCACGTAACGGGCCCCATGCCCTTCGAGATGCCACATGCGGACATCGATCTGCCGCCGGGTGACGATCCTCTCGTCCTGGTGGCTCCCAGCACTTCCCAGGACCCTGACAACCGCCTGGTCAGGTCGGCGCTTTCGGCACTGGCCGAGCAGCCGGTCCGGGTTGTGGCCACCACCAACAGGGTCCGGCCCGACCGGCCGATCCAGATACCCGGGAACGCCGTTCTGGTCGACTGGCTCAGCTATTCGCAGGTGATGCCCGAGTCCTCTCTGGTCATCTGCCACGGAGGCCATGGCACGGTGGCCCGGGCGCTGGCCGAGGGGGTCCCGGTCCTGACCTGTCCCGCGGCCGGGGACATGAACGAGACGGCGGCGCGGATCACCTGGGCGGAGGTCGGGCGTTCGATCCGCTGGAGCCTGACCGGGCCCCGCTCGCTCCGCTGGGCGGTGGCCGAGATCCTGTCGGATCCCGTCTACCGTTCGCGGGCCGGGGAGGTCGCTGACTGGCAGCGTCGGCACGACGGTCCGGCCCGGGGGGCCGAACTGGTCGAAGCCCTGACGGCCTCTGGAAAAAGTTGAGCCCGCGCCGGATTCCGGGCGGGCTCGGGCGACTCGGGGGGTCGGACTCGAACCGACAACCGTTCGGTTAACAGCCGAATGCTCTACCGATTGAGCTACCCCCGACTGCGGACGATCAGACTACCGAATGGGGCCGGGTTTCAGGCGGCTGGTTCGTCGATTGCGGCCTTCCGCAACCGCTCGACCAGTTCGGAACGATGGCGCTGGAGCTCGGCCCGTCTGGCGGCGTCACCTGCCTTCGCCGCCTCGGAAATCTCGTCTTCCAGTGCCGCGAGTTCCAGCTCCATGTAGTTGCGCCTGATCGATCCGGTTCCGACCAGGTCAGGGTCGGCCCGGGCGACGAGTGCCGCGATCATCTTCTGCAGCTCGCGGTCCTGCGGATCGAGGCCGGAGGCGGGGTCGTCGAGGTGCTCCTTCAGCCAGGCCACCGTGCGCTCGATCAGGGGCGAACTCAGATGACGGGTATCCAGCTTCTCCAGCCACTGACGGCCCTCGTCGGGCTTCGCGACACACATGGCCAGAAGCCACCTTTCGCTGCGTTCGCGGCGGGAGAGCACGGTTGGCGGGGCGGGTGAAGCGTCCGGCCCGGCGCTGACCGGCACGGCCGGACCGGGAGAGCCCGCAACTGCTTCCCTGGCCGGTTGTGAGGTCTGGCCGCCCGACTGCTCCTCGGATTCGACTCGGGAGATCACCACGCTCGAATCGATCTGGAGACGCTCCCCGACCCTCCGGGTCAGTTCCTGCCTGGTCGCCCCCGGTGGCAGCTTGGCCAGCACCGGTGACGCCTCGGCCAGCCCGCGGTCGCGGTCGCGCGGTGAATCAAGGTCAACCCCGGCGAGGATCAGGTCGACCTGAAACTCGGCCAGGTCGACCGCACTCTCGACCAGTGCCCGGAACCTGTCGGCGCCACCTTCCTCGATCACCATCTCGGCCGGATCGATCCCGTCCGGCATCGCGGCAACGAGAATCTGGAGTTGCCGACCAGCCGCCACCTCCTGCGCGCGCAGCATCGCCTTCTGGCCGGCCGCGTCAGCGTCAAGCGCCAGGATCACCGTGTTCACGACCGCGGAGAGCTGGGCGACCTGCTGTTCGGTCAGGGCGGTGCCCATGATCCCGACCGATTCGGCCAGGCCTTCCTGATGCAGGGCGATCACATCCGTGTATCCCTCGACGAGGATTGCCCGGTCGGCCCTGGCCATCGCGGCCCTGGCCCGGTCGATCCCGTAGAGGATCTCGCTCTTGTGGAACAGCTCGTTCTCGGCTGTGTTTATGTACTTCGCACCCTGTTCGTCACGCATCGCCCGGGCACCGAAGCCGACCGCCCGACCGCGGGAATCGCGGATCGGAAAGGTGATGCGTTCCCGGAACCGGTCGTAAAAGCCACCGTTTCTCCCCTTTTGCGCGAGCCCGGCCCGCTCAAGCTCCCCCACCTTGAAACCGGCCTGCTGACTGCGGACCAGCAGCGTGTCCCAGGCGCTGGGCGCGTAGCCGACACCGAACTCCTTGAGGATCTCCTCCCCGAGACCGCGACCGGCCAGGTACTGCCGGGCCTTCGATGCCTCATCGGCGGTCTGGAAGAAGTTCGCGAAAAACGCGCCGGCCCGTTCCATCAGTTCGGTCAGCCTGACCCGCTCCTGCCGGCGCTTCTCGGCCTTCGGATCCTCCTGTTCGCGGGTGATCTCCACGCCGTAGCGGTCGGCCAGCATCTCGACCGCATCCGGAAAGTCCAGGTTCCCTGTACTCATCACGAACTCGAAAAGGTCGCCGCCGACCCCGCAGCCGAAACAGTGGTAGAGCTTTTCCGTTGCGTTGACCGAGAAGGACGGGGAACGCTCTTCGTGAAAGGGGCAGAGCCCCATGTAACGGCCCCCGCCGGCCCTTTTCAGGTCGGTGTGGGCGGAAACGATCTCGACCATGTCCGCGGCAGCGCGAACCCGGTCGATCGTGTCTGGAGTGAACTTCGCCATGCGGGTCCGAGTCTAGAAGAGCAGACCCCGCCCGACTCCCCCTACCTCAGAACCGTGAACCTTCGGGCACGTAAATCGCGGTGTAATGCGCGATGCAGTAGCGGTCGGTCATCCCGGCCAGGAGGTCGGTGACCCTCTGGATCGGGTCGGCGCCGGGATCGAGAACCGGAACCTCGTCGATCCTCTCGAGGTAATGCTCGAAAAGGGCCCGGATCACGCCGTGGACCCGGTCATGGTCGCGCCGGGCCTCGTCCCCCAGATAGACGCTCTCGAACATGAACTTGCGCAGCCGGAGCATCGCCTTGCCCATGTCGTCGCTCTGAACGATCTCGTCGGAGTCCCGCGACTGCTCGACTATGTCCTTGACCAGCGAATCGATCCGGCTGGCACCGGTCGGCCCGAGCAGGGAGATCTCGTCACCCGGCAGATCCTCGGCCATCAGGATCCCGGCCCGGAGGGCGTCGTCGATGTCGTGGTTGATGTAGGCGACCCGGTCCACCAGCCGGACTATCTGCCCCTCCAGGGACTCGCTCTTGACCGATCCGGTGTGCTTGAGGATTCCGTCGCGGACCGGCTGGTTCAGGTTGAGACCCCGTCCCTCCCGCTCCAGTACGTCGACGACCCGAAGCGAGTTCTCGTTGTGCTTGAAGCCCGGCCCGCCATGTGCCCGGCTGGCCTCGTCCAGCGCCTGCTCTCCGATATGTCCGAAGGGCGGATGTCCGAGGTCGTGGGCGAGGCCGATCGCCTCGGTGAGGTCTTCGTTCAGACGCAGCGCCCGGGCAACCGTGCGGGCGATGCCGGTCGCTTCGAGGGTGTGAGTGAGCCGGGTCCGGTAATGGTCTCCCTCGGGGGCGATGAAGACCTGGGTCTTGTGCATGAGGCGACGGAAGGACTTGCTGTGGACAATCCGGTCCCGGTCCCGCTGGAATGGAGTGCGCCACTGGCTGTCCGGTTCCGGTTCGGGCCGGTCGGAGGGATAGGAGCGCACTGCCCGGGGGCCGAGCAGCAGCTCTTCCCGTTCACGGGTTAGCCGCTCGAAGTCACTGTCCGGCCCGTCGCCGGGCCGTTCCGGAGCCATCTGTCCGTCGCCGGGGCCTTCCGGAGCCTTCTGCCGGTCGTCCGCGTTCACGCCGCCAGCCTTTCCTCCGGCCGCGGCAACCTCACATGGGCATGGTGTTCCAGGGTTTCGCCGATCGCCCGGCCGGCCTGCCGGATCGCCACGGCATCTCCTGCGGGGAGCTCCGCCATCGGCCTTCCGAGCGCCTGCACCATGAAAGTGTGGGCATCGGCCGAGAAGGGAAACGAACCCGCCTCGCAGGTCGGGCAGACCACCCCGCCGGCGGCACCCGAGAAGGCGGTCATGTGATCGTTGGCGCCACAACGGGCGCAGCCCGACAACTCGGGCGCGAAACCGGCTGCCAGGGCGAGCTTGAGCCGGAAAGCAACCATTCCCGCGCCGGAGGCGGCCGGCCCTTCGGGGTCGGCGTTGACGAGTTCCAGATAGCGGCAGAGAAGGTTGTAGGCCGGTTCATTCGGCTCTTCGGCGCCGTCGAGCAATCGCAGAACGCCTCCGCAGGCATCGGCGGCGGCGTTGATCCCGCGGCCGCTGGCCCGGAGTTCCGGAAAGCCCTCGATCGTTTCGGCCGAGGTAACGGTGTGCAGGTCGCCACGGCTCCGATGGAGGACGAGCGCGAGCCGGAAGAACGGCTCCAGCCTCCCTCCGAAACGGGACCGGGGCTTGCGCACGCCTTTGGCGATCGCCCCCAGCCGGCCGAACTCGCGCGTGTAGAGGTGGAGGATCCGGTCGGCCTCCCCGTACCTGATGGTCCTCAGCACCACCGCTTCTGTCTTGAAAGTACGTGACATCTCGAGCCTTAATGGTGTCGCCCGAACCGGACGGCGCCTGACGCTACCTTCGCCTGGGCTTGCGCCGCAGCCTCTTCTGGCAACCTGGACAGAAGTAGGTGGAGCGGCCGCCGACCACGATTCTTCTGATCTCGCCCCCGCAGACCACACATTCCTCCCCCTCGCGGCGATGGACCAGAAATTCGTTCTGCATGCCTCCCTGCTCGCCTCGGGCGTCCCGGTAATCGTCGATCGAGGCGCCACCGAGGTCGAGCCCCCGTTCCAGCGCTTCCACCACTCCATCCCGGAGCGCTACGTGGTGTTCGGGCTTCATCGAACCGCCGGGCGAGAGGGGGTGAAGCCCGGCCCGGAAGAGCGCTTCGTCGGCATAAATGTTCCCGACCCCGACAACCCCCTTCTGGTCGAGCAGGAAGGACTTGAGGGGTCCGGTCCGGCCGGCGGACATCTCCGCCATCGCCTCGACCGTAAAGTCCTCCGACAGCGGTTCGACCCCGAGCCTGGAGGCGAAGTACGCGTCGAGGTCGTCGGCGTTGGCGACGAAGCCACGCCCGAAGCGACGCGGGTCGGAGAATCTGAGCTCACCCCCGTCATCAAGGGTGAAACGGGCCTTGAGATGCTTCTCGCCGGTTTCGGCGGCGTAGATCCTGGCGTCGCCCGGATTTTCGGTTCCGTCGGGGGCCAGGAGGACCAGCGAGCCGGTCATGCGCAGGTGGATCACGACGGTCATTCCGTCGTCGAGTTCGAGCAGCAGGTACTTGCCACGCCGGCCGACATCCACGATTTCCCGGCCATTCACCGCCCGTTCGAAATTCCCGGGCAGGTCGGGCTTCGTGAAATAGGGGTCGAGCACCTCGACGACCTCGATGATCCGCCCGTTCAGATCGGGTTCAAGCTGGCGGCGGATCGTCTCGACTTCGGGAAGCTCGGGCACGGGCAGCCGGTTGTATCAGAGCCCCGTCTCCGGGGCTGGCTGTCTAGCCGGCTTCGGCGCGCGGGTGAGCGGCGTAGTAGACATCGCGCAACTGCTGGCCCGAGAGGTGGGTGTACATCTGGGTTGTCGCGACGTCGGCGTGACCGAGCATCTCCTGGACCGCCCTGAGGTCGCAACCGCCCGCCAGAAGGTGGGTGGCAAACGAATGCCGAAGCGTATGCGGGCTCATCCGGTCCTCGAGTCCGGCGGTCTTCGCGTGGCCCTGAACGATCTTGTAGAGGCCCTGACGGGTCAGACGGCGGCCGCGGAAGTTCAGAAACAGAGCTTTTTCGGAGCGACCCTTCACTAGCTCGGGGCGACCGGACCGCATGTATCCCTCGAGCGCGTAGATCGCCTGGCGGCCCAGGGGGACTATCCGCTCCTTGCTGCCCTTGCCCCTGGCCCTGAGCATTCCCTCGTAGGTATCCACGTCGGTCATTTCCAGGTCGATCAGCTCCGATGCCCTGAGGCCGCAGGCGTACATCACCTCGAGGATCGCCCGGTCCCTGTAGGCCTGGGGTGAATCACCCGCCGGGGTGGCGAGCAGCCTCGTGACCTCTGCCTGGTTGAGCACGTTGGGAAGCTTCTTCGATCGTCTGGGCGTGGCCAGTCCGGCTGTCGGGTCATCACCGACCAGGTCTTCCCGGCGCAGGTGCTTGTAGAAGGAGCGCAGGGCGGCGGTCTTGCGATGGACGGTCGAGGCGGCAAGACGCTGTCCCGAGCCGCCTCCTTCGGTCAGGTCGGCGACGTACTCGGACATTCCCGCCGCGTCGATTTCGAGCGGGTCCAGATCGTGGTCGCGCAGGTAATCCCCGTACTGGAGCAGGTCTGTCCGGTAGGCATTGAGGGTGTTTCGGGAAAGTCCGCGCTCAAGCTCCAGGTAGGCGAGAAACTCCAGCAGCAGGCTCTCGAATCGCGCGCCGACAAGGGCTTCGGAGGCAGGCTCGGACGTGACGGTTGCCGGGGGCATGAGACCGCTTTCTCCTCCGCCGTCCCCATCCCTTGCCGCGCAACGAAATCGCCGTTCAGGCCAGCCTGGCGAGTCTTGTTCCGGCGGCCAGTGGACCAGCGAAGAAAGGCGGGTCTTCCTCGATGTCGCGGCCCATGGTCCGGCGGGGCAGTCCGGAACCCGCGTAACCGTCGAGATCGACGTCGACCGGAACCACGCCCTCGACCTCGCCGGGAATCAGGTCACGGAACTGCTCCGGCACCGGCACCTCGACCGGGCCCAGGGCCAGGCCGAGCACGGCCCGGCTGTGGTGGCTGAGGCCCTGATGCCTTGGCCGCGGGTCGCCTGAAGACATCCGCGGCGAGAGCAGGGCGGGCGCTCCCAGGGCCAGGGCAGCGTGGATCACGTCGAGGGCGGCCATCCCTCCGTGGCCGAACGCGGTTCCCGAACCGAGAATCCCGGGGCCGGGTCCTGCGATGACCGCCTCCCACCCCAGGGAGGCGGCAGCATCGATTGCGCCGAGAAGGGTGATCGCTTCTTCCGATCCGCCGAAGGCCGGGCCGGCCGTCACATGCCCGACGAGAAGGCCGCGATCGAGGAGTTCGGCAACGTCCCGGGAAAGCGAGCCGGGAAGCGCTCCGCCTCCGGTCTGGATGAAACCGACCCGGCCTGCCCCGCCTTCGGCGGCTGCCCAGGCGGCCGGGGCGAGATGGCCGTGCAGCCCGATCGCCAGGACCGGAGGTGGCGGGGTCCGGGGCGCCCCTTCCTCCCGTTCAATCGTGCCGACCGGATGCTGGAGGGAGGTGTAGTTGAGCTTCATCACATGCTCGGTGGAAGAGCCCTCTGCCTCCAGTCCCCGGGTGAGGTTGACGTGAACCACGTCGAAGCCTCCCGACCCGAGTCCGAGATCAAGCGCCTCCACGTTGACCACCACTTCGTCACCGACCTCGCAAGGGCCGGTCATCGTCCGGTCCGCCCAGGCGTTGCGGACTTCATCGGATCCGTCGAGCGTGACCTGGAGCGGATCTTCTGAAACGACCGTAGCTCGTCGCAGCTTCAGCATCAGACCCCGGCCCCGGCCAGGTCGACTATCGCTTCACATATTTCGAGCATTTCGACGAGGTTCTCCCGCGGGACGTTCTCATCGAAGGTGTGGTTCGCATAGGTGCCGTTGGCCAGCAGCAGGCAGTCCATCCCCCGCTCGCGAAAGACGTTGGCGTCCGACCCTCCGCCGGTGGTGATCCGCTGCGGCTCGTGACCGCGTCCCGACAGGGCCGATTCCGCCAGCGCCAGGGATCTGGAGCCCTCATCGACCTGGTAGCCGGTGAAGTGCTTCTCGGTGGTCACGTCCACCTCCACCCCGCCCTCGGAGGCCGACCAGAGCATCGCATCCGTCATGTCGGCGATCACTCCGGTCACGCGTTCCGGATCGGTCGATCGGGCCTCCCCGACGACAAGGCAGCGCCCGGGGATCACATTGCCTGACGTGCCCCCGGAGATGACCCCGATGTTCGCGGTGGTCCCTTCGTCGAGACGGCCGAGTTCCATTTCCGTGATCGCCCGGGCGGCGGCGGCGATCGCAGACCGGCCCGATTCGGGAACAAGTCCGGCGTGGGCTTCGCTGCCGCGGAATTCTGCCCTGATTCCGATGTGGGTTGGCGCCGCGGTAATCACTTCACCGATGTCCGTCGCGTGGTCGAGTACGTATCCGATTTCGGACCGGAGCTTCGACTGATCGAAGGCGGCCGCCCCCCGCAGCCCCTGTTCCTCGGCGACGGTGAACAGCAACTCAAGGCCGACCGGCGGTGCCTCGGCGACAGCGCGCGCCGCCATTTCCATCAGCACAGCCACCGCCGCCTTGTTGTCGGCCCCGAGGATCGTGTCCCCTCCCGAGCGGTAGACGCCTTCATCGTCAAGGACCACTTCGATCGGACCTTCGTGGGGAACCGTGTCCAGGTGGGCGCAGAACATGACGTACCCGGGGTCGGAACCGTCCGGGCGTGGCCGGCCGGGGATCCGGGCGAGGAGGTTGCCGGCACCGGCGCCGGCCGGGCCCGCCGCATCGTCCTCGAACACTTCCAGCCCGAAGGACTCGAGCTCGGCGCGGACCGCGTCAGTTACCGCACGTTCCTCGCCGGTCGGACTCGATATTTCGCAGAGTCGGGCGAATCGGCTCATCCCCTGCGGATCATTTCAGGAACCGCGAAAAATCAGGTGGCCGCGGCGTGGTCCGGCTTCCCGCCCCTGTGCATCAGCCAGTAGAGGACGATCAGTATCGCCGGGTTGATGATGTCGATCCACAGGACGAAACCGGTGTTGTCCGGGTCGTGGTTGTCGTACTTGACCATCTGGTGGATGTGGCCGTAGGCGTCACCCCAGTACTGGATCGTCGTGATGATGATCACCGCCAGCCAGAATTTGGCGTCGCGAATCCAGAGGCAGAGGATCCCGGCCACGCCGATCGCCAGGTCGCCCATCGCGTTCTCGAACTGGAAGGCACCGGTGCCGGTTGCGTTCCACGGCACAAATCCGATCTGCTCGGCAGTGTCCTTGGCATCGAAGACGTGGAAGGCGGCCCCGAAGATCGAGCCCAGGCCCACGGCGAGGGCGATCCAGTACATGAGCAGCACCCGGGAAACGGCCGCGGTTCCCCGTTCGTCCTTGTGACGAGCCAGATGTATCCCTGTGGCGGCGAGGGCCACGAGGATCCAGAACAGAAACGGCATGTTTACGCCTCCTGGGTTTCGACTTCCACCGAAGAGCTACCCGAATCGTCTTCCTCTTCAACATCCGCCGGACGGGAGGAAGCGACAGCCGCTGCCGCCTTCATGAATTCCCGGAAGAGCGGTTCCGGACGGTTCGGGCGGGAGTTGAACTCCGGGTGGAACTGCGAAGCGACGTAGAAAGGATGGTCGTCGAGCTCGATGATCTCGACCAGACGTTCGTCGGGCGAGGTACCGGAGCAGACCAGACCCTTGTCTTCGAGCCGCGTCCGGAGGAGGTTGTTCACCTCGTAACGGTGGCGGTGACGCTTGTAGATCACCGCTTCGCCAAAGATCTCCAGGGCCCGGGTGCCGTCGTGGAGCTTGACCGGGTCGGCGCCCAGCCGCATGGTGCCCCCCATGTCGGAGACCTCTTTCTGCTCCGGCAGCAGGTCAACGACCGGGAAGGGCGTTTCCGGATCGAACTCGGCGGAGTTCGCTCCGTCCATCCCGGCTATGTGCCGCGCAAACTCGATCACCGCGATCTGCATGCCGAGGCAGATTCCCAGGTACGGGATTCCGTTTTCGCGGGCGTAGCGGGCCGCCTCGATCTTTCCTTCCACTCCGCGCTCGCCGAAGCCGCCGGGAATCAGGATTCCGTCGACCCCCTCGAGCCTGGTGACGTCGAAGTCCTCGGAATCGACCAGGTCGATGTCCACGTCGACGCCGTTGTGGATACCGCCGTGCTCCAGCGCCTCGATCACCGACTTGTAGGAGTCGGCCAACTGGATGTACTTGCCGACGAGGGCGATCTTCACGGTGCCCTCGGTGCTTTCGGACATCCGCAGCATCGCCTCCCACTCGGAGAGGTCCGGCGGCGGGGCGTCTTCCATGTGGAAGTGCTCGAGGATGAAATCGTCGAGACCTTCCGCCCGGTACATCAGCGGGATCTTGTAGACGTTGTCCACGTCCTGACCCGAGATCACCGAATCGGTCGGCAGCGAGGCGAACTGGGCGATCTTCTTGCGGATGTCGCGGTCGAGGCCCGAGACCGACCGGCAGATCAGGGCGTCGGGCTGAATGCCGATGCGCCGCAACTCGTTGACCGAGTGCTGAGTTGGCTTGGTCTTCATCTCGCCGGCGTGGACGATGTACGGCACCAGGGTGAGATGGATGAACATCGCCCGGCGCGGGCCGAGATCCGTGTAGAGCTGGCGGATTGCCTCGAGGAAGGCAAGTGACTCGATGTCGCCGACCGTGCCGCCGATCTCGGTGATCACGAAATCGACCTGCTTGGTCTCGGCGACGATCAGGATGCGGTTCTTGATCTCGTCGGTGATGTGGGGGATCACCTGGACGGTTCCGCCGAGGTAGTCGCCGCGACGTTCGCGCTTGATCACCGAGTTGTAGACCGCGCCGGCGGTGACATTCGAAGCCCGCGAGGTGTTCTCGTCGGTGAAACGCTCGTAGTGTCCGAGATCGAGGTCGGTCTCGGCGCCATCCTCGGTGACGAAGACCTCTCCGTGCTGGAAGGGGCTCATCGTGCCCGGGTCAACGTTCAGGTACGGATCGAACTTCTGGATCTGAACCCGGAAACCGCGGGAAACGAGCAGGCGGCCGATCGAAGCGGAGGCGATGCCTTTACCGAGAGCCGAGAGCACTCCGCCGGTGACGAAGATGAATCGGGTTTCTCCTTGATACTGGTCGCTCACTTGACTCTCCCGAGTGAGTCTATAAACCGAAGCGGCGGCAGCCTGTCGATCGTTTTCGAGATCGAACGGAACTCTCCGTAAA
>JAGQUR010000124.1 GCA_020438395.1 Solirubrobacterales bacterium | reverse complement strand
GCAGCGGGGCCGGGGCCTGGCTGTGATCGATGTAGTAGGACGAGTGGAACATGGTGATCTTGTCCAGCATGTCCTGGGCAGCCGTCTGATCGAATGGCTCGCCACCGTCCATCAGGGCCTTCCAGCCGGTGATGTCCGCGTCGGGGTCCTGGCCCTCCGGCGCGTAGGTGCCGTTCGAGGATCCGCTGAGGTACAGGCCGTTGACATAGGACTGCTTCATGACTCCGAACGGACCCTGGTACTTCGCATCCTTGATGTAGTCGATGTCCGAACCGTTCGGGTTCAGCGCGTAGGCCAGGTCGGTCCACGGGATGGTCGGCGCAGCCACGGCGATGCTCATCGGAGTGCCGTTCGGGCTCTCCCAGGCGTCGTAGGTGCCGTCGGGCAGCATGATCCGGTCCTTCAGGGCGGCGAGTGCCATCGACATGCCGCCGCCATAGCTGCCGCCCTGGGCAGCGACGTCCGGCTTGACCCAGCCTTCGTCGACCAGTTCGCCGATGATGGTCTGCGCGTCACGCACCTCGAAGCGGGTGTCGTCGAGGTGGATGTAGCCCTTGGTGGCGCAGTCCGCATCCGCGGCGATCGCGGAAGGCTTGCCACAGGACTGATGGAAACCGCGGTTGGTCTGCGTGTAGACCGCGTAGCCCTTCTGGAGGTAGTGCTGGATCTCCTTGAAGTTGAACCGCTGTCCGCCGTAGCCGTGGAACATCATGACCACCGGGTAAGGAGCCGAACCGGTCGACGGGAAGGCGACGTTGACGTCAATCGGGACGCCGTCGAAGCTTTCGACCGTGGCGCGTGCGTCGGAGGGGAGCGCCGGATTGACAGTCGAGGTGATCGAGCCGTCCCCGTTGTCGTCGATCGTGCCTGATACGCCGGACCAGTTGCGGAGGGTTCCGCACCAGATCTGGCCGGTCGATCCGGCGACGTTGCCGTCGGCGGTGACCTGGCCGCATTGGACGTCGCCATCGAAAATCGACGCCGGGGGCGGTACTGCCTGGGCGGTCGAAACGACGAAAAGGCTGCCCAGAAGGGCAACGAGCACTGCAAGCTTGCGCATGATTCTCCGGTTCTCTCCTGTTTTCCCTGCCGCGGGCCGATCCCGGGGCGAAGTCACTTTATAGAACGCGCCTGTACGCAACAAGTTGCGAGAACCGGGTACTGCCTCCGTTCACCGAACCTGGCCGGTACGGCGAAGGTTCGCGTAGCCGACCCGCTGGCCATCGATCAGCACCGCGACCCTGAGTTTCTTCAAGCCCTTGACCTTGACGATCCTGACCTTCTTGCGGCCGTGCCTGCGAACCACCTTCCGCTTCTTCCTGTCGCGGAACAGCTTGCGGGCCTTCGCGGTGAGCTTCAGGGTGACCTGGCGCGACTTGCCGCCGGTGACCTTGATGTTCGTCCCGGCCGCGATCTTCACTCCCTTGCCCTTGCCCTTCTTCGGGGCGCCCTTGATGACGACCTTCCGGTTCGGGCACTGGTTGGTGTAACTGGCCGGGCAGCGCAGCATGATCTTCAGGCTCTTGCCCTTCACGGTCCCCTTCGACCCGGCCTTGAGCGAGGAGTCGATGGTCAGGGCACCGATCGCCGAATAGCCGGGAGCCAACTTGACGCCGGCGCGGTCGGGCAGAACCTTCTTCGCCGGGGACTGGACCATACCCCCGAGCGAACCCGGCAATTCGACGACCGGGATGCGCAGGTCCATGTCACTGACCGTGATGTCGCCCTGGCCGTCGGCGGGTCGGAACGAGTTCTGGAGGAAGGTGCCGGCCGGTGACTTGGCGTCCTTCGGCAGCAGTTCGAGCCGCAGCGAGTGGCCTTCCTCGACCTTCCAGGCATTGGGGTGGAGCTGGAAGACCTGGACCCCGGTCGGCCATGGCCGGTAAATCGTCCTTGCGATCAGGGTCTTGACGGTTCCGCCCGGGCTGAGGTCGACCAGGCGGGCCGCAATCTCCGAGTTCGGGGA
The DNA here is from genome assembly GCA_020438395.1 of Solirubrobacterales bacterium. Taxonomy (GTDB): domain Bacteria; phylum Actinomycetota; class Thermoleophilia; order Solirubrobacterales; family 70-9; genus 67-14. The sequence goes on along the minus strand of JAGQUR010000124.1, from coordinate 5,156 downwards.
ATCACCGAGGTCGATGTTGGCGATCACCGTCGGGGAGCCCTGCATCGTGTAGCCGCCTGCCGGGGCGGCGGCGAAGTCCCAGTTGGCCGATCCGGGCTCAGGGGCGCCGGATTGGGTGCCGCATGGGTCATTGCCCGCGGTCACGCCGTTCCAGGCGCCCGCGATGGCGGAGTCACCGCCGGTTGCCCCGATCGTCTTGGCCGACGAGTCCGTCAGCCGGATCTCCCCGGGAGAGAGCGAGGCCCAGTCATCGGCCGTATATGGACCCCCGGCGTCGCCGCCGAGGGGGCAGGTCTGGGTGTACGAGACGACTTCGGACGGGGGCCGGGTTCCCTGGCCACCGAGGTAGTAGTCGGTCCACTGATCCTCTTTGGTCTTCAGGGCAGCGTTGACATTGGCCTGATTCTGGCCGCGCGGATGTCCGATTGAGCCGAAGAAGAGGGTGAACGGAAGATCCGGGTACTGGGCCCGGGTCCGGTTGTAGTAGCGGAGTTCCTCGGCGGCCGGGATCAGGTCATCCGGGTAGCCGGCGCTGATCAGCATCGGTGCCGGGGCCTCGCTGTGGTCGATCCCGTAGGGCGAGTGGTACTTCGCCAGCTCGGCGATCGAGTCCCTGATCGATGCCTTGTCGTCATAGGGCTCGCCCAGTTCGAAGTCGGCCAGCCAGCCCTTGAGGTCCGCGGTCGGCTCGGTGCCGGCCGGGGCGACGAAACCGGTCGCCGCCAGGCCCTGGGCCCAGCCTTCCTTGAGGACGCCGACCCGGCCGGGTGTTCCGTCGGCGGTCTCGTAGATGTAGCTGGAGTCCGCTATGTAGTCGAGGTCGGCTCCGCTCGGGGCGAGCACGTACGGCAGCTCCGTCGGGGGGACCTGGGCGATCGCGACCTTGATGCTGATCGGGGTGCCTCCCGGGCTGGTCCATGGCACCAGGGTCCCGTCCAGGTTCATCATCCGGTCCTTGAGGGCAGCGAGGGAGAGCGTGTGGCCGCCGCCATATGAGGTTCCGTATGCCTCGATGTTGTCCGGATCAACCAGACCCTGGTCAACCAGCTCGCCGATGAAGTTCTGGCTGTCGCGCATCTCGTAGCGCTGGTCCATCAAGTGGATGTATCCCTTGGCGCAGCCGGTCGGGTCGGCCGCCTTGGAGCCGGGGGTGAAGCAGGATTCGTCGAAGCCGCGGGCGGTGATCGAATAGACCGCGTAACCCTTGTCGAGCCAGCGCTGCTGGTCCTTGAAGCGGAAGCGGTAGCCGCCGTAACCGTGGAAAGCCATCACGGTCGGGTAGGGGGGAGGCCCGAATGTGTCGGGGTTGGGCATGCCGAAGTTGACGTCGAGCGGAACTCCGTCGAAGGACTTGGCCGTGCTGCGGACGCTCTCGATGGAGGGCGTGACCGTGGAATTGATGTTGTCGCCCGGTCTCACCGTGCCGCACCAGACCTGGCCGAGCGAGGTGGTGACGATGCCGCCGCCGGAACCCTCGTCGGTGACCGTGCCGCAGGGGACCTGGCCGTCGAGGATGCTGTCGGGCGGCGCCGCATGGGCGGAGCCGATTGCGCCGAACAACATCAACATTGCAACTACCGCGGTTTTCCTGACCATTCCAACCCTCCCCGGTTGTCCTCCCGGCCTTCAACCGGACCGGGGGTAAGCGTAGCGCCGGAGTGAGGATATATGCAAGTGAGCAGATACCCGCCCGGACTCCGGAGGGAGGACTCGAACCTCCACTGCCGGGACCAAAACCCGGTGTGCTACCGATTACACCACCCCGGAATCGAGCCTGACTCTACCTCCGCAGGCGCGGATAGGCTTTGGTCATGGAATACAACGCAGCACAGGAGAAGGAAGTGAAGCGGGCCTCCGGAATGTTCACCGGGATCGGAATCCTGATGATCCTGGTCGGATGTTTCGCGATCGTCGCGCCCCACATCGTCGGGCAGGCTTTTGCCCTTCTGGTCGGGCTGGCCTTCATCATCGCGTCCGTATTCATCTTCGTCTGGGCCTTCTCGGCGGAAGGGGGCGCTGCGGTCATCGGCCGGATCGCCTGGGCTCTCGTCGCGCTGATCGCGGGATTGATCATCGTCACCCACACGGACCTCAGCGCCAAGGCCTTCACGGTGATCCTGATCGCCTACTTCCTCGCCGCCGGCGTGGTCCGGCTCGCCGCCGCCTTCGCGCAGCGTGGCGTTCCCGGCGCCGGATGGCTCGGGCTGAACGGGGCACTTTCCCTTCTGATCGGCCTGATCTTCGTGGTCTCCTGGCCCAATTCCGCCGAATGGGCGATCGGGCTCCTGATCGGCATCGATCTGATCTTCTCCGGCTGGACCCTGATCCTTCTCTCGCAGGAAGCCAAGTCCGAGATTCTCGATACCTGAACCGAATCGCCAATGAGCGGAGCCGGTCCAGCCATTTGTGAACCAGGTGGACCGGCTGGTTTGACTCGGAGGGCGGGTCGGACCCCGCCCGACTTAGAATGATTCTGTGACCGGGCCTCCCGTAACAGCGCTGATCATGGCGGCCGGTCAGGGCACCCGCATGCGGTCCGCCCTGCCGAAGGTGCTTCACCCCGTCTGTGGTCGACCGATGATCGCCTGGCCGGTGCTGGCTGCCCGCGAGGCGGGCGCCGACCGGGTCGCGGTGATCGTCTCCCCCGAAAGGGACCTTTCCGATGCCCTGCCGGATGGGGTGGAAACGGTCGAGCAGGTCGAATCGAACGGCACCGGAGGGGCGGTCCGTTCCGCCCTCGAAATCGTCGAGAAGTCACCCAGGGTCCTGGTCCTCTCCGGGGACGTGCCCCTGATCTCGGCCGAGGTGATCACCGGCCTCCTCGCCTCCCAGGAAGAGAGCGGCGCCTCGGCCACCGTGATGACCGCAATCCTCGACGATCCCGGCACCTATGGCCGGATAGTCCGCGGCGGGGACGGCACGATCCGCAAGATCGTCGAAGCGAAGTCCGAAGGTGACGCGACCCGTGAGGAGCTGGCGATCCGGGAGATCAACTCCGGCACCTATGTCTTTGACGGCGAGTCACTCGCCTCGGCGCTCGGTGAGCTTTCCGCCGACAACGCGCAGGGCGAGTACTACCTGACCGACGTGATCGCGGTGATGCGTTCCCGCGGGGAACTGGTCACCGCCCATGTCTCGAAGGATCCGGCGATCAACCTCGGGATCAACAACCGGGCCGATCTGGCCGTGGTCGAGACGGAGGCAAGGAGCCGCATCCTCAGGCAGCACATGCTTGACGGGGTGACCATCGTCGACCCGGCCACCACCTGGATCGACGCCGGCGTGACGATCGGCCAGGATGCCCGGATCGAGCCCGGGACCATGCTCTCCGGCGCGACCGAGATCGGGGAAGAAGCGGTGATCGGGCCGCATTCCACGATCATCGATTCCGGGATCGGCCGGGGCTGTCACGTGATCCAGTCCTATCTGAATCTCTGCGAGCTGGCCGAGGGCTGCTCGGTCGGTCCCTTCGCCTACCTGAGGCCGGGGGCGAAGCTGGAGGACGGGGCCAAGGCGGGGACCTTCGTCGAGGTCAAGAACTCGACCATCGGGCCGGGTTCCAAGGTGCCGCACCTCGCTTATGTCGGTGACACGGACATCGGCTCGAACTCGAATCTGGGAGCCGGCACGATCACGGCCAACTACGACGGCCGGGAGAAGCACCGCACGAAGATCGGCTCTGACGTAAAGATCGGTGTCGACACGATGCTTGTTGCACCGGTGGAAGTCGGCGATGGTGCGTACACTGGCGCCGGCGCGGTGATCCGCGACAACATTCCGCCCGGTGCGCTCTCGGTTAGCGAGAACGACCAGAGAAACGTTGATGATTACGCCGAGCGGCTTGCCGCCCGGAAACAAGAAGGGGAAACCAGTCAGTGACCATTACCGAGACTTCTGCAGCCACCACGATCCCGCACGACTATTCCAAGCGTGCGATGGTCTTCGGCGGCCGTTCTTCGCAGGATCTCGCGGCGAAGATCGCCGGCAAGCTTTCGCTCTCGGTCGGTGACGTCACCCTGAAGACCTTCTCCGACGGCGAGATTTACGGCCGTTACGAGGAGTCGATCCGCGGCGCCGACGTCTTCCTGGTCCAGTCGACCTGCGCCAACGTCGAGACCGGGATGACCCCGAACGACGCCCTGATGGAGCTGATGATCATGGCCGACGCCGCCCAGGGTGCTTCGGCCCACCGGATCATCGCCGTCATGCCCTGGTTCGGATATGCCCGTCAGGACAAGAAGTCGGCACCTCGTGAGCCGATCACCTCCCGTGTCGTGGCCCGGTCCCTGGAAGCGGTCGGCATCGACCGGGTCCTGACCATGGATCTTCACGCCGGCCAGATCCAGGGTTTCTTCACGATCCCGGTCGACCACATGACCGCCCAGCCGATGCTGACCCAGTGGTTCACCGACCAGTACGACCCGTCGGAACTGGTGATCGTCTCCCCGGACGCCGGTCGCGCCAAGGCCGCCCGCAACTTCGCCCGCAAAGTCGGGACCGAGTGGGCGATCATGGAGAAGGAACGGCCGAAACAGCAGGTCGCGGAGATCGGCTATGTGGTCGGTGACGTCAAGGACAAGATCGCGATCATCTCCGACGACATGATCGACACCGCCGGCACCCTTTGCGCCGCCGCTCGAACTGTCCTCGACGAGGGAGCCAAGTCAGTGATCGCCTGCGCCACCCACGGTGTTTTCTCCGGCCCGGCCTTCGAGCGTCTGCCCTACGAGAAGTCGGGTCTCGAGAAGATCGTCGTCACCGACACGATCCCGCTCCGCCCCGGTGCCCCGGACAACATTCACGTGCTCAGCACCGCCGGAACGCTCGCCGACTCGATCCGTCGCATCTTCACCGACGACTCGGTCTCCGAGATCTTCGCCGGCGAAAACCAGCTCTTCTAGGGAGTAACCTCAGCGCATGCCAGCGCTCAGATCCAAGACCGTTACCCATGGACGCAACATGGCCGGGGCCCGGGCGCTTCTGCGCGCTTCCGGTGTGGCCCGCGAGGATTTCGGCAAGCCGATCGTGGCGGTGGCCAACTCCTACACCCAGTTCGTGCCCGGCCACACTCACCTGAAGCCGGTCGGCGAGGTCGTCTCCGAGGCGATCAAGGATGCGGGCGGGGTCCCGCTCGAGTTCAACACGATCGCGGTCGA
>JAGQUR010000123.1 GCA_020438395.1 Solirubrobacterales bacterium | reverse complement strand
GCCCCTGTGCACGACCCGCTCACGGCGGGTGCCGCCTCGGCAGCCCCGCCCTGGAGGCCCCTGGCATTCACTCGCTGGAGGTCGGGCTCGGTAGCGCACGGTGTAACAAGTTTTGTGCGTCGTCTGCGGGAAATGTGTTTCGCCTCTACTGGCCTGGTGCCAGGAGCCACCTTCCCGGACCCTGCCCAAGGGCTCGGCGCTGCAGGAACGCCCGGGGCAGGTCGGCTTTTCGACTCGACCCGCTGAAGGTTGGTGGTGGGGAGGTACTCAGCAGGCTTGTCAGGTCCGGGGCGGGCGTACCCGGAAAAGACCTTCGGGGGAGCCCGAAGGGCGACGGTCTTTTCCGGGTATGCCCGTGCCGGACCCAGCCAATACTGGCGGGGCTACTTCACCTTGCCGGTGCGCTTGATCGTGAGCTTGGTCGACTTGGCTGGATTCCAGCCGCGGACGGTCACCTTGGCGCCGGTCTTCTTCAGTCCCTTGGACTTGACGATCTTGACCTTCTTGCGGCCGTTCTTGCGAACCACCTTGCGCTTCTTGCTGTCCCGGAAGGCCTTGCGTGCCTTCGAGGTCAGCTTGAAGGAGATCGTTGCGGTCTTTCCGGCGGTCATCTTCACGCCACTCTTCTTCGCGATCAGGACGTTCTTCAGGGGCTTCTTCGTTCCCTTGATTTCGACCTTGACCGTGCGGCAGAGGTTGACGCCGCCGCAGCCCAGCTTGAGCTTCAGGGTCTTGCCCTTGACCGTGGCCTTGTTGGCCGGCTTCGGTGAACCATCCGGCGCGACCGAGCCGATCGACTTGTAATCATCGGCGAGCTCGTAGCCCTTCGGCAGCACCTTCGGCAGCGGTGACTTCACGAGGCCGCTGAGCGAGCCCGGTTCCTCACGAACCGGCAGGCGCACTTCCACGTTGCTGACCGTCACATCCTGCTGGTCATTGGACGGCCGGACATAGGCCAGGGCCGAAAGGTCCGGGTTGCCGTCCCGGGGCAGGAGCTGGAGCCGGGCCTGCGTGCCCTGGTCGAAGTGGTAGACGTTGCCGTGGAGCTGGATCACCTGGCGGCCGCTCTTGTCGGGGCGGTAGACGCCACGGGCGATGATCCTTTCCTGCCCGCCCTTGATTTCGAGCAGGCGGGCGGCGATCTGGGATGAGCCGCCGTTCTCGACCGAGACGTCGGCGATCACGGTCGGGGCGCCACCGAGGGTGAAGCCGCCGGCCGGGGTGACCGGGAAGTCGTACTGGGCGATGCCCGTCTCCTCGGTCTTTGCCTGCTGGGTGCAACCGTCGAAGATGGTCGTGAAGCCGGTGGCGATCTGCAGGTTGCCGCCGTCCTTGGAAATGACCCGCTTGGTCGGATCGGAGACGCGGATCTCGCCGGGCGCGAAGTCGGCCCAGTTGTCGGCCGTCCAAGGGCCGCCCGAGGGATCGGTGTAAGGGCAGACCTGGGATTTCGCCATAACCCCGTCAAAGGGCTTCTCGCCCTCGCCGAGCAGGTAGTACTTGAACCAGTTCTCGACGATCTCGTAGCCCATCTCCTGGTCGGCGGGGCGACCCTGGCTGTTTTCGCCGGTAAGCGGGGCCCGGGGGTGGCCGATGTCGGCAAAGAGGAGGCCGACCGTCGAGTCCGGGTACTGGTGCTTGGTCCGGTTGTAGAAGCGGAGTGCCTCGTCGATCGGGAAGAGGTCGTCGGTCAGTCCCTCGGCGATCACCATCGGGGCCGGGGCCTCGCTGGGATCGACGTAGTAGGAGGAATGATGTGTGGTCATCTCGGAGACCATGGTCTGGCCGGCCGGTGAGTCATACGGCTCGCCTGCCGACATCAGCTCCCGCCAGCCGACCACGTCGAAGAGAGGGTCGAAGTCGGTGCCGTTCTGACCGCTGAACGAGTCGCCGGCGCCGAAGAGGGCGTTGATGATCGCCGCCTTCATGACGCCGTAGGGCGCCTTGCCGTCCGGGCCGAGGTAGGGATTGTCGACCGTGTAGTCGAGGGTCCGGCCGTTCGGGACCAGGGAGTAGGCGAAGTCGGTCGGCGGCACGATCGGAGCGGCGACGGCGATCTCCATGTCCTTGCCGCCGGGGCTCTTCCAGGGAGCGAGGCTGCCGTCCGGCAGCATCACCCGGTTCCTGAGGGCAGCCAGGGTCATCGACTTGGCTCCGCCATAGGAGGCTCCGACCGTGCCGATCTTCTTCGGTTCGATCAGACCTTCGTCGGCCAGGACGCTGACCAGATATTGGGCATCCCGGACCTCGTAGCGGCTGTCCATCAGGTGGATGAAGCCCTTGTCGCAGGCCCCGGGGGTCTCGGTGTTCAGGGCGGTGATCGCGTCGGGCTTGCCGCAGGACTTCTTGAAGCCTCGCTCGGTCATCGAGAAGGCGGCCATACCGCCGTCGGTGAACCGCTTCAGGTCACCGTCGAAGCCTTCCTTGCCGCCTCCGAAACCGTGGAAGTACATGGCCAGCGGGTAGGGACCGTCACCGTAGACCTCCGGGTTGGGGAAGGCGACGTTGACGTCGATCGGCGTGCCGTCGTAGCTCGGGACCGTGTTTGCCGGTGCGTTCGAGTCGGAACCGCCCGGGCCGGAGCAAAGAATGCGGCCGTCCGGCTGCGACTGCTGCGTACAAGGGATCTTGCCCCCGAAGATCGAGGTGATGTCGGCGTGTGCCTGGGGCACGACGACGAACATGAAAAGTGCAGCGAGGGCTACGGCGAACTTGCGCATTTGGTCCCTGTTTCTCCCTATTGACGTTGGTGCCGCTCCCTGCGGCTTCCCTTTCAGAACACGGGCACGGGCCAATCGGCTCGCCCCCTTGACCTATTCAGATTACCACCCGTTCACGGAACGCCCCGATGCCGGATCGGCGGTGGCTTAACGGCAGGGACTGGGATTGGCCGACGGCCGGCTATGAGGTCCGGTGCGGGCATACCCGGAAAAGACCTTCGGGGGAACGCGAAAAGTCAGCTTGCCGGGAAGTGACGCAGGCGGAGCCCCTCCCAACCATCAGTGAATGTGATTGGGAGGGGCGGGTTCCTGTTGTCGTCCGGCGAAGACCGGACGACTTCCTGTTACTTAACCTTGCCGGTCCGCTTCACGCTGAGGTAACCGCCTGCCTGGCCGTTGATCATGAACTTGGTCCGGAGCGACTTGAGCCCCTTGACCTTGACGATCTTGACCCTCTTGCGGCCGTGCTTGCGGATCACCTTGCGCTTCTTGCTGTCGCGGAACAGCTTGCGGGCCTTGGAGGTCATCTTGAACTTGACCGAGACGGTCTTGCCGGCCCCGGCGGTCACGCCGGACTTGCTGGCCAGCAGGACGCCCTTGCCCTTGCCCTTCTTCGGGGCGCCCTTGAACTTCACGGTCGCCTTGGCGCAGGAATCGTACGAGCCGGCGCACTTGACCCGGGCGGTGAGCGTCTTGCCCTTAACCGTCGCCTTGACGATCTTGATCTTGCCGATCACCGGGTAGTTCGCCTTGCGGTACTGCTCCAGCGTCTGCGATCCGATCGCCTCGTTGCCCGGGGCGAGTTCGACGCCCGCGTAGTCGGGCAGAACCCGCTTCGCCGGGGCTTCGACCAGGCCATTCAGGGCACCCGGCTGTTCCTGGACCGGGATCCTCAGCTGGAGGTCCTCGATCGTGGCCGGCTGCTGGTCATTCGACGGACGGGTGTAGTTCGACAGCGGAGCTGCCGGGTTGGCGTTGCCTCCGTCGAACGGCAGGACTTCCAGCCGCAGGTGGTGACCTTCGGCGACCGTCCAGCCGTTCGCGTTGAGCTGGATCACCTGGAAGCCGTCACCGGGTGAGCGGTAGGCGGTCCGGGCGACCAGGCTCTTGGTCGTGCCGTCGGCCGAGACGTCAACCAGCCTGAAGGCCAGCTGTGAACTGGTGCTGTCGGCCTGGGTGACCTTGGCGATGACCGTCGGCGAGCCCATCATGGTGTAGCCCCCGGCGGGCGCGTTGGCCATGTCGTAGTTGGCGATGCCGGTCTCCGGGGTTCCGGAGGTCGACGCGCAAGCGGAACTGAACGGCGGGTTGAAGGCCGATCCGGCCGCCCGGCTGCCGCCATCAGGCGCCACGGTCTGGGCGTCGTCGAAGGTGCTGCGGATCTCGCCCGGGGCCTGCTCGACCCAGTTGTCGGTCACGAACGGACCGGCATCGGGGTCGCCGTCCGGGCAGACCTGGGTGTAGGTCGTGACGTTCGAGTCGGGCTGGGCGCCCTCGCCCTTCATGTAGTAGTCGAACCAGGCGTCCTCAACGACCTGACGGGCGTTGACGACGGCGGCCTTGTTCTGGCCACGCGGATGACCGAAGGAGCCGAAGAACAGGCCGATCGGCGTGTTCGGGTACTGGGCCTTGGTCCGGTTGTAGTACCTGAGTGCCTCTCCGGCGGGGAACAGGTCGTCGGTGTAGCCGGAGCTGATCAGCAGCGGGGCCGGGGCCTGGCTGTG
>JAGQUR010000122.1 GCA_020438395.1 Solirubrobacterales bacterium | reverse complement strand
CGTAGTTCTTGCAGGCCCAGACGTAACCGCCCTCCCACTTCAGGGCGGAGGCGACCATGTCGTCGATCAGCCGGTGCTCATAGGTGAGTCCTGCAGCATCAAACTGCTCCTTGAACTCGTTGTCGAAGATCTCCTGGAAGAGATCCTTGAAGCGGCCGTCGTAGCGCTTCATGATCGTGTTCTTGGTCGACATGTAGACCGGGAAGCCGCGCTCGAGGCCGTAAACGAACGAAGCCCGCGCAAAGTCACGGATCGAGTCGTCGTGGTTGTACATGGCCATCGCTACGCCGCCGCCGGGGAAGTCATGGACATGCATCTCGATCGGCTCGGCACCGTCCTTCGGGGTGAAGGTCATGGTCAGGGTTCCCTCACCCGGAACCACCAGGTCCGTGGCGCGGTACTGGTCACCAAAAGCATGACGGCCGATCACGATCGGCTTGGTCCAGCTCGGCACCAGCCGGGGCACGTTCGAGATCACGATCGGCTCGCGGAAGATCACGCCGCCGAGGATGTTCCTGATCGTCCCGTTCGGCGAGCGGTACATCTCCTTCAGGCCGAATTCCTCGACCCGGGCCTCGTCCGGAGTGATGGTCGCGCACTTGACGCCGACGCCGTGTTCCTTGATCGCGTTGGCCGCATCGACCGTTATCTGATCGTCAGTGGCGTCCCGGCTCTCGATCCCGAGGTCGTAGTACTTCAGATCCACGTCAAGGTAGGGAAGGATCAGCTGTTCCTTGATGAACGACCAGATGATGCGGGTCATCTCATCGCCATCCAGCTCGACGATCGGGTTGGTCACTTTGATCTTCGACACGACAGGTACTTCCCTTCGATTTCGGCGTAAGGCTCTTGCAGGAACCGATGCTATAGAGCGGAACCGGTTGAAGTCGTCAATGGGTAGTTCCCCGAGCCTCGACCAGCCGGGCCTGTGAGACCATTAGCTCATGCCGGAAACCGCCGAAACTCCGCAGCACGCCACCCACACCGTCTTCAATCAGTCCACCCCGCTGGAGAACGTCAATCTCTATGAGATCGACCTGCCTCTCCGGGAGGCCGTGCGGCGCGAGGGAGCCGACTGGGCCGAGGACAGGATCCGCGCTCTGGGGGAGATCTGCGGCCAGCCTGACACGCTTCTGGCCGGACGGGACGCGAACGAGTTCCCGCCGCGCCTGAAGGCCTTCGACCGCTTCGGCAACCGGATCGACGAGGTGGAATTCCATCCGGCCTGGCACCAGTTGATGTCGCTCGGCATCGAACACGGACTGCACGCCCTGCCCTGGCGGGAGCCGGGACAAGGCGCGAATGTCGCCCGCGCCGCCCTGTTCTCCCAGCTGACCCAGGTCGAGGCGGGGGTCGGCTGCCCGATCTCGATGACCTTCTCGGTCATCCCCTCGCTTCGCAACCAGCCGGATGTCGCCGAGGAATGGGAGCCGCGCTTCACCTCGCTCGAGTACGACGGCAGGTTGCGGCCGCCGGAGGAGAAGCCGGGCTGCCTGGCCGGCATGGCGATGACAGAGAAACAGGGCGGGTCGGACGTTCGTGCGAACACGACCCGCGCTGTCGCCCTCAATGGCGGCGGACCCGGGGGCGAATACGAGATCACCGGCCACAAGTGGTTCTGCTCGGCTCCGATGTGCGATGCCTTTCTGGTGCTCGCCCAGACCGACGCCGGGGTCTCCTGCTTCCTGATGCCGCGCTTCACTCCAAACGGGGAGCGGAACCGCTTCCACGTCCAGCGGCTCAAGGACAAGCTGGGCAACAAGTCGAACGCCTCCTCCGAGGTCGAGTTCCGCGGCGCCTGGGCGCGCATGATCGGCGAGGACGGCCGCGGCATCCGCACGATCATCGAGATGGTCAGCCACACCAGACTCGACTGTGCGATCGGCTCCAGCGCCGGAATGCGCAACGCGGTCGCGCAGGCCACCCACCACGCGATGAACCGCTCCGCCTTCGGCAACAAGCTGATCGACCAGCCCCTGATGGAGAACGTACTGGCCGACCTCGCACTCGAATCCGAAGCTGCGACCGCTTCGGTGATGCGACTCGCCAGAGCTTATGACGAGGCGGCCGCGGGAGACGAGGGGGCAGCCCTGCTTCAGCGCCTGGCTACCCCGGTGCTCAAGTACTGGATCTGCAAGCGCACTCCCTGGCATGCCGTGGAGGCGCTGGAATGCTTCGGCGGCAACGGTTACGCCGAAGAATCGGGCATGCCCCGCCTCTTCCGGGAGAGTCCGCTGATGTCGATCTGGGAGGGCTCGGGCAACGTCCAGTGCCTCGACGCTCTGAGGGCGATGGTCAAGAGCCCCGCTTCATACGAAGCTTTCTTCAATGAGGTCGGCGAGGCTGCCGGCGCCGACCCGCGGCTTGACGCCTTCGTCGAGAAGGTCCAGAAATCGATCACCGAGGACCCGGAGACGCTCGAGATCCGGGCCCGCCGGGTGGTCGAAAGCATGGGGCTCGCCTTCCAGGCCTCGATGCTGGTCCGCCACGGCGACCCGGCCGTCGCCGACGCCTTCTGCGCCTCTCGCCTTTCCGGCGACTGGGGCGAGGCCTTCGGAACCCTTCCCGCCGGCACCGACTTCAGGACCATCATCGAACGCTCCGCGCCCCCGGTCTGAACCGGCGCCGGCAGGATCTACTCCGAAGGAGGGTCCCCGGCGAACTTCGGGCCTGGCCGCTCCATGATCCGGAAGGAGGGCTTGCGGAAGCCGAGCTCCCGGTACATCCCGTGGGCATCCACGGTGCCGAGCAGCCAGCGAAGGTCCTTCAGCGGGCTGCCGTCGACCATCTCGCGCACCAGTTCCTTGCCAAGCCCCCTGCCCCGATGTGATTCCAGCACGAAGACGTCGCAGAGGTAGGCGAAGACGACCTCGT
>JAGQUR010000020.1:2664-14381 GCA_020438395.1 Solirubrobacterales bacterium | reverse complement strand
AAGACAGGATCCGGCTTACAGACCCGCTAAGGAAGAGGCCCCACCCGGGGCCTCTTCTACTTGCACGAGGCCGGGTTGGCTGAGCCCTGATTCGGAACCAAGGTGACGCAGGTTTGGCACCCCGCCGGTCACAAGCCTCCGTCACCACCCCGCCCGGCATCGGCCCATGGAAGGCGAAACACATTTCCCACAGACAACGCACAAAACTTGTTACACCGTGCGCTACCGAGCCCGACCTTCAGCGAGTGGATGTCAGGAGCCTCCAGGGCGGGCCGCCGAGTAGGCACCTACCGTGAGCGGCTCCCGGGCGCGGTGCCAGGACTTCTGGGGGCCGCCCGGGTTCAGACCTTGCGGAAAACTCCGATTACTTTGCCCATTACCTGGGCCTCGGTGGTGATGATCGGATCCATCGTCTCGTTTTCCGGTTCGAGACGGAAGTGGTCCGTTTCCTTGTAGAAGCGCTTGACGGTTGCGTCCTCGTCCCCGAGCAGGGCGACGACGATCTCTCCGTTCCTGGCTTCCGGCGCAGGATGGACGATCACGTAATCGCCGTCCATGATGCCGGCGTTCTTCATGCTTTCGCCGCGAACCTCAAGCACGTAGTCGCCATCGGTACCCCCGATCATCTCCGGCACTTCGACGTAATCCTCGATGTTCTCTTCGGCGAGAATCCCCGGACCTGCCGAAACCCGGCCGAGCAGGGGCAATCCGGACGGCGCGGAGGCCACGTTCGCGACCGTGTCAACGACCTCGCGGGCGCTGTCCCGCACGGTTTCGCCGGCGCTCTTTGCCTTGCCGACCAGCACTTCAAGTGCCCGCGGCTTGCTCGGGTCACGGCGCAGCACGCCGGCCTTTTCGAGGTTCGCCAGATGGACATGCACGGTCGAGGAGGAGGTGAGCCCCACCGCCTGGCCGATTTCCCTGACCGTGGGCGGATAGCCCATCTTGTCGGTGTATTTGCCTATGTAGTCGAAGATTTCGCGTTGTCTCTTGGTCAGATCAACCACGTTGCTCCTTTTCGGCTCTCGGCCTTGTTCCGGAAAACGGTCCGACCCGGGGTGGCGAACCTGTGTTCGTAATGTATCCGGACCTGCGGACGTATGTTCGTGCGGGGCCTGAATCCGCAAGATGCCACCCGGAAAGGGCCCCGACCAGTCTGCGCCGCCTGCCTCCCTTCCCCTAGAATCCGCGGACCTTCTTGCGGCTGTGGCGGAATTGGTAGACGCGCAAGCTTGAGGGGCTTGTGTCCGCAAGGACGTGGAGGTTCGACTCCTCTCAGCCGCATACAAATGGCGTCGCTTCGCTTCCGGGCGCGGCGGCGGCTTGCCGGGCGAGCCGCTTCGCCCTGGTCCCCCGGCAGCGGCGGGACCGGGTTGGCTGCTATCCATTGTGGCGATGCGCCGCCTCATTCCCCTCGTTCTCGGCCTTGCGCTGCTCTGGGCTCCGACTCACTCGGAGGCCGTGACCATGCAGACGACCAGGTTCGTCGCGGGGTTCGAGGGATTCGTGTCCTGCCCTTACGCCGACCCGGCCGGGCACGCAACGATCGGCTACGGCCACCTGCTGCACTACGGCCCTCCGACCAGAGCCGACCGAAAGAAGTGGGGATGCCTGACCAAGGCCGAGGCCCTGAAACTCCTTAAGAAGGACCTGCGGCAAACCGAAAAGGAAGTCTTCGACCGGATCCGCGGCGCGAAGGCGAACGCACCGATGATCACTGCGCTCACCTCCTTCGCCTTCAACCTGGGCGCCGGATACCTCGACTTCGTTCCCCGCCGCGGGAAACGGCCGGCGACCAACATCGGCCGGGCAATGAGGGTCGGCAAGTACTGGCGGGCCGCGAAGCAGATGCTCTACTTCGATGGGGTGATCGTGGGCGGCAAGCGCTACGAGCTCGCGGGCCTCCGCATCAGACGCCGGAAGGAGTACCGCCTGATTTCACGGGGTATCAGGCAGCTGAAGGCCTGCGACGGTGTCTGCAAAGACGATTCCGGCGGCGGCATCGGCGTGAAGTAGCGGCCTCCACGGCTGCAACGGGTCCGCAAGATAAGGGCAAGGTCTCCTTCGTAGCTTGCTGGCAACAGCACCGACAAGGAGACCCATGCACCCCGTTGCCAGCCATTCCATTCGCCATCTCATCGCCCTCGCTCTTGCCCTGCTGCTCACGGCCGGCCTGGCCGGCACCGCTTCCGCTGCCGGCCAGGGTTCGATCACCTACGTGAAGGACAACGACATCTGGCTCACCAATCCCGACGGGACTGGCCGGTTCAGGGTCACCTGGGACGGAACCGCAGACTCTCCCTACCGGTCGCCGAGCCAGGCCGACAACGGGACGATCGCGGCAGGACATCTCAACGACATCGTGGTGATGAAGCAGAACGGCGAGGTGATACGGAAAATCGATCCACCGGCACTGGTCAACTCGGCCAGTCACCCGATGGACGGGGCTCCGGTCGACGTCGCGATCTCGCCCAATGCCCGGATCATCGCCTGGTCATTCGTCGGATACGAATGTGACCCGACCGTCAGCTGCGGAACCCGTACCGCCACCGGCTACACGGATGCCAGCGGTCGCACGCCAGTCTCGAAGTACGGCTCCACATTCCTGTACGACCCATCCTGGGTGGGCAATACACGCACCATCCAGAGCGGCGGCTACGGCTCGCAGGTGATGCTCCACGACATCGGCCAGCAGCCGGTCCACTGGTTCGATGACGACGACTACGCCGAAAACTCGACCGATCTGAGCGACAGCGAGCTGTCGCCGGACGGCCGGCGGGTGGCCAGCGTCCGCGGCTACGGCAGCAACACGCAGGTATTCACTTACGACGTAACCGGCAACGCGAAGACGGGCCCGGCACCCGCAGTTCCTTCACCGAAATGCGGGACCAGCACCGAGGAAGGGATCGCCGGACCGACCTGGGCTCCGGATTCGGACCGGCTCGCCTGGCAGAACAGCGAAGGCATCTGGACCGGAAACATGAGTGATTGCGAGAACGCCGGACTGAAGCTGGTGGTCCCGGGCGGCACCGAGCCGGATTGGGGACCGGCCCGGATCGATCCCTCACCGGGCGGAATCCGGCTCCCCTTCAACAGCCTTCGCCGGGCGCTGAAGAAAGGACTCGCCATCGACTTCATCTCGATCGGCAAGGGCAGGGTCGAATTCACGGTGAAGCTGGGGCGCAGGGTCATCGCGGCCGATCACGGCACCGCCCCCAACGGCGGGCCGCTCCGGGCGGTCCTGAAGATCAGGAGATCCGCCCGCAAACGACTTGCCGGGATGAAGAAGGCCAGCCTGACGATCAGCCTCACCCAGAAGGGCAAGACCGCCTACGGAAAGGGGCTGCTCCGAAAGTGATCAGTCGGCGCCGCTCGTCTTGAAGTTGAGGTTGGTGATCCGTTCGTTCAGCTTGCTCTTGGCCGTATTCAGTTCGCTCTCAAGCGTGGAGACCTCGTTGGTGAGCTCGTCGATCTTGTCTTCCAGCGTCTGAATGCTGGCCGCATTGGACGACACCTGGGCGGATGACTTCTTCTCCGACTGCTGCAGATTGGCTTCATCCTGCTTCTCCGCAGTTGCCGCTTCCCTGGTGATCTTGTTCTCGACCTTCTTCGCAGCGGCCGTAGCGGCGGCCACCTTTGCGGCGGAACTCCGGTCGTTCCGTTGAATCTGCTTCTCGAGCGCTGCCTGGGTGTCCTTGTTCGCGTCCTTGGCATCCTTGGCCATCACGATTCCGATCACGCCGACGATCACGCCGATGATTGCGACGGCGAGGGCAGCTCCGACTTTCCGATCCATTTGATTTCCTCCCCGGGCTGCTGAGCGGCCGGATTCAGGGTTGAACGAGACACCGGAACTCTGCCATCCCGACCGGACACGCGAACTAGACTGGCGCGATGGGCAAGGGGACTTTGATCCGGAAGATGACTTGACGGAGGACCCGTCAGCCGCGGTCATGTGGTTCCGACGGGATCTCCGGACCCATGACCTTCCGGCCCTTGCCGAGGCGGCCAGGGCCGACCGGATACTCCCCTGCTTCATCTTCGACGACCGGTTGCTGACCCGGGGGCGATTCGTTTCGGCCCGCAGAACCGCCTTCATGCTCGGCTGCCTGAAGGCGCTTCGCGAGGATCTGCGCGAAATCGGCGCCGACCTGATCCTGCGTCACGGACGCCCGGAGGAGGCGATTCCCGAGCTTGCACGCGAGTCGGGAGCTTCGAGCGTTCACTGGACCGCTGACGTCTCGCCGTTCGCCCGGGCCCGGGACAGCCGGGTCGGGTCGGCGCTGGCCGACGCCGGAATCACCGCTGTTCCCCATCCCGGCGCCTATATCGCCGACCGGCCGGAGCGGATCCTCACGAAGAACGGCCGCCCCTACACGGTGTTCAGCCCGTTCAACAGGGCCTGGCAAGAGTCCGAGCGAAGGCCGGCCGAGGAACGCCCGGACAAGTTGAGACTGGCGGGAGAACCGGACCCGGGTGAATTCCCGAACCTCGAGGACCTCGGGCTGGAGCCTGACGAATCTGACCGGAGTGACTCCTTTGAGCCCGGCGAGGCTGCCGGGCGAGCCGCCACGAAGCGGTTCCTGAACGACGGACTTCAGGATTACGCGGATCGTCGTGACCAGCCTTCCGGAGGCTCCTCCCGGCTCTCCCCCTGGATCCGGTGGGGTTGCCTTTCACCGCTCGAGCTGGAGACCAAGCTCGGACGCCGGTCCGGCGAGGGAGCACGACGGTTCCGGGCCGAACTCGCCTGGCGTGATTTCTACGCTTCGGTGCTTTCGAACTTTCCCGAGGTGACCCGGCTCGAGTACCAGGAGCGATACCGGGACACCCTCGACTGGCAGCAGGACGATGAACTGCTGGCCGCCTGGAAATCGGGGGCTACCGGCTACCCGCTGGTCGACGCCGGATTGCGGCAGTTGAAAGCCGAAGGCTGGATGCACAACCGGGTCCGGATGGTCGTCGCCTCCTTCCTGACCAAGGACCTCCACCTGGACTGGCGGGAGGGCGAGAAACACTTCATGGAAGAGCTGATCGACGGCGACCTCGCTTCCAACAACGGCGGCTGGCAGTGGGTCGCCTCGACCGGCACCGACCCGGCCCCCTACTTCCAGCGGATGTTCAACCCCAGCACACAGCAGGAGAAGTTCGACCCGGAGGGCAAGTACGTCCGGCGATGGGTCCCGGAACTGGAACAGGTTCCGGACGACAGTCTGGTCCGTCCCTGGGAGATGTCGGAGGTCGAGCAGGAAGAAGCCGGCTGCGTGATCGGCCGCGACTATCCGGCCCCGGTCGTCGATCACGCCGAGGAGAGGCGTTTCGCGATCGAGCGCTACCGCGCCGCCGCCGATGCCGGGTCCCGGGAATAGGCTGCCGGTGATGAGCACGATCCCGCAGCTGCCAAGCACCTTCGACCAGGAAATCATTCGCTGCGGCGAGCCGGAGATCAAAGCCGAGCTATCCGACCCGGAACGCCTCGAGAAGATCCGGGAGGAGTTCGAGGACGGTTTCCGGATCATGGAGCCGGTCGGTCCGGCCGTCTGTGTGTTCGGCTCGGCGAGGACCCGGCCCGGCAACCCCGAGTACGAGCAGGCACGGAGGGTCGGGGCCGGAATCGCCAGGCAGGGTTATGCCGTGATCACCGGCGGCGGACCGGGGTCGATGGAAGCCGCGAACCGTGGAGCCAAGGACGAAGAAGGCCTTTCGGTCGGGCTCAACATCGAGTTGCCGCATGAGCAGGGGGCGAATCCCTA
Organism: Solirubrobacterales bacterium; assembly: GCA_020438395.1. Taxonomy (GTDB): domain Bacteria; phylum Actinomycetota; class Thermoleophilia; order Solirubrobacterales; family 70-9; genus 67-14. The sequence goes on along the minus strand of JAGQUR010000020.1, from coordinate 8,628 downwards.
CGTGGACATCGACAAGGAGTTCCACTACTTCTTCGCCCGCAAGCTGATGTTCGTCCGCTACTCATGGTCGTTCGTGATCTTCCCCGGCGGCTTTGGCACCCTGGACGAGACCTTTGAGGTCCTGACCCTGATCCAGACCAACAAGGCCCGGCCCCACCCCATCGTTCTGGCCGGCGCCGACTTCTGGCAGGACCTGATCGACTGGATCGCCCGGCGCCTGGCCGGCGAAGGAAGGATCGCCCCCTCCGACATGGACCTGTTCACGGTCTGCGACGAAGACGACGAGATCGTCAGCAAGGCCGTGAAGGGTTTCCCGATCCTTCCTTACGGCCTCGCCTGAGCGGAGAGAAGTTCACAACTCGGCGGGCAAATGGTTGTCGAGTTGTATGCTTGGGACATGGCACTCCCGACCCCCCTCCCACCCGAACTGGTCGAACTGATCACCGCCAGGTTCAAACTGCTTTCGGAACCGACGCGGATCCGCATCCTGGATCAGCTACGCGAGGGAGAACACAGCGTCGGTGGACTGGCCGAAGCCCTCGACACCAGCCAGCAGAACGTCTCCAAGCATCTCCAGGCGCTTTACGCAGGCGGAGCGGTGAATCGCCGCAAGGAGGGCAACACGGTCTACTACGGGATTTCCGATGAAAGCCTGATGGCGATGTGCGAAGCGGTCTGCGACGGCGTCGAGCAGCGGATCTCCGAACTAAGCCAGATCGTAGCCCGGGTCTAGGGGACCCGCCGCCGGCAGAAAGAGCTATGGCCGGCAAGACCCGATCCCGGGGTTGCCAGCCGCCTCGCAAGCTGCTAATCTATTCCACTATACAGTTGTGAACTTGTGAACCTTTGACTTCGAATGGAGTAAAAATGACTGCGAGTCGTGAGACGGATAAGCCGACGGCCTGGTACCTGGAAAGGGTGCTGTTTGCAATGGCCGGATCGGTGAGCCTGATCGGGGGTCTACTCGCCCTGCTGGTTTCCCCCTGGTTTGCCCTTCTGCCGGCCTTCGCCGGCATCAATCAGTGGTTGTACGTGATCTTCGGCGCCTGCCCGGCGTCGCTCATCCTCCGTCGCGTCACCTCACTCAAGCCTGCCGCGGAGATGAACCGATGACCGCCTACGGACCGATCGGCCGCCTGGGCCGCTGGACGACCGAGAACTTCCGGATTGTCGCGGCCATCTGGCTGGTCATCGCGGTCGGACTCGGCTTCTTTGCCCCGAAGGCCGAACATGCGCTTTCCGGCGCCGGCTGGGAGGCGACAGGCTCCGAGTCGGTCGACGTCAGAAAGCTGGTCGACGATCAGTTCGGCGGCATGTCCTCCTCGGCGCTTATGGTCGTCGTCCACAGCGACGACTCGACCTTCGGCAGTGCGGGATTCGACAAGACCGTCAACCAGGCGGCCGCCGTGCTCAAGGATTCCAATGACGTCAAGGGCGTGGTCCTCCCCTCGAAGCAGAGCTGGGTTTCGGCTGACGGCCACACGGCTGTCATTCAGGCCGGCGCGGCCTCCGATTCGAACCAGATGGTTCACGCGGCCGATGACCTCAAGGAGGAACTCGCCGGTCTGGAGACCTCCGGGACTACGGTTTCGCTGACCGGTTCGTCGGGCATGTGGTCCGACTTCAACCAGGCCAACAAGGAAGCGATGATGAAGTCGGAGGTCATCTCCTGGCCCGTCACGCTGCTGATCCTGGTCCTGGCCTTCGGCTCTCTGGTCGCGGCCGGTCTGCCCCTGATGCTGACCATTCTCGGCCTGATGGCCGCGGCCGGTTCGCTCTACCTGGGCACCCAGCTGTTCGACATCTCGATCTGGGCGATGAACTTCGCGATGATGTTCGCGCTCGCGCTGGGCATCGACTACGCACTATTCATCGTGTACCGATTCCGCGGTGCATTGACCTCGAATGACTCGACCAGCGATGCCATCGCCGAAACGATGGACACGGCCGGCAAGGCGGTGTTCTTCTCCGGCGTGACCGTGCTGATCTCCCTCAGCGCAGTGCTGCTGGTGCCGAGCCCGGCCTTCCGTTCGATGGCGATCGGCGTGATGCTGGCGGTCGCCTTCGTGCTGGCCGCGTCGCTGACCCTGTTGCCGGGAGTCCTCGGCAAGCTGGGCCACCGGGTCAACAAGTTGAGCCTCCCCTGGGTTCACACCGGTGAGCACCGCTCGCCCAAGTTTGCCGCCTGGGGCGAGAGGATCTGGAAACGGCCGCTCCTCTTCGGTGTTCCGGCCCTGCTGATCCTGCTGGCACTCTGTGTGCCGGTGTTCTCGCTGGATACCGGCATGCCCTCGATCAAGGTCGTGCCCGAAGGTGACGGCGCGCGGGTCGGCTACGAACAGGTTGCCGATTCCTTCGGCGCCGGTGCCCCGGGCACCCTTCAGGTGGTCGCCCCGAACAGCGAAGTCGCTCAGGCGACCACGGCGCTCAAGTCCGACAAGGGAATCGCCGGCGTGATGGTTGCCGGCCAAAGCCCCCAGGGCTACACGCTGATCGCGGCCACCCCAACGGTCGATCCCTCCGACCCCGCGATGGGGCCGACGATCGACCGGGTCCGGGACGAGTTGCCGGCCGGGGCCCTGGTCGGTGGCGCAGCGGCCGAGAACCATGACCTCGAGAACGCCCTCGGTGACACCACCGCCCCGGCGATCGCGATTGTCATGACCCTGGGCTTCCTGCTCCTGCTGATCGCCCTGAGGGCACCGATCCTGGCCGCAATCGCGGTTCTGACCAACCTGCTGGCCGTTGGCGCCGCCTTTGGTGTCGCCCAGCTGATCTTCCAGGAAGGCCATCTGACCGGCTTGCTCGGCTTCGAGTCGCAGGGCTTCCTGGACGCCTGGGCACCGGTGTTCTTCTTCGCGATGGTGTTCGCCATATCGATGGACTACTCGGTCTTCCTGCTGAGTTCGGCGAGGGAACACTGGGAAAAGTCCGGCGATGCGAAGGAAGCGCTGATTGGTGGTCTGGCCCACTCCGGGCGGGTGGTGTTCGCCGCCGCCGGAGTGATGGTCGCGGTGTTCTTCACCTTCGCCCTGTCCGGGCCACTGCCTCCCCGCGAGATGGGAATCATCCTCGGTGTGGCAGTGCTGCTGGACGCCGCGCTGGTCCGGCTGCTGCTGCTGCCGGTCCTGATGCGACTGGCCGGCACGAAGTTGTGGTGGATACCGACCTGGATCGACCGCCGCCTGCCCAAGGTGTCCTTCGGGCACTGAGTTCAGGTAACAAGCGAAACCCCGGGGGGAGGGGCGGGTTGTGGAAGCATGACCCGTCTCTCCCCCCTTTTCGTTGCGTTATTCGCCCTGGTCCTGGTCACGACACCGGCCCGGGCAGTTGAGTTTCCCGAGGGAGTCGAGGCGGGCGCACTCACCGACGCGCCGCTGCTCGCCTCGAACTGCGACCGGATCAAGGAGGACGGCGTAAAGACAACGGTCATCGGGGCAGTGATGACGAGGATCGTCAAGAGCCCGGGGACCTACGACTTCAGCACGCTTGATGGCCAGGTCAACGCGGCGATCGGCTGCGGCATCGTCCCGGCAATCCGGGTCTTCATCCAGCCGTCGAGCAGCGACGACCGCGGCATGCCGGACGACCTCGATGCGTACAGTGCGTTCTTCGGGGCGCTGGTCGGCCACATGAAAGGCAGGGTCACGCGCTTCGGGGTCGAGAACGAGGTGATCGCCCCGACCCACTGGACCGACACCCCGGCCGAGTACTTCCAGCTCCTCAAGATCGCCGCGGACGCCGCTCACGCGGCGAACCCGGATGCCATCCTCCTCGACTCGGTCAGTTCCAGCGGCGGCTTCTCGATCATCGAGGCACGCAAACAGTGGCTGGCCGGGGACCTCGACGGGGCGCTGGCGACCATCCAGGAAAGCCAGACCAATGACCTCGGCGGCGGCCCCTACCTGACCTCGACCTCCCAGGTCCCGGCCTACCTGTCAAGTGCCAAGGTCCTGAAGATGCAGGAGTTCTACGACCAGCTGGTCGCCCACAAGAATCTGATCGATGCCCTGCAACTCCATTACTACGGACCCGCCTCGAGCATCCCCTCGACGATCGCGATGGTCCGGAACGACGGTTTCAACATGCCGATCGAGATCTGGGAGCTCGGCCACCGGTACCTCGACGGCCGGCCCTTCGAGCAGCAGGACCATGCCGACGAGTCGACCCGCCTGATCGCAACGGCGGTCGGCGAGGGCGCCCGTTACGTGGTTCTCCAGCAGTACTTCGACAAGCTCGCCAACAAGATGTACGGGCTGATCGACGGCGACGGGAATTCCCGCCAGGCGCGGTTCGCCGTTCGCAACACACTTTCAATGCTGAGGGACACCACCTCCGCCAGGCGGCTCCGGGCCGGCTCGGGAACCGACGGATACAGGTTCGACCGGCCCGGAGGCTGGCGGCGGGTCTTGTGGGCAACGGGTGCCGCCGTAAGACCAGGAAAGGCGCTCGGGATCCGCTCGACCACGGTGGCAGTCACCGGCAACCAGGGCGGCCGCTCCCACGAGCGCATTTCTTCGGTGACGGTCGGGAAGTCGCCCCGGTGGTTCGAGCCGGACATGCTCGAGATCTGGCGCCAGAAGGCCAGGCGGAAGGGATTCCTGCGAGTTAAGGCACACTGTCCTGCGGCTTCGCCGACCCGGTTCTGCCGGGGCTGGGTCAAGTTCCGGGGCGGCAAGGGAAAACGCAAGGTTGTCGCGGCCCGCAAGTACAAGATCGGCCGCGGCGCGAGCCGCGTGATCGACGTACGGCGCAGGAAACAACGGAAGCGGGTCAGGCCACAGGTGATCTTCGCCACGCCGTTCAGTTGCCCGGGCAAGCTGAACCACTGCCGCAGTTGGCAGAACCTCCGCTAGCCCCCACGCCTCTCGATCAATTCGCGTATTCCTCGAGCACGACCACGCAGCCGCGCTCGAGGATGTCCAGGACCTCGTCGAAGCCGTCCTCGCCACCGAAATACGGGTCGGGGACGTCGACCTCCCCCTCACCCGCCATCTCCCGGAACAGCCGGACTTTCCCGGGGTCGGCACCTTCCATGGCCAGCAGGTTGGCGTGGTTGGAACGGTCCATGGCCAGGATCAGGTCGAATTCCTCGAAGTCGGAAGATCGGACCTGCCTCGCGCTGCCGCTGATCTCGACGCCCCGCTCGATCGCGGCCGAGATTGCCCGGGGATCGGCCGACTCGCCGACATGCCAGTCACCGGTGCCGGCCGAATCGACCTCCACCCCTTCTATCTCCTGATTCGCGATCAATCCGCGCATCACCGCCTCCGCCGACGGTGAGCGGCAGATGTTGCCGAGACAGACGAAGAGAATCCGCAACCGCTGGCCTAGTTGGCGTAGCCGCTCAGCCTGTTCACCCGGTTGGTGAGGCTGCGCAGATTCTTGTTGAGCCGGTTGATCCGCTGGCTGAGCTCGGTGTAGTCGTTGTCCTGCCTGGTTTCCACCCCGGCCAGCTCGTCGGTCAGCTCACGCTGGCGGCTGCTCAGAGCGTTGAGCTGGTTCCTGAGCTTCCGGTTCTGCCGGATCGCCCGCTTGATCTGTTTGTGGTTTCCGTTGATCTTCTGAAGGAGGTTCTTCTCTCCGGAAGTCAACTGGGAAACGAGCTTCTCGGCTTCCGACTTCTGGTTTGCCTCGAGCTGGTCCTGCTTGGACTGGGCCTGCTGGAACTTGTCCTGGACCAGCGTCTGGATCTGCGACGTCGTGTTGGTGTCGGAGTCAACGGCGTTCTTCGCGTTGAACGCGGTGATCGTGCCGAGGAGCCCCAGAAGGATTCCCACCGAGCCGATCACTATTGCCAGAGTCGCCCTGGTTCTGCCGGTCATGGCGGTGACCCTAGAGCAACCGCCGCTTTTCGGCTTTTCAGAGCTTGATCAGGAGGATCGTGTTCAGCGTGAACAGGATCGCGGTAACGACCGTGGCGCGGTCGAGATTCTGCTCGACCATCGAGCCGCCGCCGATCGA
>JAGQUR010000020.1:0-2620 GCA_020438395.1 Solirubrobacterales bacterium | reverse complement strand
TGCAGGAGCACCAGGAAGATCAGGAGCACGGAAAGCAGAACCTGGATGATGGCCATGATCGTGTACATCGACTGACCAGTCTAGCTTTCTTCGCCCTTGAGCGCCTCGAGGCGGTCGAGAATGCCAACCGCCTCGCGCCTCAGCTCGGCGTCCAGTTCAGTGAAGTCCTCCTCCGAGAGTTTGCCCGACTCCCGGTCCATCTCGGCGTCACGGATCTCGCGGTACTTGGACTCCCGCGCCGCTTCGAGGGCGGCGATCTCCGGGTCCTCCGTCGACGAAGCGGCACGATCGCGCCAGAACGGCATTGACACGAACGCGCCAACGAGGACGAGCAGGATCAGGAACCAGACCACGGTCATGCCGTCTTCTTCCTCCCCCGGTTTCGTTTCAGCAGCCCGCTCGGCCAGGCCGCGAACAGCGCACCGATGATCGCGAGGATCGCGCCAACCCAGATCCAGCTGACCATCGGGCTGACGATCACGCGGATGGTCACCGGTACCGCAAGATTGTCCTTCTTGTACCCGGCGATCACCTTGTCGGTGGTCAGGCTGAGCAGGTCCGTCGCGGCGGCACTCACAACCTTCGCCCGCGAGGGATTCTTCTGCACGAGCGGAAGCACCTTCTGCCGCATGAAAGCCCCGAAGAGGCTGTCAGCCATGCGGGCGCGGCGCTGGAACTCCTTCGTGTTCGGCTCAACCGAGGTCCAGAAGTCCGACCGCATTCCGGCCTTCAGGCCAACCTCGCTCGTCGCCTCCCCTTCGAAATAGGAGGCGATGCCCGGGGAGCCGCCTCCACCGGTGATCTGGTGGTACTGCCGGGTCGGGTTCAGCTGGGCGAATGACTCGCCGTTGCGATCGACCTGGAGGTCGGCGCCGAAGATCAGTGCCTGGTCATTACGGGCCAGGGTCGGGTGGACGTAGGTGACCTTGTAGTCATCAACCACCGCGGACTGTCCCGGCTTCAGCTCGATGTCCTGCTTGGTCTCGAAACTCGACGACGCGGCGATCCCGACCAGAAGCACGACCAGGCCCAGGTGAACGACGTAGCCGCCGTAGCGCCGGCGGTTACGGGTTGCGTTGGACCAGATCGAGGCGAAGATCGAACCGCCGACGTTCTTCTTCCTGGCGGCGGCAGCCCGCCAGGTCTCCTGGACCAGCGCGGTGACCGTGAAAGCGGCCAGGGTGAAGATCAGCAGGGCCCAGACGCTGTTTGAGGCATCGGTGAAGAGCAGCAGCAACACGAAGGCGATCGCGGCGGCAATCAGGGGCACCGTGAAGACCCGCTTCGCACCCTCCCACGAGATCCGCCGCCAGGACATCATCGGGCCGATTCCGGTGAAGAGGACCAGGATCACGGCCACGGGTGTGGTGTAGCGGTCGAACCATGGCGCGGCGAGGGTCGAGCGGGTGCCGGTCAGGAACTCGGAGATGAGCGGGAAGAATGTTCCCCAGAAGACGATCGCGCAAAGGGCTATCAGCAACAGGTTGTTGATCAAGAAGACCGATTCCCGCGAGGCAAGGGAGTCGATTCTGCGGTCCGACCTGAGGATGTCGAGACGGGAGATGATCAGCCAGGTCGAGCCGATCAGGACCACCCCGATCAGAGAGAGGAAATACGGACCGACGGTGCTGTCGCCGAAGGCGTGGATCGACTGGAGCACCCCGGATCGGACCAGGAAGGTGCCGAGCAGGGCAAGGCTGAAACTGGCCACGATCAGGCTCACGTTCCAGACCTTCAGCATGCCCCGCTTTTCCTGGACCATGATCGAGTGGATGTACGCCGTGGTGATCAGCCAGGGCATGACCGAGGCGTTCTCGACCGGGTCCCAGGCCCAGTACCCGCCCCAGCCGAGCTCGGTGTAGGACCAGCGCGCACCGAGGATGATTCCGATCGAGAGGAAAGTCCAGGCGATCAGGGCGAAGCCGCGGGTCGACTTGATCCAGGCCGCGTCCACCCGGCGGCTGATCAGGGCACCGATCGCAAAGGCGAAGGGCACGGTGAGCGACACATACCCCGTGTAGAGCATCGGCGGATGGATGATCATGGACGGGTGCTGGAGCAGCGGGTTGAGTCCCGTGCCGTCGGCCGGGACCGGCGAGATCGTGGTGAATGGGTTGACGTCCCCGCCGAGCAGCATCAGCCCGGTGAAGAAGACGGCGATCCCCATCATCACCGCGGTCGCCCAGGGCACGAGGTCGCGCAGCTTGCGCCGGGTCGCGGCCAGCGAAATCGTCGACACAATCGAGAGGATGAAGGCCCAGAGCAGCAGCGAGCCTTCCTGGCTCGACCACATCGCCGTGAACTTGTAGAAGGTCGGCGTCTCGATCGACGAATGGGTGGCGACCACGTTGAAGCTGAAGTCGTTGGTCAGGAAGGCGTGTTCGATCACGACCACGCAGATCACCATCAGGGCGCAGAATGCATAGACCGCGTAGCGGGAGGAGTCCACCCAGCGGCGGTCGCCCCGGGTTCCGACGAGCGCAGCCGCCGCCGCAAAGATTGCGGTCAGGAAGGCAAGCCAGAGCGCGGCATTGCCGAAATTACTGATTCTTCTTCTCCGAGAACTTCGATGGGCACTTGGTCACGAGTGTGTCCTTTTCCCCCACGAAGACCCCGTTTT
>JAGQUR010000121.1 GCA_020438395.1 Solirubrobacterales bacterium | reverse complement strand
GGCGGGCGGTGACCCCGAGTACTTCGGTCGCGCGGGTGGTGTCGAAGTCGTTGCGCTGGCCGATGTCGGCGATCAGGGGGCGTGCGCCCGGATCGAAGATCGCCATGATCCGGACCATGAACTTGGGGGCCTTGCGGGTCGGGGCCTTCTTGGCGATTTCCGGGAGCTTCTCGCGCAGGATTTTCGACACGTCGAGCAGCCAGAGGAACGGCCCGGAGGCGATGAAGCGCTGGCCGCCGGCCTCGGGCTTCTCCATCGCCGCGATGTGGGCGGCCGACACGTCGCGGACGTCCACCCAGCTGAATCCGATCTCCGGCACCGCCGGCATCCCGTTGAGCAGCCGCTCGATTGCCTCCAGGGAGAACGAATCGTCGTCGGGCATGACCGGGCCGAGGATCGCGCTGGGGCAGATCGTCGCGAGTTTTTCCCGTTCGCCCCGTTTCTCGACCAGGTCCCAGGCGGCCTGCTCGGCCAGCGTCTTCGACTGCGGGTAGGCGGCCACCGCATCCACATTCGTCCAGTCGTCCTCGGTGTAGTCGCGGTCCTCCTGATTCTCTCCGCCACGGATCGCCGCCACGGAGGAAGTCATGACCACCCTTTCGACGCCGGCGTCGAGGGCCGCGTTGATCACCCTGGTCGCGCCGCCGACCGCGGGCTTGATCAGCTCCTGCGGGTCCTTCGGCCTGTTGGGCGGGAAGGGGGAGGCGATGTGGAGCACGTATCGGCAACCCGAGACCGCTTCGGGCCAGCCTTCGTCCGAGTCGAGGTTCGCCTCGAAGAACTCGATGCCGGCCGGGCGGCCGATCTCGTTCGAGATGTTCTCTTCGATCCGCGGTCCCTTCGACTTGTCGCGGACCGTGGTCCGGACCTCGTAACCCCGTTCCAGCAGATCGATGATTGCCCGTCCACCGAGGAAGCCGGAGCCTCCGGTGACCAGGACCGTCCCCTTCGCACCATCAGTTGCGGTCATGTCAGCAGTCTAGGCTGAAAGGCATGAGGAGATTGATCGATCTCTCGGCTCCGATTGAGCCGGGACCCGAAGGTGCCCCTGAAGTCGTGCGCGTTGACGTCGAGTACACGCCACATGAAGAAGGCGCGAAGCAGATCGAGGCGCTCTTCGGGGTGGGCCCCGAACTTCTCAGGGACCGGGAGGGCTGGGCGGTTGACACTTTCACCCTGCTCGGCACCCATAGCTCGACCCACGTCGATGCACCGTGGCATTACAACTCGACGATTCAGGGCAAGCCGGCCGAGACGATCGATCAGCTTCCACTCGACTGGTTCTTCCGGCCCGGGTTCCTGCTCGATTTCCACGAGCGTGGCGACGGCGAGGTGATCGATGTCGCCGATATCGAGGCTGAACTCGACCGGATCGGCTACGAGGTGTCAGAACGGGACATTTGTCTGGTCAGGACAGGCTGCGACCAATTCCTCGGCACGCTGGAGTACATGGCCCACGGCCCCGGGGTCACGGCCGGAGCAACCCGGTGGCTCTATGACCGCGGGGTGAGGGTGATGGGCATAGACGCCTGGGGCTGGGACCGGCCGCTCTGGATGCAGGCGGAGGAGGCGAAGGAGAAAGGGGAGGCGGGGATCTTCTGGGAGGCCCATCAGGCCGACATTCCCTACTCGCAGATCGAGCGCCTCGCGAACCTCGAGCAGCTGCCGCCGCACGGGTTCACGGTCGCCTGTTTCCCGCTCAAGCTGGTCGGCGGCAGTGCCGCGCCAGCCCGGGTGGTGGCCGTCCTGGACTGAACCCGGGTCAGTTCTGCTTCGACTTGAAGCGGGCTTCGAATTTCCTGAACCTTGTGGCCTGGTCCGTGAGGGCGGCCTTCTTCTCGGCCGGGGTGAGGAAGGCGCAGCGCAGCCCGTTGCGGGCGAACTGCTTGAGCCGCCGGTAGCCGAACCCCTGCTGGCGGACCGCCTTGACGTACTGGGAGGTCAGGTCGGTGCGGGAGACGCCTTCGTCATCGGTTGAAAGGGTCACCTTGACTCCGGCCTTCACGTAATCCCTGATCGGATGCCGCCTGCCGTACAGACGGAGGATCTGCTGGTTGGAGGTCAGGTTCGCCTCGAGGCAGGTGCCCGTGCGCTTCATCCTCCTCAGGATCTGGTCCGGGTTCCTTTCCCACCGAAGATCCGCTCCGTGGCCGATCCGGTCAGCCCAGGCGATATTGACTGCCTGGCGGATGTGAAACCTGAGGTCCGAAGGCGGGGCGAGCCCGGGGACCAGCTCACCCGCGTGGAGGGTCACCTTCGCATCCGGATAAACGGACCTCAGGTAGCGCACCATTCGCATGTGGAGGTTGTATTGGGAAGTGGAATAGAAGGCGTCCTCCGGCTGCACCATGTTCATCCCGACCCAGTTCGGATCCGCCTTCATTAGCTCGAAGCCGAAGAGAAGCTGGGCGAAGACCACGGCCGGCGGCTGGTTCCGGAGAACCTGGACGTCGAAATGAACCAGCACCGAACAGCCCGGATCCGGCTTGTCGGTGCCGCAGCCCTGCAGGTCGGACCGGCGGTCGAGTGCCGCGGTCGCGGTCTGTTCGGCGGCCGGGATCGCGTTGGTGATTCCGGCGTTCAGCATCGCCAGGCGCATGGTCGCGAAGTCCGGGTTGTAGCCGACCTGATTGGCGATCGCCAATGACGCGCCAAACTGCGGCGTGATCAGTGGCTCTATGTACTGAACGTTCTGGGTGGCTGCCCGTTTCGTAACCTGGGCGAGCCCGTCGCCCTGCCTGCCGCTGAAGGCGGAGCCGAAAAGGTCGAAGGTGGCAAAGAAGTGGTTGTGACCGGAGAAGGCATCGGGACGGAACTCCCGCATCGACCATGCCGCAAGGATCTGGTCCCACAGAACCGTGTTGGTCAGGGCGGCCGTCAGGGGAACCTGGTCACCGGTGCAGGGCGGGAACGAGGAGGCGAAGGTGACGGTGTCGACACACTTTCCGTCCTCTGCGCCCCAGCGGATCATCGCTTCGGCATAGACGGCCCCCGAAAGGTGCGTGTGGAGGTCGGTCCCTTTCGGCATGCCCCGCAGGAACTGGCGGAGCCGCTCCGGCCGGTCGCGGAGATTGTCGAGCCGCTTTGCCGCGCCTTTCACGTCGGCCCCGGCCCCTACGGGGGACAGGGCGCTGACCAGCAACGCCAGCACGGCGAGAAGTATCAGGCGTGACCTCACGACCCGATCGTAAGGGAAGCTCAGATTCCCGGGGTGGCTTCGATGCGTCCGGCCTCGATCTCGGCGGTGAAGGCCTTGAAGTCTTCCTTGTTCTGCTTCGCATAGCGGATGCTGAATTCGGCGATTGCCTCGGGGAAGCTGTCGTTCTTGCCCATGTAGTCGGCGATGCCGACCCGGTCACCGGTCCGGGCGTGGGCCAGCGCAAGCGCGCCGCCGCAGGCGCGGACATATCCGGTGAGCCTTGACTCGTCGAGCGAAGGGATGTCGATCGAAAGCTTGCCGTCCCAGAGCTGTCGCACGTAGAAGTCGCGGATCTCACCATCTGGCGCTTTTGCTCTCGTCCAGCCGAGGAAAAGGTCGCTGGCCGCCTGGGTAAGCCGCTGTCCTTCGACCACCCTGCGTCCCTGGAGCCTGAATTTGGAGGCGCCGGCATACGGGGCCAGGACCGAAGCCTGGGCCTCCTTGACCTGAAGGACGAGTGGATCCATCCGGCGGTTCGAAAGGAAGAGCAGCACCCAGGCCCGGGTTCCGACCGAGCCGACCCCGACCACTTTCCGGGCGATGTCCACGAAGCGGTAGTGGCCAAAGAGGTGCTGCCGGTCGGGGGGCAGGGTGCCGGCGTACTGGTCAAGCACCTCCTGGAGCAGTTGTCTCACCGCGTCGGCGTCGGTCACGCCGAGGCTCTCCGCCAGTTCCCTGGCGGGGACCAGAAGCGGTGGACGACTGGCGAAGCGGGGTTCGCCCTCATCGGATTCCTCGGTCAGCTTCCGCTGCGCCCGGCTGCTGTCCTTGCGCTCCGCCTTGGAGATGTCCCGGCGAAGGTCGATTCCTGCGTCCTCGCCATGAGTCTGCTCGAGGACATCGGCCATGTCATCCATGTTCAACCGCGAGTACCAGACGTCGAGGTAGCTGATCTCCGAGAGTCCCCTCATCACGTCCCGGTACTGGGCCACCGCGGCAAGTGCGATCTTCCGTGCCGCCTTCTTGCCGGCCCCGTTCTCGCGTGCGGCGATCACGGCGCTGGCAGCCATCCGCTTCACATCCCACTCCCAGGGGGCGGGCAGGGTTTCGTCGAAGTCATTGAGATCAAAGATCACCCGGCGGTCCGGAGCCCTGTAGCCGCCGAAGTTCGAAATGTGGGCATCCCCGCAGGCCTGGACGCGAACGCCGGTGGCGGGAGTGGGGGCCAGGTCGGCGGCCATGATCGCCGCGCCTCCCCTGTAAAAGGCGAAGGGCGAGGCGGACATCCTTCCGTACCGGATCGGCAGGAGCTCCTGAACCCTGTTCTCTGCCTGCTTGAGCAGGATCTTCAGTGGATCGCGACCGGCAGCCGGCTTCCATTCTGCGTGGCTCTCCCTCGGTGCCTTCTTCCGCAGCTCCTTCCCGGTAAGTCGGGGTGAATCCTGGGTCAACGTGGTGGGGCCGGAGGAACTGGTCATGACCGCAGAATATTCCCCTTGCGGGGACGCGATTCATTCAATCGGGATGAAAGGGAAAGGGTCGGATGAATCGGCTTTCCCGCGGGGAGGTATCCGGCCGAACACGTGCAAAGGCGGGTGTACGGGCTTTCCCGAATGCCATTCCAAGGAGGAGCAACAATGAGCGGTTCCGGCAGTACCAGTGACCATCTCGACATCGGCGGGGTGTTCGATCGAACAGGTGAGATCTACCAGAGCGCTTTCGGCACTTTCTGGCTGGTGGCATTGGTTCTGCTCGTTCCGGCCGCGGTGATCCAGTGGATCCTGGGTGACGGTGCTCTTGGTCATTTCCTTGGTTCAGTGGTTCAGCTGATCGCCGGCGCATGGCTCGCCGGCTCAGTGGTCCGGATAGTCCAGGACGTGGAAGCGAGCGGCGATATCGACTACACGCTCGGCGAATTCCTCGGTGCCGTCTGGCCCCGGCTGCTGGCCATCATCGTCCTGCAGTTCCTGATCGGAATCATGGTCGCCATCGGTCTGTTTTTCCTGATCATCCCCGGGGTCATCATTGCGCTGATCCTCGCGGTTTCATTGCCGTCCCTCGTTGTCGAGGACGCGGGAGTCTTCGAGTCGATGTCGCGCAGCGCCGAGCTGACCAAGGACAATCGCATGCGCATCCTTGCGGTCGGCATCCTGGTGATCCTGATCGTCTTCGGTATCGCGGCGCTCGTCGTGCTGCTCGGAGCAATCACTCCCCTGATCGGCGCCCTTGTCGGCCTGGTTCTCGGGATCCTGCTTTACCCCTACCTTGCGATGCTCGAGACGGTCCTTTACTTCCGTCTGGTGGAGCTCAAGGAAGGCGGCGTGGTCGCGGTCGAAGAGACCGTGGTTGTCGAGGAGGACGCCGGCCCGCCGCCCGCCGTCTAGGCGGCGGCAAACTTGCGCGGGTCCGGGTGGGAGCCCCCGGATCGGCGCACTTCAGGAAAGGGCCGCGGCTGCGCTTCACGCGCCGGCCGCGGCCCATTTCTTTCTCCCCTCCGGAGTGCTGCCGATCTAGCCGAACGCTCCCGGTGCCACCAGGCTGAAGGCACAGAGCGCTCCCGCCACGACCAGGGCAACGAGGGTGTACCTGAGGCCGATCGGACTTCGCTCGGAACCTGCCGGTATTCGCTTTATGTGCATCATGCCGAGCCCCTCCCTTTGGAACTCTTTGTTTCTTATGTCACAAGAACCCGGCAGGGGCGGGAGGGTTGCGGCGAAACCTGCGTTCAGGCTTCGATTTCGTATTCGAGCCAGGTGGACTTGTCGGCCCCGGTGCTGTCGTAGAGGCGCTGGGCGGTGTGGTTGTCGGGTGCGGTCGCCCAGGTGAGGTGGGATGCGCCCGACTTGCGGGCCAGTTCGACTCCGGCCTCGATCAGGGCCCGGCCCGTCCCTTTGCCCCGGGCGGACTCGGTCACGTAGAGATCGTTCATGAGGACGATGTCGGTGGCCGACAGCGAGCTCTTGTGACGGTAGAAGCAGCCGAAGCCGATGACCTCATCGCCGTCGAAGGCGCCCAGCAGCCAGCCGTCCGCAGTGCCGTCGCCGCCACCAACGAAGCGGGAAAAGAAGTCGCGGTTCCGCCCAGGGTCGATCTCCTCCACCTCATAGAACTCCTGGTAGAGCACGAATAGAGGCTCAAAGCGCGGAAACTCCTCAGCGGTAACAGCCCGAATCTCAGTCATGAAACGAGGGTATCGCCACGTAGCGGAACCCTTCCCAACAGATATCTCAAACGAGTGGGAAGGGTGGGTTTGGCTGGGAGGCGGGGTGAAGCTCGCCGACTTGCAGGCCTTATTGCCGGGGAAGGGAGGTGGGTATGGTCGGAGTAGAAGGAGACCAACGTCGCCGGCGACCGGAGTTCGATGGCCGCGGCGGCGCTTCTTTTAGAGTGGGACAAGGCGAGCCCACTCACGACCCCGGAGGGTAGATGGCAGGTCCGACCGATTCCAACGAGCAACTGCTCTGCAGCTTCTGCGGAAAGTCGCAGCGGCAGGTTAAGAAGCTGATCGCCGGCCCGGGCG
>JAGQUR010000120.1 GCA_020438395.1 Solirubrobacterales bacterium | reverse complement strand
GGGTCATCGAGAGGATGATCGCCTCTACCCGGTCGAGTTCACCGTCGTCGACCTCGACGTCCTTCATCTTCTTCATTGCCCCCATGCCGGGCATCATTCCGAGCAGGTTGCCGATCGGGCCCATCTTGCGGATCTGCCGCATCTGCTTGAGGAAATCCTCGAGCGTAAACTGGCCCTCCTCCATCTTGCGCTGGAGTTCCTCGGCCTCTTCCTCGGAAACCTGCTCCTCGGCCTTCTCGATCAGGCTGAGCACGTCACCCATTCCGAGGATGCGGCTCGCCATACGGTCAGGATGGAAGTGCTCGAAATCGCCCAGTTTCTCGCCGGTCGAGGCGAAGAGGATCGGCTTGCCGGTCACCGCCTTGACCGAGAGGGCGGCGCCACCACGGGCGTCGCCGTCCAGCTTGGAGATGATCACGCCGTCGAACTCGGCCGCCTCGGAAAACGATTCGGCAACCCCGACCGCGTCCTGGCCGGTCATCGCATCGACCACGAGGAGCACGTTGTGGGGCTTTACCCGCTTGCGGATCCGGGCCAGCTCATCCATCAGCTCGGAGTCGATGTGGAGGCGACCGGCGGTGTCGACGATCAGGACGTCGCGACCCTCTTCCTTCGCCTTCTCCAGTGCCCAGGCGGCAATCTCGACGGGATCGGCGTCGGTTCCCTGCTGGTAGACGACGGCGCCGGCCCGCTTGCCGACCGTCTCCAGCTGCTTGATCGCGGCCGGCCGGTAGACGTCGCAGGCGGCGAGGGCAACGCTCTTGCCCTCCTTCTTCAAGAGCATCGCCAGCTTCGCGGTGGCGGTCGTCTTGCCGGAGCCCTGAAGGCCGGCCATCAGGATGACGGTGGTTCCCTTGTTCGAGAAGACGAGGTCTCGCCCGGCCCCGCCCATCAGTTCGGTCAACTCCTCGTTGACGATCTTCACCACCTGCTGGCCCGGGTTCAGTGAACCGAGCACGTCAGCGCCGAGGCAGCGCTCCTTGACCTTCGCGGTGAAGGCCTTCACGACCTTGAAGTTCACATCCGCTTCGAGCAGGGCAAGGCGGATCTCCCGCATCGCCTTGTCGACGTCGGCCTCGGTCAGCTTGCCGCGCTTGCGAATGTCTCCGAGCGTGGACTGAAGGCGGTCTGAAAGCTGGTCAAACATGGGTAACGGAGCCTACAGACGATAGGTTTATTCCAGCGCCAGCGAAGGAACGGGAGCGGGAGAGCCAAGTGAAAAACAAGGGGCCAGGATTGGGGACCAGGCATGTCATGCGGGCAGGTTCAATGTTCGTTGGACTGGTTCTGTTCTGCTCGGTCGCCTGTTCGACTCCTGCCGCTGCCGCCTTACCCGCCCCGAACTGGGGTGAAGAAACCCCGTCCGGGAGCCCTTCTGCCCGTTCGGCCCCGGCGATGGCCTTCGACGCCACGAACCAGGAGATGGTCCTGTTCGGCGGCCTCACCGAAGCGGGCGTCAGGCTCGGTGACACCTGGACCTGGGACGGCGATAACTGGACCGAGCAGTCGCCCGCCCACAGCCCGTCTCCACGTGCCGCGGCACAGATGGCTTTCGATGAGGCATCCGGGCAGATGGTCCTGGTCGGAGGACAGACGACTGCCGGCGGATCATCCGAGACCTGGACCTGGGACGGCAGCGACTGGACCGAGCTTTCTCCACCCAACCCGGCCCCCGTGGCCTTCAACCCGAGCCTGGTTTATGACCCCGTCTCTGAAACGGTGCTGCTGTTCGGCGGGATGTCGACCGGCGGCTCGGCACAGAACTGGACGTGGAGCTGGAACGGGGCCACCTGGACGCAACTTTCCCCTGCGACGAGCCCGCCGGCCAGGTACGGAACGGCGATGGCCTATGACCCTGTCAACGGGAAGGTGGTCCTCTTCGGCGGGGTAGGCGATAGCGGCGGCTATCGCGACACCTGGACCTGGGACGGAACCACCTGGACCGAGCAGTTCCCGGCACACATGCCGACGCCGATCGCCGCCACCTCGATGGCCTACAGTCCCGCGACCGGTTCGCTGATCATGCCGAGCGGATGGGTTTCTCCGGGCACCGGCGCCGGGACCTGGTCCTGGGACGGTTCGGACTGGTCCCTCCTGAGCACCTTCGCCAGTCCCCCGGCCCGCTTCTCGGCCGCCATGCAGCTGGACGAGACGAGCGGGAAGATCCTGCTGTTCGGCGGTCTCACCTTTGACGGTTCGGCGCTGGGCGATACCTGGACCTTCGGGACCCAGAACAACCAGGCACCGACCGCGACGATCTCCGACCCGCCCGATGGCCTCACCTACCGGCTGGGTGACGTGGTTCCGGTCCATTTCTCCTGTTCGGCCGCCCCGGATGGGCCACCTCTCACCTCCTGTATCGGCTCGGACGGCGCTGACAGCCAGGTGGTCACCAGCGGGCTCCTCGACACGTCAAGCCTTGGTGCCCACGACTACTCGGTCACGGCAACGGCCACCGACGGACAGACCGGCACTGCGGGGATCTCGTATCAGGTGGACAGGTACATGACGACCGTCTTCGCTCACTCCGTGAAGTCTTCGGCGGTTCTCGGTGAACCGATCGGATACGCCGTCTGGCTCAGGCTCTACAGAGTCGCGGGCGGCACGGTCGAATTCTCGGCCTACGGACCCTCAAGAAAGGGTGACTGCTCCGGGAAGCCGGCCTTCACCTCCGGACCGGTCCAGTCCGACCCTCCGGCCGACGCGAGGTTCTACTCGCCAGATTTCGTACCCAGGTCAGCGGGGACATATCAGTGGCAGGCCACCTACTCCGGTGACGAGAACAACGAGCCGGTCACCGGTGAATGCGGAGGTTCCGGAGCGACCTCTGTCGTGACCAGCCCGGAGCCGGTCTGCCACAAGCCGAAGAGTGGTCTGAGTGTCCGGGCCTTCCGGCCATCCCCGCCGCTCGGGAATGCCCGCCCCGTTCCCGGAATCCGGGTGCGTCTCGGGATCAGGGGTGACGTTGTCGCCAGGATTTCCCCGCGGATCTCATACGCGACCGGCAACGCGGTGAGAACGATCCGGCTCCGAACCCGAAACGTCCGCGTCAACCGGCACCGGAAGCTCCGTTTCGCATTGCCGGCGCGGGCCGTGCGGCAGATCCGCCGCTCCGGCAACCTGGTCTACGGAAGTCGGGTGAACCTGCGGCTCCGGGCGACGCTGAAGGGCCGCGGCAATCAGGCCGGCTGTTTCCGCCTGCGGGTCCGGCGCTCGCTGAACCTGCGGGTTATCGCGGTCTCCGGCCGGGTGGCGCTCAGGCGCAGGTAGCGCTACTCGTCTTCGAGCAGAGCGCGGGCGAAATCCTCGGGGTCGAAGGGCCGCAGGTCCTCCAGGGCTTCACCGGTCCCGATCAGCTTGACCGGGATCCCCAGTTCGGTGGCGATCGCCAGGGTGATCCCCCCCTTTGCGGTGCCATCAAGCTTGGTCAGGACCACTCCGGAGACGTCGGTCGCCTCGGCGAATGCCTTGGCCTGACGCAACCCGTTCTGGCCGGTCGTCGCGTCGATCGAGATCAGGGTTTCGTGCGGCGCGCCGGGAATCTGCTTGTCGATCACCCGTTTGACCTTGCCGAGCTCGTCCATCAGGTTCGACTGGGTGTGAAGCCTTCCAGCGGTGTCGATGATCACCACATCGCTGCCCCTCGCCTGGGCCGCACTGAGCGCGTCATAGGCAACCGACCCCGGGTCCGCCCCTTCGTTCGAGCGAACCAGGTCCGCCCCCGCCCGATCGGCCCAGGTCGAGAGCTGCTCGGCGGCGGCAGCGCGGTAGGTATCGGCGGCCCCCAGCAGGACCGAAAGGCCGAATTCGTTCTTCAGGTGCCAGGCGATCTTGCCGATCGAGGTCGTCTTGCCGGTGCCGTTCACCCCGGTCATCAGGACCACCGCCGGGTCCTGGGTGAGGTTGATCGGCGCCCGGTTGGTCGAGGCAATCTCGGTCAGGATCCCGATCAGGCGCTCCCTGATCGCGGCACCATCCGGCGGGACCGCCCCCGAATCCACTTCGTGCTCGAGTTTCTCGACCACCTGTGCGGTCGTGGTGGCACCGGCGTCGGCGAGGATCAGCGCTTCTTCCAGGCGTTCCCAGGTCTCATCGTCGATCCGGTCGAAGAGACTCGAGCCGATTTCCTCGGTTAGCGCCCGGCGGCTCTTGGCAAGGCTTTCGCGCAGGCGCCGGAAAGCACCGATCTTCTTCGGGGCTTCCTCCTCGGCGGCCGGCGGCGGGGCCGTGTCGGGAACCACGCGGTCGCCGAGATCGAGAATGTCATTCCAGGTCGTGCTCACGGTCGGGATCTTGACTGAATCGGGTGCCCGGCGTCAGGGCCAGAAATCCTCGACCAGGATCCCGTCCTGGCCTTCGGCTTTGTGACCGCCGATGCAGATCACTTCCATGCCGTCGGGGCCGGCCTCCATGGAACGGGCGACCGAAGGTCCGACCCTGATCACATCCCAGGGTTCGAGCTCGATGATCTCTTCCTCGAGCTTGGCCCGACCGCCGCCGGAGACCACGACGTAGATCTCTTCCTGCGAATTGTGCCGGTGTCCCCATGGCATGCGGGCGCCCGGTTCATATGTGAACCGGCTCACCCCCAACTCCGGCGAGCCGAGAGCCTTGCGGGCGAAGTGCCACTGGATGGAAACACCATCGGGGCTGACATCTTCAACGTCGGCGAAGTTGAGCTTCTTCCAGTGCGTCAAGAAGGCCCGTTTCAGGCCGCTTCGAGCTGGGTGCCCTCGAGGGCGGTCACGCCCTTCGGGAGGCGACGCGAGATCACCTTGGTGACCCCGTCGCCGCCCATGCTGACTCCGTAAAGCACATCGGCCGCGTCCATGGTCAACTTCTGGTGGGTGACGATCACGAACTGGGTGCGGTCTGAAAAGCGTCGGACCAGTTCGAGGAAGCGGTTGATGTTGGCATCGTCAAGAGCCGCCTCGACCTCGTCGAGGATGTAGAAGGGGCACGGGCGGGCGAGAAACACCGCGAAGACGAAGGCCAGGGCGGTCATCGCCTTTTCGCCGCCGGACAGCAGGCTCATCTGCCTCATCCGCTTGCCCTGGGGCGTCACCTCGAGCTCGACCCCGAAGTCCGATTCATTCGGGGTCCGGGGACCGTCTTCTTCTTCGACCTCTTCCTCCCCGGATTCGGCCTCCTCGCCTTCAGCTGCCGGCTTGGGCACCGGACGAAGATCGACCGAGCGGAGCCGGCCTGAACCGCCCGGGAAGAGCTGGGCGATCATCTCCTCGAAGTTTGTCGCCGTCGCCTCGAAGGTCTCGTCGAAGGAGCGCTTGATCTCGGCGTCGATGTCCCGGATCACGCCCTCGAGTTCGCGCATCGCCCTTTCGGTGTCCTCCCGCTGGGCGACCAACTGCTCAACGTGCTCGAGAGCCTCTTCGTATTCCTTCTTTGCGAGCGGGTTGACCGGTCCAAGCCTCTCGCGACGGGTCCGCAGGTTGGACAGCCGCCTTTCGATCTGCTCGCGCTCCTCGTCGTCGAGTTCCTCTTCCGGCTCCGGGATCTCGATTTCCAGCTTCTCCGAGATCCGGGCCAGTTCGCCGGCGGCTTCGGCCCGGCGGTCACCGAGGTGGGCTGCCTCGACCTCCGCTCCGGTGACCTGCTCGGCCACAGCGCGCAACTTGCCCTGAATCTCGATCTCCAGGTCGGAGCAGGCCTTGAGCTCGGCGGAAATCTCGTCGGCGTCCCCCTGGTCGCCGATCACGGTCCGCTCGGCCCGGGAAACCCGTTCGCGGATAGCCTGTCCGGTCTCACCGGCCGAACCTTCGAGCGCTCCGATCAGCGTGGCGAGGTTCTCGACCTCGGCCATCTTCTCTCCGAGCCGCTCGCGATGGCGCTCACCGAGCAGGCTTTCGGCCCGGCGGGCGTGAGTGGTCGCGCGCTCGGCGCCCTTGTGGACGTCGGCCAGCGCCTTCAGCCGTTTGGACTCCGGCCCTTCCGCCCGGGCCTGCCTCAGGCCCTCGGCCGCGGTGGCGAGCCCGGCATCCACCTCGCCGAGCTCGTCGACCAGGCGCCTGGCCCGCTCGCTTGCGCTGCCGCTTTCCCCCACATCGAGGGTAAGCGGGGCCATCTCCAGCCGCAGTTCCTCGAGCCGGACCGCAACCCGCCTGCCCTGCTCTGAAATCCTTGAAGCTTCGATCGCGACCTTCTCCTGGCCGGATCTCAGTCCGTTGAGAATGCCCCAGATCGCGGTCCGCTCGCGGTCTCTTTCGGCGAAACGTTCCTCTGCCGCACGGCGCCGGGTTGAAACCGCAGCCGACTCCTTCTCGAGGCCGTCACGGACCTTGCGGGCCTTTTCTGCCGCCGCCCTCGCCTGCTCCAGCCGGGCCTCACCGAAACGGAGTTCCTCGGCCACCAGCCGGCTTTTCAGTTCCAGTTCCTGACGCTCGATCCGGGCCCCGATCTCCGCCGAATTGGCCTGCTGCTTTAGCGGCCTGAGCGCCTTGCGGGCCTCCCGCTCGACGTCAAGAGCACGGTCCAGGTTGTCGCGGGTCGCCATCAGCTTGAGCTCGGAGCGGCGGCGGCGCTTGCGGAACTTGCCCAGGCCGGCCGCCTCCTCGATCAGCATGCGTCGTTCGCGAGGCTTCGAATGAACGATCGAATCGACCCGGCCCTGACTGATCACCGAATGCATTTCCCGGCCGAGGTTGGCGTCGGAGAGCAGTTCGATGATGTCGGTAAGCCGGCAACGGGCCCCGTTCAGCCAGTAACCCCCGTCGCCGTCCCGGTTCAGGCGGCGGATGATCGAGATCTCGGAGAACTCGTCGCCGAGTTGCCCTTCCGAGTTGTCAATCACTACCTCGACCTCGGCCTCGGAGCGGGCGCCGACGTTCTTTCCGCCGACCGAAATCACGTCCTGCATCGAGGTTCCGCGAATCGCCCCCGGACTCTGTTCACCCAGCGCCCAGAGCACCGCATCGGTGATGTTCGACTTGCCGGAGCCGTTCGGGCCGACGATCACACTGACCCCGGGCGAGAAGGCCAACTCGGTCTTCTCCGGGAAGGACTTGAAGCCCTTCATGGTCACTGAGCGCAGGTACATACGCCTTACAGACTGCCGGTTCCACCGGACGGACGAATGCCCGCCCCGGAGGCCTTCAACTCCGCACCCTGACTGGAAAAAGCGGTTTTCCGCAAAGTGCAGGGGAAATCAGTCGCCGAAGCGATCAAGGGCCACTTCGGCCGCCGCCTGGCCGGCCGCCTTCTTGCTGCGCCCCTCGCCTCTTCCGATCTCTTCGTCGCGGTAGATCACAGCGACCTCGTAGGTCCGCTGGTGGGCCGGACCGCGCGCGGCGAGCACCTCGTAGGAAACGGTCTCGCCGTTTCGCGCGGCGGCTTCCTGAAGGGCCGACTTGAAGTCGGTCTGGTTTTCCTGCACCAGGTCGATGCGGGAGCGGAATGCCCCGACCACGGCGGTCGAGGTCGTGCCGAATCCGTAATGGAGGTAACAGGCCCCGATCAGGGCCTCGGTGATCTCCGGCAGGGGCCGCTCGCCTTCCAGCAGCAGCCTGGCCGGAGTCTGCTTGCCGTCGGCTGTCCCCGGATCGGCCTCCATCAGGAGTTCGGGAATCCCGAGTTCGCGGCCGACTTCGGCGCAGGAGGCGCCGCTCACCGCCTGGTTCAGGATCTTGGTCAGGGCACCCGCGTTGAGGTCGGGCAGGCTCCGGTAAAGCTCGTCGGCAACCGACAGTCCGAGCACGCTGTCACCCAGCAACGCGAGGCGTTCGTAGGACCCGGTTCGTTCGCTGGTCCAGGAAGAGTGGGTCAGCGCCGGAACCTTGAGTTCGTCCGGCAGGCCCTCGATCAGGCTGCCGAGTTCAGCTTCCGTCGACTTGCCGGCGGAAGCGGCACGCTCACGCGACCGCTTTAGCCACGACAAAGTCAACCGCGTCCCCGACGGTCTTTATGTCTGCGGCTTCCTGCTCGGAAACCGTGATTCCGTACTGGTCCTCGAGCTCCATCACCAGTTCGTAGAGGTCGAGCGAATCGGCGTCGAAGTCCTCCTTGAACCGGGCCGACTCCGTGATCTGATCAGGGGTCAACTCGAGTTCGGCAACCAGGTGATTGCGGACCAGGTCCATGACTTCATCGCGATTCATTCCTAGTTTCCTATCAGACGTCGGTTCCGGAATCGATCGCGCCGCGGTTGGCTCCGACCCGGTGAAGCATTTCCTCGGTCAGCCCGGGGGCATCCACCCTGGCCGCACGGGCGGCGACCCGAATCGCGTTCGCGACCCCTTCCGGACCAGAACTCCCGTGTCCGACCACGGCGGTCTTTCGCAATCCCAGCAGGATCGCGCCACCTGTCGTGTCCGGATGGAGATCCTTCCTCAGACCGCCCAGGGCCGGCTTCAGCATCAGGCCGCCGGCGGCCGAGAGCGGATTCTTTCTGGCGGCATCGGAGATCGCTCCGACCACCGTCTTCACCGTGCCTTCGAGTGCCTTCAGGACCACGTTCCCGGTGAAGCCGTCGGTGACGATCACGTCGGCGGAGCCGGCCGGCAGGTCCCGGCCTTCGACGTTGCCGATGAATTCGAACTCTGTTGCCCCGCTCAGCGCCTGGTTGGCTTCCACGACCTCTTCCTTGCCCTTGCCGGCTTCTTCACCCACCGAGAGGAGGCCGACCTGGGGATGTTCCACCCCCATCACCGATTTCGAGAAGGAGGCACCCAGCCATGCGAACTGGACGAGGTGCTGGGCCCTGACGTCAAGGTTTGCCCCGACGTCGAGAAAGAGAGTCGTCCGGCCGGGCAGCGGCACCTGGGCCGCCAGGGCTGGCCGCTTCACTCCGCGCGACCGCTTCAGGCCGAAGGTCGCCGCAGCCATGGTCGCCCCGGTGGAGCCGAGGCTGACCACCGCTTCGGAATTGCCGGCCGCAACATCGGCCACGGCCCGGACGATCGAGGCGTCCTCGCGCGAGCGGACCGAGGGCACCGGGTCATCGTCGTTGGTGATCTGGTCGACCGTGTCGATCACCTCGACCCGGTCCAGGCCCGAAACGTCGATGCTGGATGCCGGCCCGAAGACCCTGAGGCCGATGCCGTCGGCCGAAGCCAGCCGGATGCCCTCGAGCAGGACGTCGAAGCCGTTCTCTACGCCGAGCCCGTCAAGCGCGACCGTAGTCCCGCTGAAGTCCAATGCCTACGCTCAGGCGTCGGGAGTGACGGTGCCGAAGGGCTGCTCTTTGGGAGCGATGACCTCGCGGCCCTTGTACTGGCCACAGTTCGGGCACACCCGGTGCGGGAGGCGCGGATGGTGGCACTGCGGGCAGTGGTTGACGCGGGCCTTGGCGGCCTTGTGGGTGGCGCGCCGCTTGTCCCGGCGGGTACTTGAGGTTCGTTTCTTCGGTACGGCCATAAGACGCGGCAGTCTACTGGAGATCGCGAAGCTTCGCCCAGCGGGGATCGAGGTTCTGGCCGTGGTCATGCGCGGCCGGGTCGGCCCCGTTCAGGGTCTCCCCGCAGACCGGGCAGAGGCCGAGACAATCGGACTGGCAGAGAATCTGCTCCGGCAGGGAGAGAATCAGGGCGTCGTGGGTCCACCCTGCGAGGTCGAGGGTCCCCTCTTCCACATAGGGACTGGTCAGTTCGGCCGCGCTCGACTCGTCCTCGTTCTCGTCATCCTCGTCGAAGCGGCTCGACCCCTGGACCGGGATCGGATCGACCGGCTGGTCCACTTCGCGGGCGTCGACCTTGATCTTCGCCTTCGCATCCTCCAGACAGCGAAAACAGGGGCCGGCCAGCTCCACCTCGAAGCGCAGCCGGAGTGCGTAACCGGCGCTGGTCTTGGAAACATCGAGCACGAACCCCGGTTCGGCCGGGACCGGCTCGTAATCCTGGCCGCCCAGCGACACCCGTTCCGGGGCGACTTCACCCTTGATCCGGGTTGCGTCGCCGTACGACAGGCCGAGGGCATCGAGGTCAACCTTTTCGATCAGCATCCCGTTCCAGCATGGCAGACGAATACGATGCGCTCGATGCCCACCCCGGACGATTCCAGCTATCTCGACTCGGTACGCGGCCAGGTCCCGCTCTACGACGCCCTTCAGGACGCGGCGGTCGCAGCGGTACCGTTCGGGCCCGCAAGGGTTCTGGAGCTCGGCACCGGCACCGGCGAGACCGCTTCCCGGCTGTTGGGACGCTTTCCCGATGCCCGGGTCACCGGGC
Organism: Solirubrobacterales bacterium; assembly: GCA_020438395.1. Taxonomy (GTDB): domain Bacteria; phylum Actinomycetota; class Thermoleophilia; order Solirubrobacterales; family 70-9; genus 67-14. The sequence continues at coordinate 10,001 of JAGQUR010000120.1, read as the reverse complement.
TGGACTCCGACGCGGACATGCTTTTCAAGGCCCGCGAGATCGTCGATGAGGTCAGTCTGGCCCGGATGGAGGATCCGCTGCCGGACGGGCCGTGGGATCTGGTCCTCTCGGTGCTTTCCGTTCACCGGCTGACCGACGAGCAGAAGCAGACCCTGTTCCGGCGGGTCCGGGAACAGTCGAGGGCACTGGTGATCGGCGACTTCGTCGCGCTCGGCGAGGACCGCGGAGAAACCCAGGTCCCCGGAACCGCCTATCCGGACACGGCCGAAGAGCTAGCCGGCTGGTGCGGAGGCGAAGTGGTCTGGCAGGACGACGACCTCGTGGTCATCGTCGCCGACTACCGATAGCGGAGCTTCCTACTCCTCGATTTCGTCGAGCGGCTCGTCGTCGCGGCCGGCGAGGCGGTCGCGGCCCCGCTGAACTGCGGCGGTGAACTTCTGGAGGTTGACCTCGAGGGTGTTGAGGATCTCGTCGGCGTAATCCTCGGCGCCGAGGCGGATCTCACGCTCGCGGGCCCTGGCGTCTTCGACGATTTCATCGGCAGCACGCTCGGCCTGCTTGGTGACTTCCTCATCGGAAACCAGGCGGGCCTGCTGCTCGCGCGCCTCGCGGACAACCCGCTCGGATTCGCGCTTCGCCTCTTCGAGCATCTCCTGACGCTCCTTGACGATCCAGCGTGCCTGCTTGATCTCCTCGGGGATCGTGGCCCGCATCTGGTCGAGCAGGTCGTAGATCTCCTCACGGTCCACGCGAACCTGGTCCGTCAGGGGGACCGGACGGGCGTTGTGGACGAGGTCATCGAGCTTGTCTATTAGAACGAGGACATCCATGTGGAGGGAACCCTATGCGTCTCCGTCGATTTGCGGGGAAAATGTGGCCATGTGGTGAAGATTCTGCATGGAATCTTCCATTCCTCTTTGTGTCTTCACGACACTAACTGCGCCCCAGTCTATCCGCCAGTGCGGCTGCCACCTCGGCCGGGACCAGATCACCGATGTCGCCGTTGAAGGTAGCCATCTCCTTGACGCCGGTGGACGAAAGGAAGCTGTATTCGGGCCGGGCGAAAACGTAGATGCTTTCGACCCCGGGATCGAGCTTGTAGTTGAGCTGGGCCATCTCGTTTTCATATTCGAAGTCGGAAATCGCGCGCAGGCCCTTGACGATCGCGTTGGCTCCCATGTCGCGGGCGAATTCGACCAGCAGCGTGTAGAAGGCCCTGACCTCGACATTGCCGAGTTCCGCGGTTGCATTCTCGATGAAGGCGATTCGCTCGTCCGCCGTGAAAAGTGTCTTCTTCTTGCGGATCGGCTGGTTAACCACCCCGACCACCACCCTGTCGAAGGTGCGGGAGGCGCGGGTGATGATGTCGAGGTGACCGTTGGTTACCGGGTCGTAGCTGCCCGGACAGACGGCGACTTTCTCGGTTGTGTCGTTCATTCAGGTTGGTTCGGGTCTTGAGGGGTTTTGGACGGAACTCGATGGAATGTAACCACCGTGCGACCGTAACGTCGCTCCCGCACGGTCTCGAGGGAGGGAAATTCCAGTGGACCGCGGCGATCCGATTCCGCGATCACCCGGCCTCCGGGGGCGAGCACCCGCTCCAGTTCCGGGTCGAGCCGCTCCGCAACGGCCCTCGCCTCCCGGTAGGGCGGATCGAGAAACACCAGATCGAATGACGCGCTCCCGGCGGACCTGATCCAGTCGGGAGCCTCGGCCCGGACGAGTTCCGCCTGGCCGGTGATCCCGAGGTTGTGGACGTTGCCCATGGCGGGCCTGGTGTCCCGGTCGACCAGCACCGCCGAAGCGGCACCCCGGGAGATTGACTCGATCCCGAGCGCACCCGTACCGCAGTAGAGATCGGCAACCCGCATTCCGCTGATGTCTCCGAGCGCGGAGAAGATCGCCTCCCGGACCCGTTCAGAGGTCGGGCGCACGGTCCAGCCCTTCGGCGCGAGCAACTGGCGGCCGCCAAGGCTTCCGGCGATCACCCTCATGAGAGCAGCTCCAGATCCTGTTCGCTCAACCTTTCGAGGTCGACCCTTGCCGCTTCCAGCAGGTCGACGTCCCGGGGCAGCGAGGCGACCCGGAACCGCGGCAGGCCGTGCTGCCTCGTCCCGGTGATCTCCCCCTCCCCCCTCATTTCGAGGTCGAGCTCGGCCAACCGGAAACCGTCTGTGGTCGAGGCGAGAGCCGCGAGACGACGGGCCGCGCGGGCGCCACCGCTCTCGCTGAACAGGAAACAGGTTCCGCCGTGGCTCCCCCGGCCGATCCGGCCGCGGAGCTGATGAAGCTGAGAGAGGCCGAATCGCTCCGCCCCCTCGATCACCATTACGGTCGCGTTCGGCACGTCGATCCCCACCTCGATCACCGTCGTGGCCACGAGCACGTCGGTCCTGCCATCGGTGAACGCCTGCATCGCGACCTCCTTCTGGGCCGGCTTCATCTGGCCGTGGAGCAGGCCTACCTCATAGCCGGCGAGTTCGGCACCGGCGAGGCGTTCTGCCTCCGCGGCGGCCGCCCGGCCTTCGACCATCGGCGACTCGTCGACCAGCGGGCAGACCACGAACGCCTGCCGGCCCCGGTCGAGTTCCGCCTTGAGCCGCTCGAAGGCCTCCGCCCTGCCCGCGGCCGAAACCACTTCGGTGCTGACCGGCGCCCGGCCGGCAGGAATTTCCCTCAAAGTGGTCACGTCGAGGTCACCGTACGCGGTCAGGGCCAGGGTGCGGGGTATCGGGGTGGCTGACATGTGCAGAAGATGGGCGGAATGCCCCGGCGGAGCCTTGCCGTCCAATCCGGCTCTCTGCCTCACTCCGAACCTGTGCTCCTCGTCGATCACCGCCAGACCGAGCCGTCCGAAACGGACGGGATCTTCAAGGAGGGCATGTGTGCCGACCAGGATCCCGATTTCACCGGCCGCAAGTCTCTCCAGCAGATCCTTTCTCTCCTCGGCCGATGTCGAGCCGGTAAGCAACGCGACAACCACGCCGCTTCCCTCAAGCAGACCGCTGAGAGTGGCGAAATGCTGGGAGGCCAGCACCTCGGTCGGGGCCATCATCGCCGCCTGCGCCCCGCTGCCGACCGCTTCGAGCATCGCGTTTACCGCGACCACGGTCTTGCCCGAACCGACCTCTCCCATCAGCAGCCGGCCCATCGGTTCGTCGCCGGCCAGTTCCGCCCCGATCTCCCCAATCGCATGCGACTGGTCTCCGGTCAGTGAGAACGGGAGCCCTGAACGCCAGTCCGCAGCGAGCCTGGAGGCTCGATCGAGGGGGATCGCCGGCCCCGCTCCTTCCCGGTGCCGCTTCCGCCGGCCGCGCATCCTGGCCTGGTTCTCCAGCAACTCCTGGTAGGCGAGCCGCCTGAGGGCGATCGCGGTTCCTTCCTCGCCGGTCGGGAAGTGAGCCTCGCGGAATGCGTCCGCCAGGAGCGGAAGGCGCCGGCTGGTGAGCAAGGCGGAAGGAAGCGGCTCCGGCAGGCGGTCGGCGAGCCGGCAGGCCTCGAAGGCCCAGCGACGCCAGCGGCCCGGCCCGATCTCTCCGCCGGACGAGTGGCTGGCCCGGGGGGTCTCCATCGACAGTCCGGGAGGCGAAGCTTCGCGGGACTGCCACCGGATCCCTTCCCCCGAGCCGGCTTCGGCCGCAGAACCCTGAACCGGCTCGGAGGCTGACACCACGAATCCGCCCTTTTCCAGCCTGCCCTCGAGATACCAGTGGCTGTCAGCCGTAAGCCGGTCGGCCATCCACGGCTGGTTGAACCAGACTGCCTTGCGGGAGCCGGAATCGTCCGCAACCCGGGCCTCGACCAGGCTGAAGCGGCGGCGCCGGGTCCGTACCTTCCGGGAGCGGACGATCCTGACCTCGACCCCGACCGGTTCTCCCGGTTCGAGATCACCGAGCAGGCTGATGCCGGGGCGCTGGCCGTAGGCCCGCGGGACCCGCCAGAGCAGGTCACCGACGGTCTCCACCCCGGCCTCGAAAGCCATTGCGGCGAACTTTTCCCCGACCCCGGGCAGAACGGTCAGCGGCCGGGAGACCAGGACCGGATCGGGACCCCCGAGCGGAACTTCTCCGAGCTCGCTCAGGGACGGGTGGTCTTCGGGGTAGCCGCCAAACCGGAGCGGCAGGATGGGCGTTTCGGTCCGCTTCGTCACTGACTGGCCAGCAGCCACCACCAGCTGGGCTGCCCGCCTTCGTGGAGTTCCAGTTCAACCCCGTTGGGGCTGTGATCGTCGATCTCGTCGAGTGGTATCGGGGCACCGTCGCCGGCGATCACCGTGACCAGTTCGGCGTCGGTGGCGAGGCGCTCGATGGTCGAGGCCAGCGCCGAGCCGGCCCCGCCCCAGGCGACGATCTCGCCGTCGATGAATCCGACCGCATCACCCCGCCGGAAGCGGCCCTGGGCGTCGTCCCGGGCGGCCGGGGCGATCCCGCCGACCGACACTTCCTCGATCGCTTCCTCGAGCCGCTTGCGGTTGGTGGCGAGATCGGCCTCACCGTTGAACTCGACCAGGGCGAGCAGTCCTTCCTGCTGGGTGCGGGTGGGCAGCACCTCCGCCTGTTTTTCGGATAGTTCACAGGCGCGTTCTGCGGCCATGATCACGTTCGAGGAATTTGGCAGGACGAGGACCTGCTCGACCGGAACCGCCCGGATCCCGGCCAGCAACTCTGCCGTGGACGGGTTCAGGGTTTCTCCGCCCGGCACAACCGTGGCACCCATCTCGGCGAAGAGCCCCTCCAGGCCATTGCCGCTGCCGACCACCACTACCCCGGTCCGGTGGTTCGCGTTCATCCTCGCCTCGCGCTCGGCGATCTGCTTGCGCATGTCGGCGACGTCGAGGTTGGTGACCTCGCCGGCCTCGTGGAATATCTCCATCGCCGCTTCGGGATCGTCGGTGTGGACGTGGACCTTCAGGGTCGATTCGTCGCCGACCACGAGGACCGAGTCCCCGATCTCCTCGAGGCGGGGAATGAACCTTCGTGAGCTCAGCCCGCTGCCGGAGACTATGAAGTTGGTGCAGTACTGAAAGCGGCTGTCTTCGTGCTCGGGATGGGTGATCTGGGCGGCCGCGTGATGCTGGATCTCGGGCAGATCGGCGTCCTCCCCCCGGAGCGCAGCCAGAACCCCGGCCAGAATCAGGACGAGACCGTAGCCGCCGGCATCGACCACCCCCGACTGGGCGAGGACTTCCAGCTGTTCCGGGGTCCGCTCGACCGCCGCCTGTCCGTCGGCGATTGCCTGTTCGAGCACATCGGCCAGAACCTGGTCCTGTTCGGCCGGGGACGCGTCCTGGGCGAGCCGCTGGCGTCCGGGCTCGATGTGAGCGAGCTGCCGGGACACCGAATGGGCGATCTCCCGGAAGACGGTGAGCATGGTTCCCTCGGCCGGGTTCCGGACCGACGAGTAAGCCGCGTCGGCGGCCTTGGCGAAGGCGGAAGCGACGAGTACCGGATCGACCAGCTCACCCGGACGGGAGGCCAGTTCCTCGGCCGCGCCGCGCACGATCTGGCTGAGGATCACGCCGCTGTTGCCACGGGCGCCCATCAGCGCCGCACGGGCAAGCGCGGAAACCAGTTCGGTCCGGCCGATCTCGTCGAGGGACTGGCCGTTGTCGAGCCGGTCGAGCTCCTCCATGACGGCCTTCATGGTCATCGCCATGTTGTCTCCGGTGTCGCCGTCGGCGACCGGGAACACGTTCAGGTCGTTGACTTCCTGCCGACGCGCCTCAAGCGACCCGTAAGCAGCAGCAACAACCCGTTTGAATCTCTCAATACTCGGATCAGACACGACCGCTGAGCCTACCGGTCAGAGCGGCGATCGGTCACCGGGCCATGGGTCCGGATCGGGGGTATCCCCCAAAAACCGTCGCTTCGCTCCCCATTCCGAAGGTTTTTGGGGGACATCCCCGACCCGAACCCGCAGGACCCTGCGGCGGCCTGCCTTCAGCGGGTCGTGCACAGGGGCCTCCAGCCGTGCGACTGACCTGCCTTCAGCGGGTGGATGCCAGGGGCCTCCAGAGTGGGGCTGCCGAGGAATAAGGCCGGAAATGGCCGCGATAGTACGCGGGTACGTGAGATGCCGTTTCCGGCCGTTGACGAAGGCCAGCGCCGCTCTGGTGGTTCCCGGCGCCGCCCGGGCTAGGCGGCTTTTTCGACCTTGTTGGCCTTGAGGCATCGCGTGCAGACGAGGACGCGCTTCTTGGCGCCTCCCTCGATGATGCGGACCTTCTGGAGGTTCGGGTCGAAGCGGCGCCGGGTGGCGACCATCGAGTGACTCCGGGAATTTCCGAAGCCCGGACCCTTACCGCAGTTGTGACATACGCGTGCCATGGGACGGAGCATCCTAGCCGATTCGACTGCCGGACGGCCTTGTCACGGGCCGCCGGGCAGGATCCGGCTTGTTCAGACGGAAAGTTCCCTTCGGATCTCGTTCATGCGCAGTACCGCCCGGGCGGCATTGGCGCCGGAATCCCGTTTGCCGCCCCCTCCTGCCCGGGCCAGGGCCTGATCCATGTTGTCGACGGTCAGCACGCCGAAGCCGCAGGGAACCCCGGTTTCCAGCTGGACGTTCTGGATGCCGCGGGCGGCCTCGTTGCAGACGAAGTCGTAGTGATCGGTCTCGCCGCGGATCACCGCGCCGAGGCAGGCGACGCCGTCGTAGCGCCCGGAACGGGCGGCGTAGCTGGCCGCGAGTGGCAGTTCAAAAGCACCGGGAACCTCGAAGACGTCGATATCCGCGTCGGTGATCCCGTCCTTCGCGAATTCTTCCTTTGCTCCTCCGACCAGGCGGTCGGCGAGGTCCCCGTAGAAGTTGCCGACGACGATGCAGTATCGACCCGTGAAATCGGGCTCAGGCACCCTGGCCGCCTTCGGCTCCGGTGCTCTTCTCCGAGTCGTGGATCTGCTCGTCGAGGATCATCTCCTCGTCGAGGGCCAGCCCCTGGTGATGGAGGATGTGGCCCATCTTGTCCCGCTTGGTCCGCAGGTACCCCTCGTTGTGGGTATTCGGCGGGGCTTCTATCTTGATCTGCTCGGTGACCTCGAGACCGTGGCCTTCCAGGCCGATGATCTTCTTCGGATTGTTGGTCAGGATCTTGATCTTGGTCAGTCCGAGATCGCGCAGGATCTGGGCGCCGATGCCGTAGTCGCGCAGGTCGGCGGGCAGTCCGAGCTTGAGGTTGGCGTCAACGGTGTCGAGCCCTTCCTCCTGGAGCTTGTAGGCACGGAGCTTGTTCAGCAACCCGATCCCGCGGCCCTCCTGTGAGAGGTAGAGAAGGACGCCCCGGCCCTCTTCCTCGATCATCGCCATCGCCGCGGCGAGCTGCTCGCCGCAGTCGCAACGCATGCTGTGGAAGACGTCACCGGTCAGGCATTCGGAATGAACCCGGACCAAAGCCGGCTCGCCGGTGTCGATCTCGCCCTTGACCATGGCGACGTGATGCTTGTCATCAACCAGGGAACGGAATCCGACCGCGCGGAAATCACCAAAGCTGGTCGGCAGCGCGGTCGATACCACCCTCTCCACCAGCTTCTCGTTCTCGCGCCGGTAGGCGATCAGGTCGGCGATCGTGATCATCTTGAGGTCGTGCCTGGCCGCGTAGTCGACCAGGTCGTCGACCCGGGCCATGGTGCCGTCCTCGTTCATCACTTCGCAGATCACCCCGGCCGGCGAGACCCCGGCCAGGCGGGCAAGGTCGACCGCGGCCTCGGTGTGGCCGGTCCTCTCGAGCACGCCGCCGTCCTTGGCCTTCAGCGGGAAGACATGGCCGGGGACGACGATGTCCCGCGGGGTCGCATCGGGATCGATCGCGGTCTGGATGGTCTGGGCCCGGTCCTGAGCCGAAATGCCGGTGGTGACGCCTTCGGCGGCCTCGATCGAGACCGTGAAGGCGGTCTCCAGCGGCGCCTCGTTCTTGGCGGTCATCAGCCGAAGCCCGAGCTGGTCACAGCGCTGGGCGGTAAGCGACAGGCAGATCAGCCCGCGCCCTTCCTTGGCCATGAAGTTGACCGCCTCCGGGGTGGCAAACTGGGCCGCCATCACGAGGTCGCCTTCGTTTTCCCGGTCCTCGTCGTCGGTGACGATGATCATCCGGCCGGCCCTGATCTCCTCCAGGGCCTCTTCGATCGTCGCGAACGGAGTCGCTTCGGCGGCACTCACGCTGCCGCGCCCATCTTCGGTAGCCATTCTCTTTTCAGACTTTCTGATTCGGGATTCAACGGTCCGTGTGGCTTTCGGACCCTCGTGCATATGGTGACACCATGCGCTCGACGTATTTGGCAATTACGTCACACTCGATGTTTACGGTGCTGCCGACCTGAAGGGTCCCAAGATTGGTTCTTTCCTGCGTTTCCGGGATCAGCGCCACCTCGGCCCAGCCTTCTCCGCAGTCGGCGACGGTGAGGCTGACGCCTTCGATCGTGAGCGATCCCTGGGGGATCACGTATCGGGCAAGTCCTTCCGGAAGCGAGATCCTGAGGCGTAGCGAGAAGCCATCCGGCTCCCGCGCCAGCACCTCGGCGGTCCCGTCGACGTGGCCCTGGACGATGTGTCCGCCGAGCCGGTCGTCGGCCCGCAGGGCCAGTTCGAGATTGACCGGCGAGCCCGCCTGAAGTTCGCCGATCGAGGTGAGGTCAAGGGTTTGCTGCATCGCGTCGGCGGTAAACCCCAAACCGTCCACGGTCGTGGCGGTCAGGCAGCAGCCGTTGACGGCGATCGAGTCGCCGAGCGCGATGTCCCCCGAAAGACGGGTCTTCACCCTGATCCGGGCGCCATCGGAAGCGAGATCGACCGATTCGACCTCACCCAGGTCCTGAACGAGTCCGGAGAACATCACCAGCTCCTGATCGTCGAGCTCATGAGCACATCTTGCCCGACCCGGCTCACCCGCATCTCCGGCACCCTGGTCGCCCCCTCCATCAGCTCGGGTCCCGGACCTTCGGTCGCGGAGCGGCCACCGCCGAGGATGAGCGGGGCGACGAAGATCTCGGTGCGGTCGACCTCCCCCGCCGTGACCGCCGCCCCGGCCAGGTTCGGGCCGCCTTCAAGCAGCAGCGACCCGATGTTCCGTTCGCCGAGCGCTTCCATCGCCGCGCCGAATCTTTCCTGGGAACCTTCGCCCTTGACCGGGATCACTTCCGCCCCGGCCGCGGCCAGCGCCGCCGCCTTTTCCCGATCCGGGTCCGGGCCGGCGATGATCAGGACGGGTGCCTCGGACACATCCTCGAAGAGTGCGGCCTGCGGGGTGGCGAGAAGTTTCGAGTCGAAGACCACCCGGGTCGGCTGGCGGACCGGACCGCCGTCGGTGTGACGTGCGGTGAGCCGCGGGTCGTCGGCAATCAGCGTGCCCGAACCAACCGCGACCGCATCCATCTCGCCCCTCCAGCGGTGAACCAGGGCGCGGCTCTCTTCGCCGGAGATCCATTTCGAGTCACCGGTCCTGGTGGCAACCTTGCCGTCCAGGCTCATCGCCATCTTCAGGGTGACCAGCGGCTTGCCGGTCAGTGCCCGTTTGCGGAAATCCTGGATCAATCCGAGCGCCGCTTCGCTTACCGGACCTTCCGCCCAGCGCACCTTGACGCCCGCTTCCTCGAGCCGGGACGGACCGACCCCCCTCGTCTTCTCGGTCGGGTCCTCGGCCGCGATCACGACCTCGACGACCCCCGCCTCGATCAGTCCGTCAGCACAAGGGGGCTGGCTGCCGGTGTGGGCACAGGGCTCCAGGGTCACGTACGCGGTCGAGCCGGCCGGGTCGTTGCCACGGCGTCCCGCATCCGCCAGGGCCTCGCGTTCGGCATGCAGTTCGCCGTGGCGGTGATGCCAGCCCTCCCCGATCACCTCACCGTCCTTGACCAGCACTGCACCGACCGCCGGATTGGGGCTGGTCCAGCCCAGCCCGTTGCCGGCCAGTTGGATGGCCCTTTGCCAGTAGTCGGCCTCTGTGGTGGGTTGGGTGGCGGTCATGGGAGAATCCCGAAGGCTAATGAAGGTAATCATCCAGATCCCCT
>JAGQUR010000119.1 GCA_020438395.1 Solirubrobacterales bacterium | reverse complement strand
AAGACCGCGGTGTATGCCGTCCCCTCGCGTCCCCTCTAGACTGCCAGTCTCGCGGGCGATTAGCTCAGTCGGTTAGAGCGCGTCTCTGATAAAGACGAGGTCCCTGGTTCGAATCCAGGATCGCCCACTTGACAGGAGTCGGGCGGGGTCCAACCCGCCCTCCACGTTGAACCCGCCCCACCCACTCGAAGCAACTGATGGCTGGGCGGGGCTCTGCCCGAGGTAGCGCTTCTTATAATCGGTCTCTCATGCGTGAAGTCCAGATCTATGGCGTCTCCTTCGACATGGTCGGCAAGCAGCCGATCGTCCTCCTGAAGACGATCGACGACAATCGCTATCTGCCGATCTGGATCGGCCACCCCGAGGCTGCCGCGATCCTGATGAAACTCCAGGGCGCCGACACGCCCCGCCCGATGACCCATGACCTCATGATCGACATGCTCGACCAGGTCGAGACCAAGGTCGAGAGGATCTCGGTCAACGAACTCCGGGACAACACCTTCTTCGCCACCATCACGATCTCTGTCAACGGAAACGAGATCGAAATTGACTCCCGGCCCTCCGACGCGCTCGCCCTCGCGGTCCGGGTCCAGGCCCCGATCTTCGTCGCCGAGGAAGTGATCGAGGAATCATCGATCGAGTTCGACCAGGGCATCGAGGACAACGAGCAGGTGGTCGAGAAGTTCAAAGACTTCCTCGACGATGTCTCCCCCGAAGACTTCCTCCAGGACTCCTGACCCTCAACTCTCCGGTCGGCTCCGGGGGTACGGCCCCGGGACCGTCGCTGCGCTCCCCATAGCATCTGCATGTCATCCGGTCTACGCCTGATGACCACAGAAACCCGCCCCTACCTCTCGCACTAACTGATGGAAGAAAGGGGCTCTGCTGGTCCTGGTCCCGGAAGCCAGTTCCCCGGAGGTGCTAAGCAGGGTCCGGTGGTGTGCTTCCGAAACCTCTGGATGGGGAGCGCGAAGCGCGACGGTTTCGGAGGTACACCACCGGGCGCTGCAGGAATGCCACGGGGAGCCGGCCCAAGATCCGGAGAAAGCGTTACCCGTTGATTGCGAGGTCCAGGATTCTCTGGACCATGGCGTCGAAGTCGAGGCCTGCTGCTTCGGCTGCCTGGGGGAGGAGAGAGGTCTCCGTGAGGCCGGGGATCGCGTTGATCTCGAGGACCTGGGGTCCTGACTCGCCGAGCATGATGTCTACCCGGGAAAAGCCGGAGCAGCCCAGGGCCTGGTATGCCGCCAGGGCAACCCTTTCGACCTCTGCTGTCTCCGCATCGTCGAGGTCTGCCGGGCATTCGAAGCTGGCCCCGCCGATTTCGTAGCGGGCCTCGAAGTCATAGGCGTTGCTGTCGGTCGGGATCGCCTCGACTACCGGCAGCGCATCCCCGCCGAGAACCGAAACGGCCAGTTCACGGCCGTTGATCCAGGTTTCGAGCAGTGCCCGGTTGTCGTAGCTGAGTGCCGTGATCAGCGCGTTGGGGATCTGCTCCAGTTCGGTGACCACCTTCACCCCCAGCGATGACCCGCCCGATGCCGGCTTCGCGACCAGCGGCAATCCGACCCTGTCCACCGCAGCACCGAAGGTTGATGCGGCGCCGAAGTCACGGATCGCGGCTTCCGAATAGGTCACCCAGTCCGGGGTCGGCAGGCTGTGCTCGCGCAGGATGTACTTGGCCAGGCTCTTGTCCATGCAGCGCTTGCAGGCGGCGACCCCGGGGCCGGTGTAAGGGATGTCGAGCAGCTCGAGCAGGGCCTGGACCGTGCCGTCCTCGCCTTCGGTTCCGTGAAGGGCGATGAAGACAACGTCGGGCCTGTTGTTCTCGAGCCGGGTAACCAGTTCCGGGCCCAGGTCCATCACATCGACCTCATGGCCCAGGTCGAGCAGGGCCTCGGTCACCCGCTGGCCGGAGCGCAGTGAAACGCCCCGCTCAAGCGAACGGCCGCCCTGAAGCAAGGCCACCTTCACGATGGGTCCTCCTCGGGAGGCCGCGGCGGCAGACGCATCTCGCTCCCGCCTCCATCAGGTGATGGCCGCGGCGGAAGCTTCATCTCATCCGTTGAAGTCATCGTCTCGTAGAGCCGCAGCATCTCGCGGGCGACCTGGCCGATCCGACGGATGCCTTCGATGATCTCGTCCTCCTTCACCCCGGAGAAATTGAGCCGCATCGAACTGGCCCCGCGACCGTCCACATAGGCATTCGGCCCGGGTACGAAGGCGACGTTCTTGGAGAGGGCCTTGGCCAGCAGGTCCTCGCTGCTCAGGACGTCGGGCATGGTCGCCCAGATGAAGAGTCCGCCGGCGGGCTTGTTCCAGGTCGCGCCGTGCGGGAAGTACTCGGCCATGGCGGAGATCATCACGTCGCGCCGGGCCCGGTAGATCCCGGTCAGTTCGTCGACGTATTCGCGCCAGCGGCCGCTCTGGAAGAAATGCCCGGCGAAGTCCTGGGTCAGGGTCGAGGTGCAGAGGTCGGCGGCCTGCTTGCCGAGCACGACCTTCTCCCGGATCGGGGTCGGAGTCACCAGCCAGCCGATCCTCAGTCCGGCCGAAAGGATCTTCGAGAAGGTCCCGAGGTAGGCCACGTAGTTGCCCCCGTCGAGGCTGTAGAGGGTGGGGAGGGGTTCACCCTCGAAGCGGAGCAGGCCGTAAGGGTTGTCCTCGATGACCAGGATCTCCTTCTCCCTGGCGATCTCGACCAGGCGACGCCGCCGCTCCAGCGAAAGCGTCACCCCGCCGGGGTTCTGGAAGGTCGGGATCGAATAGATGAACTTCGGCTTCCGGCCCTCGGCTTCGAGCGACTCGATCATCTCCTCGAGCAGATCGATTCGCATGCCGTCGGCGTCCATCTCGATCTGCCGCACGTCGGCCTCGTAGGAGCAGAAGGTCGGGATCGCTCCGGGGTAGGTCGGGGCGTCGCAGATGATCACGTCGCCGGGGTCGATCAGCGTCTTGGTGATCAGGTCGATGCCCTGCTGGCCGCCGGTGGTGACCGTGATGTCGATCGCGTCAACCCGGGTTCCCTCGGCCGCCATCACTTCGACGATCTGCTCGCGGACCAGCCAGGAACCCTCGGTCGGCCCGTACTGGAGAACCTCTGCCACGGCGGTCTTCTCGATCCGGTGCATCTCGGCGGCAAAGGCCTCCGGCGGGAAGGTCGAGGTGTCCGGCAGGCCTCCGGCCAGCGAGATCACTTCCGGGCGGGCGGTGATCTCCATCATGTCCCGCATCGCCGAAGACCGCATCACCCGGGTCCGCCGGGCGAACAGGGAGGCATACCGTTCGAGGTCTTTGGCCCGGGTCTGCTGACGCCGGGGAGGTGGAGAGGCCGCCATCCTTCTATTCTGCCGGTATCGACACTTTCTCGACAATTTGCCTCGGCCTCGGAATCGGCATTGCCACCGGCATGATCGCCGGCACCACCGCTCTCGAAGGCTCTGCCCGCGGCCGCATGGTCATCCTCGCCGCGATCATCGGGGCGGTGCTCGGATACCTCGGTACCTCGGTCAAGGACGGCTCGGTGATCATCGGGGCCCTGGTCGGAGCGATCGCCGCAGGCTTCAGTTGTGCGGTGGTCAGCGATGTGATCGCCGGTGCCCAGCGGCGGGGCGGAACCGCCGCCCTGGCCGCGATCTCGGTCTTCGCAGCACTGGTCATCGCGATCATCTGTGTGATCGTGCCGGTCTTCGCGCTCGTCCCCGCGGTCTTCATTGTCTTTCTCTCCTGGCGCCGCCGCCGGCAGGCCGATCGCAAGCACGCCGGTCTTCGCGTCCTGCGGTAGGAGCCTCCCGTGGCGAAAAAGCTGGTCCTCGCCTATGTCGACTCGCTCCGGACCGACATGCTCCGGCAGACGATCGACGAGGGACGCGCGCCGACTTTCAGCCGCCTGCTGAAGCGCGGCACCCTGATCGGAGACTGTGTCTCCTCCTTTCCCTCGGTCACCCCGGTCGCCTCGGCGGAGATGGTCACCGGGGTCCAGGCCGACCGGCACTGGATCAGCGGCATGAACTGGTTCCACCGGGCCGAGCAGAGGTATGTCGAGTACGGCTCCTCGCTGGAGGCAACCCGGGCCTTCGGCCTCTTCCGCTCGCTCCATGACCTCGTCTACAACATGAACCTCAGCCACCTGAGCCCCTCGGTCGAAACCGTCTTCGAGACTCTCGATGACGCCGATGTCCGCACCGCTTCGACCCCCTTCCTCATCTATCGGGGCCGGCACCGCCACGAGGTGAACCTCGAGGGCATCACCGGAAGGGCGATCGAGGCCGGCCTGCTCAAGTTCGATTACGGCACCTGGGGTCCGCGCGAGCTCTTCTACGGCGACCTCTACACCTCGATGGAAACCAAGTGCAAGCCGAGTTCGATTCCCGGCAAGCGGGACATGTACTCGGCCTGCTGCGGCGCCGAGCTGATTTCCCGGGATGCCTTCGACTTCATGCTGCTCGCCTTCCCCGACAACGACAACTATTCCCACCGTCACGGGCCGCTGGCCTCGGTCCGGTCGATCGAGAGGGCCGACTACTGCATGGCGGAGGTGATCCGGGCGGCCGGAGGAGTGGAGCCTTTCCTGAGCGACCACGCGCTGATCCTGCTCGCGGACCATGCCCACACCGCGGTCGAGGACACCTACGACGTGATCGAGTGGATGAGCCGCAAGTGGAAGGTGCTTCCACCATCTTCCGAAGAACCCGAGGAGGCGGAAGTCGCGGTTAGCCCGACCTCCCGCGCCGCCCACATCTACCTGCTGGCCGAGCAGGACAACCCGGTCCGGCACCGGCGCATCCGCGAGCACCTCTTCGGCTTGGACGGCACCGAACTCGTCGCCTGGACCGAGAGGGACGGCGAACCGGTAGCCCGTTCGACCCGGCCCGGGCACCTGGAACCTGGTGACGTCGCAGTGGTGGAAAGGGCCGGCCGCCGCCTGGACTTCTTCCCGCTGGAAACCGAGACGGAGGGGGGCCGTGAAACGGTGATCGACAGGCGCGGCCGACGCTGGAGTGTCAGCGGCAACATCGAGGCACTGGGAGCTTCGGTCGAGGATGGGGAGATTTCGATGCCCGACTACCCGGACGGGCTCGGCCGGCTCTGGTCGGCCCTGATGTCACCCCACGGCGGAGACATCATCGTCTCGGCCGCGCTCGGCTACGAATGCGTGGATTGGGGCGGGGCGGCCCATGTGCCGGGTGGCAGCCACGGCTCGCTTCGCAAGGAGGATTCCGAGGGACCGCTGCTGTTCGTCGGATGCGGCCCCGATTCACCGGACGAAGAAACCGCCGCCCGTCATCGGGCCCGGCCGCAGTGGGGACTACAGGACGTCGCCCCGATCATCCGCGAGCATTTCGCAGTTTCGTAACAAA
>JAGQUR010000118.1 GCA_020438395.1 Solirubrobacterales bacterium | reverse complement strand
CTTCCAGTTGGCGGCGACCTCGTAGTCGACCCGGCCGCCGCTGACCAGATCGGAGGTGCGGTAGCGGTCGAGTTGCTCGATCAGATCCCCGACGTGGGCGTCGGGCTCGGGCGCTTCGCCACCCAGGTCGACCAGGACCAGTCCGCCCAGCGTGGCGAGACGGACCGGGATCAACCCGTAACAGGAACGATCGAAATCCTCGACATCTTCCATGTGCGGGGCCGCGACCAGTGTGCCGTCCAGCGCGTAGGACCAGGCGTGGTACGGACACTGAAGCCGCCGCTTCACTTGTCCGTCGGCTTCCTCGATGACCCTCGCGCCGCGGTGACGGCAGACGTTGAGGAAGGCGTGGGGCCGGCCGTCTTCGCCGCCGACCACGACGACCGAGTCGGGCCCGATCTCGCGACGGATGAACTTGCCCTGCCCGTCTACCTGCGAGACATGGCCGAGGCAGATCCAGCCATCGTGGAACAGATTCTTCATCTCCCAGTCGAAGACTTCCTGGTCGACGAAAGCGGCTGGCGGAAGCATCGAGGCGGTCTCGAGAGGTCGCAGGGCCAGGGCCACATCTTCCGGGCTCAGGGGGAGGCTGCCCGAACCGTTACTCCTGGTGCCGCTGCCGTTGACCATTCCGATTTCGCTCCTCTGGTTCGCTGCCTTGGGGCGATACTAGCGCTGGTTGACCTTGTAGTCAATCGCATGTAGTCTCAGAGACATTCCGCTTGGCTAAACGAGATCGGCGAGGGAGCACATGAACGAAACCGTCACAATCCCCGAACTGGAGGGCCTCGACGAGGCCGCTGTCGATCTTCAGCGGAGGGCCCGGAAGTACGTGGACGAGGTGCTGATCCCACTCGAGGAGGAAGCCGAACTGCTTCACGGACGGCTGCCGGACGAGGCGGTAAGGATCGTCAAGGAGAAGGCCCTCGAGGCCGGTCTGACCGGCGGCCTCCACAAGCCCGAAAACGGCGGGCAGGGCTGGTCGAAAGTCGAGTGGTTCCTGGTCGAGGAACAACTGGGCCGCTCGACCAACGCGATCTCCTGGCACATCCCCAACGGCTACAACGTCTGGGACCTCGCCTCGGAGAAGCACGTCGAGAAATGGCTGAAGCCGCTGCTCCGCGGCGAGACCCGGGACGCATATGCCGTGACCGAGAGGAACGCCGGCTCCGACCCCTCCGGAATCGAGACCACCGCAGTCCGTACCGACGCCGGTTTCCGGATCAATGGCGAGAAGTGGTTCGTGACCTCCGGCGACGTTGCCGACGTGCTGGTGGTGATGGCCAATCTCGAAGAGGACGGCGAACTTCTACCCACCCTCTTCGTAGTCGACAAGTCGTTGGGCGGAGTCGAAACGATCGATGACCCGGGCTTCACCCATTCCTATCCGGACGGCCACCCCACCATCCAGTTCACTGACGTAGAAGTCGCCGAAGACGATGTGATCGGCGGGATCGGCGGCGGCGACGAGGTCCAGAAGGCCTGGTTCGCCGAAGAGCGGCTCGGCATCGCCGCCCGCGGCATCGGCTCGATGTGGCGGCTGCTGGATGAGACCGTCGACTGGGCCGTGAACCGTGAGCAGGGCGGCTCCCGGATCATGGACTACCAGGGGGTTTCCTTCCCCCTGGCCGACTCCGCGGCCGACGCCGCGGCGGGCCGGCTGCTCACGCTGGAAGTCGCGAGGATGATCGATGCCGGCGCCGACCCGAAGATCTGCCACAACAAGGCCTCGATGGCCAAGCTCTTCGTCTCCGAGGCGGCCTGGCGATGCGCCGACCGCTGCGTGCAGATCTTCGGCGGCCGCGGCTACCGCCGCGACAACGTCGCGGAACGGTTCCTGCGCGAGTTGCGAGTTGACCGGATCTGGGAGGGAACCTCCGAGATCCAGCGGCTGATCATCGCCCGCGGACTGGAGAAGCGCGGCGTGGAGGCCCTGATCCAGTAGCGGGTCGGATTTCCGGCAACCATGACGAAAAACCGGCCCACAGAACCCCGGCCTTTCGCGGATCCCCGCGGTTGGTCGGATTTCCGGCAGATATGACGGAAATCCGACCCACCCCGCTCCTGACCCCTCGCTCGGTGGCCGTCGTGGGGGCGACCGAACGGCCCGGCTCCTATGGGGACACGGTGGTCCGAAATCTGGACGAGGCCGGCTTTCCCGGCGAAGTCTTCGCGATCAATCCCGGCCGAGAGAGCGTCCACGGCCACCGCTGTTTCCCTTCCCTGCTCGATCTCCCCGCCCCGGTCGATGCCGTTGTAGTCGCCGTGCCGGCCCCGGCGGTGACCCCGGCGGTCCGGGAAGCAATCGAACTGGGCTGCGGCGGAGCTGTCGTGGTCTCGGCCGG
>JAGQUR010000117.1 GCA_020438395.1 Solirubrobacterales bacterium | reverse complement strand
GATGAAGTCCTTGGCAAGAATCAGACCGGTGAGGTCGTTAATGCTTGAGGACGTACTCGACATCCCCAACCACATCAGGGACGCGCTCTGGCGAGCCGATTCGGCCAGTCTCAAGGCACGCCCCTCGGCGGGATTCGTCGTCTGCGGCATGGGTGGATCGGCCATTGGAGCCGAGCTTGCGAGAGGAATTCTCGACAACCGCCTGACCGGCCCCATGGTCGTTTCCCGGACCTACGGGCTGCCCAAGTGGGTCACCGCCGACTGGGCCGTCCTGGCCTCGAGCTACTCCGGTGACACCGAGGAAACGATCGCTTCCTTCAAGGATGCCGGCGAGGCCGGCACCCACCGCTGGGTGGCGGGAACCGGCGGAGAACTCGGCGCCAGGGCACGGGACGCCGGAATCGGCGTGGTCGGCCTTCCCGGGTTCTTCCAGCCGAGAATGACCGTCGGATACATGACCGTGGTCGCCGCCTACGTCGCCCACCTGGCTGGCGTGGCGCCGGACGTGCGACGCGAACTGGAGCAGGCGGCCGACTTTCTAGACTCCTGCAAGGCCGACATGGAGCCTCTCGCGAGAGCACTTGCCTCGCAAATAGGGGACACTCCTGTTGTCGTGCACGGAGCAAGCCTCACAACGGCCCCGGCCAGGCGCTGGGCCAACCAGTTCAACGAGAACGCGAAACAACTCGCCTTTGCGGCCGAGATTCCCGAGGCAAACCACAATCTGATGGAGGCGTGGTCGAAGGGAAGCGGCGGACTCGGCGCGATCTTTCTCACCGATTCGGGTCAGTCGGCCCGCGAGCGTCGCCGCATGAAGCTGACGGCGGAATCGATCGAGAAGACAGGCGCCCAGGTCTTCGAAGTGGAGACCTCAGGCGAGACCCGGTCGGAACGGCTGTTCTGGTCGGTCATGTTCGGTGACCTCGTGTCTGTCGAGGTGGCATCCCTGCGCGGAGTCGACCCCATCCCGGTCGACGAAATCCAGAACTTCAAGCGGCGCCTGGGCAAGACCTGATGAAGGCAATGGTGCTGGCCGCCGGACTGGGCACGAGGCTCAGGCCAGTCACTCGCTCAGTGCCCAAGCCGATGGTTCCCGTCCTCAACCGGCCGGTGATGGAACACATCATCGATCTTCTGGCTCGCCACGACTTCACCGAGGTGATCGCCAACATCCACTGGTACCCCGACGTGATCAAGGGGCATTTTGGCGACGGACGGGACTTCGGCATCGAGCTCACCTACAGCCATGAAGAAGAGTTGCTCGGCACCGCCGGCGGGGTCCGCAACGCTTCCCACTTCTTCGACGACGATTTCCTGGTCATATCCGGCGACGCCATGACCGACATCGACCTCGCCGCGATGCGCGAGTTCCACCGCTCCCACGGGGGCATCGCGACGCTGGCGACCCGGCGGGTAACGGACACCTCGGAATTCGGTGTGGTGATCACCGATGAGGCCGGACGCATTCAGGGATTCCAGGAGAAGCCGGACCCCGACGAGGCGCTTTCCGATCTCGCCAACTGTGGCATCTACATGTTCGACCGGGAGATCTTCGACTTCTTTCCCGCGCCCGGTGCAAGCAAGCTGATGGCGCCCGGTCATCCCGACGAATTCGCGGACTGGGCCTACGACGTCTTTCCCGCCCTGCTCGATGCCGGCATCGACTTCTACGCGCATGAGACCGACGCCTACTGGAACGACATCGGCACGATCGACGAACTGATCCAGAGCAACTTCGACGGGCTCTTCGGCGACGTCGATCTCGGTCTTCCCGAAAAGCAGATTCTGCCCGAGGTCTGGGTGGCGGGGGAGGTCGAGGGAGTCGAAGGCGCCGAGATAGACGGCCCCGTGCTGATCGGTGACGGGGCCCGCATCGGTGAGGGCGCGCAGCTCGTCGGGCCGCTGGTTCTGGGCGAGGGCTGCTCGATCGGCGCCGGAGCAGGCGTGCGCGAGGCGGTGCTGCTCGGCCGCTCGTCACTCGAAAAGGGCGCATTCCTCGCCGGCGGTCTCCTCGGTCCCACCCGGGACTGAAACTTGTTGCACCCGTAGCGCCCCGCTTGAGCTTCCTGCGGCCAGTCTTGGGGGATGCCAGCGCAAACTCCGTTCAGACTTCTCGTTCCTTCGCTTTGTCCGCTCTGTCGGCGGGGATTGGACCCGGAGGTACTCCTTTGCGGCAGCTGCATGAGGGAGATCAACCGTTCCCCGGTGCTGCGCGGTGATCCACCGGAAGGAGTGGACCGGATCACCTCCTGCGCTGACCACGACGGGGCGCCGCGGCAGCTCCTGGCGGCGTTCAAGTTCCGTCGCCTGACGGGTCTCGCTCCGCTTATCGCCGGCTTCATGGGCGATGCGCTCGGGGCTCCCGGGGGCGGCTCTCTCGCGGTTCCGGTCCCGCCGGCCAGGCTCAGGACCTGGATGCGTGGCTTCGACCCTGTGTATCTGCTGGCGACGGAGGTGGCCGCAGTCACCGGGCTCGAACTCCCCGGGGAGCAGGTTCTGGTCAGATGCGGTTCCGGGCGACAGAGGGGCCGGGGGCGGGCCGGACGGCTCGCTGATCCCCCCGACATCAGGGCACTCGAGGACGCCGGGAGAACTCTCGGCGGAAGAAGCGTGCTCCTGATCGACGATGTCATGACGACGGGTGCGACCCTGGCAGTCGCCGCCGGGGTTCTCCGGCAGGCGGGGGCGGGTCGGATTTCGGCGCTCACCTTCACCCGGCGACTCTGAAATCGAGCCGCATATTCCGAAATCCGTATTTCACCCACTTGTCAACGTCCTGTTACCCGGCTACCATCGGCCAAAGGAACACAACCCCGCCAGGAGGTCCCATGCGAATCGAGATTCGTGGTCGCAACGTCGAAGTCAACGACGATTTGCGCGAGCAGGTGACCCAGCGGTTCAAGCGGCTTGGTGAACAGGTTTCGTCGCTTGCCCGCCTCGAAGTTGTCGTCTCCGAGGAGCAGAACCCGGCCATTTCCGACAAGTTCGTGGCCGAGGCGACGCTTCATCTGAAGGGGGTGACGCTCCACGCCCATGAGGCGAGCCCCGAGATGACACACACAATCCACGAACTCGCGGAGGACATGCGCCGCCAGGTCAAGCGGCACAGGGAGAAGAGAAGGAAGAGGAGGGAAACGCGAAAGCTTGTAAATCGCCTCCAGGGACGCGAAACCGGAGGCGCTCAGCCCGGCCTGTAGTCGGGAGAAAGAGGAGAGAAGTGCGGAGGGGCCGGAAATCCGGCCCCTTCGTCTTGCAGGCTTTAGTCGGCGGTGAAGCCGAGCGGCTAACCTTGTCGCATGGCCATTCAGCTAATCGACCGTGCGCTCAGGATGGGGGAGGGGCGCAAGTTCAAGGCATACGAGAAACGGGTCGAGTCGATCAACCGGATCGAGCCCGAAATGAAGGAGCTCGAGGACTCGGAACTGCTCGAGGAAGCGAACTCGATCCGCGAAAGGGCGAAGAACGGAGAGTCGCTCGATGACCTGCTTCCGGAGACTTTCGCTCTGACCCGGGAGGCGGCGTGGCGTACCCTCGGCCAGCGTCACTACGACGTTCAGCTGATCGGCGGCATGGTCGTGCACGACGGTGCGATTGCCGAAATGAAGACCGGTGAGGGCA
>JAGQUR010000116.1 GCA_020438395.1 Solirubrobacterales bacterium | reverse complement strand
GGGTGAAGAACTCGACTCCGTCGAGGCCGTGGGCGTGGAGGTCGCCGAGGAATGAGGCCTTCCAGCCCGAGAAGGGGAAGAAGGCGACCGGGGCGGCGACGCCGATGTTGACGCCGACCATGCCAACCTCGACGTCGTGGCGGAACTTGCGGACCGCCGAGGCGGATTCGGTGAAGATCGATACGCCGTTCCCGAAGGGACTGGCGTTGACGGTCTCGATCGCTTCTTCAAGAGTGTCCACGTTGACCACCGCGAGAACCGGGCCGAACACTTCTTCGGAGACGATCGGGTCGTCCTTCTTTACCTTGTCGAGGATGGTGGGACCGACGTAGGAGCCTTCGGGGTCGGCACCGTCGGGGCTGCGCCCGTCCAGCAACACCTCTGCCCCGTCCTTGACTGCCCGGTCGATCCAGCTGTTGATCCGGTCCCTGGCGTCGCAGGAGATGACCGGGCCGACATCGGTGCCTTCGTCGAGTCCGTTGCCGACGTGAAGCTTCTTCGACTCCTCGACCAGGGCGGGTATCACGTGATCGTGCGCGGAGCCGACGGTGACGATCACCGAGCCGGCCATGCAGCGCTGGCCCGCGGCCCCGAAGCCGGAACCGATCAGGCCGTTGACGGTGGGTTCGACCACCGCATCGGGGCAGATCACCATGTGGTTCTTGGCACCGCCGAGCGCCTGGACCCGCTTGCCGGTCTGGGCGGCACGCTCATAGACCAGCTTGGCGACCGGGGCCGAGCCGACGAAAGAGATCGCGTCGATATCCGGGTGGTCGAGCATCCCCTCCACCACCTCGCGACTGCCGTTGACGAGGTTGACTACCCCGTCGGGCAGGTCGAGCTCGTCGATGATCCCAAACACGAACTGCTGGGTCATCGGGACCTGCTCGGAGGGCTTGAGGACCACCGTGTTGCCGCAGGCGATCGCGAACGGCAGGAACCAGAAGGGCACCATGGCGGGAAAGTTGAAGGGGGCGATGATTCCGCAGACACCGACCGGCTGGCGGATCGTCTCGGCGTCCACCCCCCGGGCGACATCCTCGAGCACCTTGCCCTGCATCGTGGTCGGGATCGCAGTTGCAGCCTCGACCATCTCGATCATGCGGCCCACTTCGGCGGTCGCGTCCGGCAGGGTCTTGCCCATCTCGGTCACGACCAGCCGGGCGATCTCGTGCTTGCGGGCCTCAAGCTTCTCGCGGAGAGTGAAGAGCATCCTGGCCCGGGCGATCGTGCTGACCCCGCGCCAGGCCGGAAGGGCCTCCCGGGCGCTGCGAACGGCATCGTCAAGATGGGCAGCCGAGGAAAAGGGGACCCGGGCGATGGCCTCGCCGGTGGCAGGGTTGATCACGTCGTGGAGTTCGGCCCCTTCGGCGTCGACCCACTGGCCGCCAACGTAGTTCTTCATCGTGGTCGTTCCGGTTTCGGTGATGACGGTCATGCGAAAGCCTCCTCGGGGGAAATGCTGGACTACCTCAGGCTAACGCCCGCCAAAGCGAGCGAAAGTGGACGATCCGTGAAGTCTCAGCCTCAGATTTGACGCTTGGTGAGACGGGGGCGCGAGGCAACCGGGATCTAGCCGGCCGGCCGGAGATCAGCCCTTGGTGTAAACGAGGCTGTCGTTGCCCTTTTCGATGATCAGGTTGCCGTCCGCGTTCACGCTGTAGGTCGTCTTGCCCTGAAGCACCTGGTTGACCAGGAATTCAACCTGGTTCTGGATCTGGCCGCATGACTTCTTTGTCATGGCGATTGCCCCGAAGGTGATCGTCGTGTCGCCGACTTCCGCATCGCCGGAGCCACTGTTACAGCCGGCAAAGACCTGGGCCCTGCCGTCGCTGATCTCGAGAGTCGGAGGCTTGATCCCCTGCGGGAGGCTCGTCGCCGCACCCTGGGTCGCGAGGTTCATCACTTGCCAGGTCACTCCTTCGATCCCGTTCGGGTCCGAATCACCGGAATCGGAATCCGACCCGCAGGCCGCAATACCGGCCCCGAGCGCGAGCACCAGAAACAACGCCAGAAGTCTCCTCACCTTGGTCATGCCCGCAGGTTAGCCGACCGACAACGGGTACCGTCCACCTGTGACCTCCTCGTCGGAGAAGGTCCAGCGGGTCTATCTGACCCTGATGCTGGGCAACACCCTGGCCGCCTCTTTCATCTGGGGGATCAACACGATCTTCCTGCTCGATGCGGGGCTCTCCAACCTCGAGGCCTTCGCCGCGAACGCATTCTTCACCGCCGGCATGGTGATCTTCGAGATCCCGACCGGCGTAGTCGCCGACACGATCGGGCGGCGGGTCTCCTATATGGCCGGAACCCTGACCCTGATGGCGACGACCCTGCTCTACGTGATGCTCTGGGACATAAGCGGCCCGTTCTGGGCCTGGGCGCTCGTTTCCCTGCTGCTCGGTCTCGGGTTCACCTTCTTCTCCGGTGCGGTCGAGGCCTGGCTGGTCGACGCCCTCGATGCAACGGGCTTCACCGGGGATCTGGAGCGGGTCTTCGGACGGGGACAGATCGTGACCGGGATCGGGATGCTGACCGGCTCGGTCGCCGGCGGCTATGTGGCCCAGATCACCAGCCTCGGAGTTCCGTTCCTGATGCGGGCGGCGGTGCTGGTGGTCATGTTCTTCTTCGCTTCGTTCGCGATGAAGGACATCGGCTTCGAGCCTCGCCGGGCCGAGAGCACGGTCGGCGAGATGCGGGAGATCGCACGAAACTCCGTGAAATACGGGTGGAAGGTGCCGTCGGTCAAGTGGATCATGCTTGCCGCTCCGTTTACCGCCGGAGTGAGCTTCTACGCGTTCTACGCGCTCCAGCCCTACCTGCTGGAACTGGTCGGAGACCCGAAGGCGTATGGAATCGCCGGGATCACCGCCGCGCTGGTCGCGGGCTCCCAGATCGTCGGCGGCTTTCTCGCGCCGCGGATCCGTCACCTTTTCCGGCTCCGCACCTCCGCCCTCCTTCTGGCGGTCGGCCTCGGGGCCCTGACCCTGACCCTGATCGGGGTGATCGGGCAGTTCTGGGTCGCCGTGGGGCTGATCGCGATCTGGGCCATGCTCTTCTCGGCGTCAACCCCGATCCGCCAGTCGTACATCAACGGAATGATCCCATCCCGGCAGCGAGCGACGATCCTCTCCTTCGATTCGATGCTCGGATCGTCCGGCGGAGTTGTGGTCCAGCCGGCCCTGGGCCAGGTGGCCGACACGTCCGGCTATGCGACCTCGTACCTGTATGGGGCCATGATCACGGTCGCCGCGCTCCCTTTCATCCTGCTTTCCCGCCGCCAGCGGCCACCCGCCGACGCCGCAACCGGCACCCCGCAGACGGAGGCTTCGGTCGAGTCGGAAACCCCGGGCCCGGCCTGATCGGCCGGGGAAGGCCTGCCGGCCCGCTGCGGTCAGACCCGTTGAATCAGGCCCGTTCGAGCAGGACGATAGGGATCTCGCGCTCGGTCGCCGCCTGGTAGTCGTTGTAGGCGGGCCACTGCTCGACCATCTGCGGCCAGATTTCCGCCTTCTCCTCGGCACTCGCCGTGCGGGCATTCGCCGTGAACCTGTCGGCCTTGACCTGCACCTCGACCGATGGCTCTGCCGAGAGGTTCAGGTACCAGGCGGGAGGCTCGTCCGCACCGCCCTTCGAGGCGACGATCGCGTAGGCATCGCCGACCGGGTCATAGATCAACGGCGTGGTCCGCTGCTGGCCGGATTTTCGCCCCGTGGTGGTGAGCAGCAGGGTGTGGGTGCCCTGCCAGTCATGTCCCTCTTCCCCATCGGTGGCCCGATAACGATCGACGTGCTCTTTTCCGAACAACATGGTTCGATCCTAGCCCCGATCGGCATCGCCCGGGGACATTCGGGTGCCGCCCGGGAAATTCGATCGTGGCCGGAGGATCCCGTCCTCCGGATCGGCCCCGGCCCGGGTGGAGGGACTTCGGGGAAGGAGCGGGCAACGCGGCTAGGATGACGGACATGAACGAAGACCGAGCAGCTGAGGTCCGGGTAGCCCTCATCCAGTCGTCGTGGCACAAGGATCTGGTTGATCGAATCGCGACCGGCTTCATCGCCGAGGCCGGCGAGCTGGGTCATCCCGAGTCCAGCATTGAAATAGTCAACGTGACGGGGGCCTTCGAGATCCCCCTGCATGCCAAGCGGCTGGCGGAAAGCGGCCGCTATGACGCGATCGTCGCCGCGGGGCTGGTCGTCGACGGCGGTATCTACCGGCACGAGTTCGTGGCCGACGCGGTGATTAGCGGCCTGATGCGGGTACAGCTCGATACGGGTGTGCCGATCCTGTCCGTCGTCCTGACGCCGCACGAGTTCCACGAGCATGAGGTGCACCGGGCGTTCTTCTTCGATCATCTGCTGACCAAGGGCAACGAAGCGGCGCAGGCCTGCTACCACACCGTGGACTCGCTGCGACGCACCTCGGCCTGACGCGTACCGCAGCCTGAGGAGTACCGCAGCCTGAGGAGTACCGCAGCCTGAGGAGTACCGCAGCCTGAAGCACACCCCGTCAGCCTGAGTCGATCTTCCTCAGCCGGTGGCGAGGAGGGTTCCGGCCAGCAGGGCGGCCGCGGCAGCCAGGCGCACCGCGTTCACCGGAATGCGCTTGAGGCCGAAGGCGCCGAAGCGGTCGAGGATCAGCGAGCCGATCAACTGGCCGGTTACCAGAGCCGCGGTCAACCCCTCTGCGCCGATCTCGGTCACCGCGGCCAGCGACGAGACTATGACGACCACTCCGATCAGGCCACCGAGGTAGTAGTAGAAACGCGGATCGCCGATCCTCCGCAATCCCGGGGACTTGCCGGTCAGGAACACCAGCAGACAGAGGACGGCGGTGCCGACTGCGAAGTTGACGAAACCCGCGGGGAAATCACCGACGTGGGTCGCGAGCTGACTGTTGATCGGATGCTGGAAGCCGACCATGACGGCCGAGACGAAGATCAGGCCCACGTAGATCGCCCGTTCGCGGCGGTCGGCGACCGGGGCCGATGAGGAAGCTTCTTCACGGCTGTAGAGCATGGCCAGGGCGCCGACGAGCAGGAGCAGGAGACCGAGCACCCGTGGACCCGTCACATCGTGAACCTCGATCCCGAACCAGCCGTAGTGGTCGATGACCACCGAGCAGGCCAGTTGGCCGGTGATCGTGGTCGCCGCGATCACCCCGGCCCCGATCCGGGAGATGGTGATCGTCGCCAGGGCGACATACGTGGCACCGATCAGGCCGCCCGTCAACTGCCATGCGGGCGCGTCGCCGAGCGACCCGAGTCCGCCGAGGGTTCCCCCGGCCAGGCAGATCAAAAACAGCGCGACCGTGCCGACCGAGAAGCTGACGAAGGCCGCAGCGAGCGGTCCGGTCGAACGACCGAGACCGCTGTTGATTGGTGCCTGTGCGGCGAAGAGGACGCCCACCAGGACGATCAGCAGGGCAACCAGGGCGGAACTCACGGCTCAGTCCCCTTGCGTGGTTACTTCGCGGCCAGCCAGCTCTCGCCCGAGCCGGCGTCGACTTCCAGGGGCGGATCGAGATCGAAGGCTCCGACCATTTCCCGCCGGGCCAGTTCGGTCACCGCTTCGGTCTCCCCGGCCGGGCCCTCGAACAGCAGCTCGTCGTGGATCTGAAGGACCAGCCGGCTCGAGAGGTCCTCGTCGAGCAGCGCCTCGTGAGAGCGGATCATCGCGATCTTGATGATGTCGGCAGCGGTGCCCTGCACCACCGTGTTCATGGCCAACCGCACCCCCTGGGCCCTGACCTGGGCCTGGTTCGAGCGGAGTTCCGGCAGCGGGCGCCGTCGGCCGAGCAGGGTCTTGACGAAGCCGGTCTCGGTCGCTTCCTCGACCACCCGCTCGCGAAAGGCGGTCACCGCCGGAAAACGCTCGTGGTAGCGCTTGACGAATTCCTCGCCCTCGGCCCGGGGGATGTTGAGCCGGTCGGCCAGCCCGAACCCGGTCAGGCCGTAGACGATCCCGAAGTTGACCATCTTCGCCTTGGAGCGCTGCGACTCGGTGACCTCTCCCGGGTCGATCTCGAAGACCTGGGCGGCGGTCGCGGAATGCACGTCTTCCCCGGCCCGGAAGAAACCCTTGAGGACTTCTTCGTCGGCGACGTGGGCGAGCACCCGAAGTTCCACCTGGCTGTAGTCCAGCGAGGTGAGCAGGTTGCCGGGCTCGGCCACGAAGCAGCCCCGAAGGGGCCGGCCAACCTCGGAGCGGATCGGAATGCTCTGAAGGTTCGGCTGGATCGAGGAGATCCGCCCGGTCGGGGCGGCGGTCTGCATGAAGGTCGTGTGGACCCGGCCAGTCGCCGGATCGATCGCGGCCGGTAGCGGCTCCAGGTAGGTGTTCTTCAGCTTGGTCAGCTCGCGCCACTCCTCGATCAGGGCGACGATCGCGTGTTCTTCGCGGATCTGGGCAAGCACCCGCGCGTCGGTCGAGAATCCGGTCTTGCCCCGTCGCTTGCGGGTCAGGCCCAGCTCCTCGAAAAGCACCTGGCCGACCTGTTGCGGCGAGCCGATCGTGAACTCATGCCCGGCCAGTTCGTGGATTTCGCGTTCCAACTCGAGGATCCGGTCCTCCAGTCCGGATGCCATCTCCGCGACCCGGTCGGTGTCGAGCTTGAGACCGATCCGCTCCATTGCGGCGAGCACCCGGATCAACGGCTGCTCCACCTGTTCGAGCAGGTCGAGAAGCCCCGCCTCCTCCAGCTTCGGCCGCTGGTCCTTTGCGAGGTTCCAGACCGTGGCAGCGATCTCGGGAGCGATCGAACCGGTTTCCTGTTCGTCGGCGATCAGCGACATCTGGCCGTCGTCGCCGTCCACCCCCGACGGCGCCAATCCTGCCTGGACCGCCAGTTCATCCAGGTGGTAGTTCCGCCTCGAGGGTTCGAGCAGGTATGCGGCAACCAGGGTGTCGTGGCTGATCACCGGGCCCTTGCCGGTTGCTTCGAGCGCAGCCAGGAGTCCGACTCGCTCACCGCCGACCGCCTTCACGTCGTGGGCGATCAGCGGCTTGCCCTGAACCATGTCCGCGAACTCTTCGGCCGAGGCCTCGCCGCCGACCACTTTCTTTCCATCGGTTGCCGCCCAGCCCCCGTAGAGCTCGACCGCGATCGGACCGTCGGCCAGGTCCTCGATGCCGCCCGTCGAAACCTCGACCTCGGCCGGGGCCGGAGCCTCCTCCGAGACGCCCGGGATCTCCTCGTCGCCGAGCGCCTCCTCCAGCCGTTTCATGGCGGCGCGGAGCTCGAATTCGGTCATGAAGGCCCGCAGACCCTCGCGGTCGGGAACCTGCGCCATCAACTCGTCGATGTCGACCCCGGTCTCCACCTCGAAGTCCATGGTCGCGAGCTGCTTCGAGATGCGGGCGTCCTCGGCGAATTCGGTCAGGTTCTCCTTGCGCTTCTTGCCGGATATCTCGTCCACGCTGGCGAGGATCCTCTCCAGCGAGCCGAACTGGTCGAGCAGCTGGGCGGCGGTCTTCTCGCCGATTCCGGGAACGCCCGGAATGTTGTCGGAGGTGTCGCCGCGCAGGCCCATCAGGTCGGTCACGAGTTCCGGGTACACGCCGTAGCGTTCCTTGACCGCCTCACGGTCGTAGAGCTTGGTCTCGGTCACGCCCTTCGAGGTGCTCATCACCTGAACCGTGTCGGTGACCAGCTGATAGGCGTCGCGGTCACCGGTGACAACCACGACGGGGATGTCCACGGCGCTGGCCTGCCGGGTCAGGGTCGCGATCACGTCGTCGGCTTCGTAGCCGTCCACCTTGACGTTCGTGTATCCGAAGGCCTCGACCATCTCGAGCAGTTGCGGCCACTGCTGGCGGAGCAGGTCCGGTTTCGGGGGACGGTGTGACTTGTACTCGGGGTAGACGACTTCCCGGCCCGACATGCCGGCGTCCCAGGCCACGGCGATCTGTCGCGGCCGGTAGTCGGCGATCAGCTTCACCAGCATCGAGGCGAGCCCGAAGATCGCGTTGGTCGGACGTCCGTCCGCCGTCGCCATCGAGTCCGGCAGGGCGAAGAAGGCCCGGTAGGCCATGCTGTTGCCGTCGATCAGGAAAAGGGAAGGGTTCTCTTCGGGCACCGGACGATCATAGGTGCTGGAGCAGTCGGGACCGGCCCTCTCACTGGACCCTCATATGATGGTCCGATGCCACCCGTTTCCGCCCAGTACAGCGTCACCGTCCGCGTCGAACTAGATGCCCGTCAGGAGCCTCTCGGCAAGCTGACCGCGGCCGTAGCGGGAGCTGGCGGGCAGCTCGTAGGCGTGGACCTGATCCCCGGGGCCGGGGCCGAGGACAAGCGGGTTCGCGAGTTCACGATCGACGCCGTCGACCAGCCTCACTGGGAGCGGATCCTCCGGGCTCTGGGCTCGATCCGGGGCGCCCGGGTCATGGAATACACGGACCGCACCATGCAGATGCATCGCGGTGGCAAGGTCTCCGTCGAGAACAAGTATCCGCTGAAGACCCGCGACGACCTCTCGATGGCCTACACCCCCGGTGTGGCCCGGGTCTGCACGGCCATCAATCAGGACCGGCAGCTCGCCTTCGAGTACACGATCAAGAAGAACACGGTCGCGGTCGTCTCCGACGGCACCGCCGTGCTCGGGCTCGGTGACATCGGCCCCGAGGCAGCGATGCCGGTCATGGAGGGCAAGGCGATGCTCTTCAAGGAATTCGCCGGCGTGGATGCCTTCCCGATCTGCCTGAACACCAAGGATCCGGATGAGATCGTCCGCGCGGTCGAGTTGATGGCCCCGACCTTCGGCGGGATCAACCTGGAGGACATCTCCGCCCCGCGCTGCTTC
>JAGQUR010000115.1 GCA_020438395.1 Solirubrobacterales bacterium | reverse complement strand
GACCTCCACGCCCACGGCCCCGACGGCGTCGAGTTCTTCACCCGCAAGAAGACGATCACCAGCCGCTACTTCTCGGGCGGCCACGAATCGGGCAGCTACTTCGTAGAACGCTAGGGTCGCCCGGTGCGGATTTCCCCCATATATCGGGGGCAATTCGCACCTACCGGTCGTCAGGTCAGGGTGACGGAGTGCCTGCCGGTCGTCAGGCCGTCGCAACCGGAGGTCTGCCGGCGACAAGGGCCCTGGTAGCCAGGGTGGCGAACTCCGGTGGGGCGATGTTCAGGTACTTGTTGAAGGCGTAGTCGCCCGAGCCTGCCGTCCTGAAGGAGGCGGCGAGGGTTGGCTTGACCAGGCGGGGGTGGATCTTCGGCAGGAGCTTCTGGGCGCGGAGCAGCCAGTCGAAGGCCCACTGGTGGCCGGCGCTGAAGTCGTGGTAGTCGGCGAGGGCCTGGTCACGGGTGGCTTTGCCCTCGACCACTTCGCGCAGCTGCATGCCCAAGGCGGCGCCGAAATAGAGGGCGGGTCGGATGCCCTCGGCGGTCAGGGGGAAACAGTGGCCGGCCGAGTCGCCGGCGAAGAAGATGCCGTCCGCGGTGGCAGGACGCAGCTTGTGGGGGATCCAGTTGCCCTGGTAGGCCGATTTTCCGACCTCGATGTCATCGGCGAGCAGGTCGGTGGTGGGGCGGACCGGGAAATACGGGTCGAAAGAGCCGACCCCGACCCGGACCTCGTCGTCGGCCGGGAATGACCAGCCGTAGCCGGCCGGCACATAGCGCCGGTTGATGAAGACCTCCAGGTCCACATTGCCACCGGGTGGGTGTACTTCGAGACCACGTGAGAGCGGGGCATCCGGCGGCTGGTAGTGGGCACCGCCTGCAAGGACCCGCTTCCAGCCGAGAGAGTCGACCACCAGGGGCGAGGAAATGATCCCGCGATCGGTGCCGATGTGGTGGGCGCCGTCGCCATTGGTTTCGGCTCTGCGGCTGACTTCGGCTCTCCCATCGGCATCGGCTTTGCCATTGACCTTGGCCGTTTCGAATTCCGCGTCGCACTGTTCCCAGAGCATCTCGCAGAAGGTCGGGTAGTCGAAGGTGGAGAACGACCAGGGCACGGGCAGACGGATCGAACCGTGGGCGGTGTGGATCAGGACCGAGTCGAATCGCTGCTTCTCGGACTCGATCAGGCCCAGCTCCTCGAGCCAGGCGGTCGGGATCGCGCAGGCGGAGGTCTGGCGCTCGCCGATCTCGTAGCGGTCGATGACGAGAACATCGGCTCCCGAACCGGCCAGCTGCCGGGCAGCCATCAGGCCGGCGAAGCTGGCTCCACAAATGAGAACGTCGCGGGAACCGCTCAGATCCGTCCGCTCGTCACCACGCTTTGTCGCCCGTTTCGCCATTCGCAGCAGGGTACCCGAGGCGAACCTGCCCGCGAATGCCGCCGACCTTGGGAAGTGGGGCGGTTTACCCGTCCATGTGACGTACAAAGCAACCCACTCCTGGCCTTGAGGGGACTGGGACGCGGGTTCGGCTTCGTTCTGCCATCATCCCCGGACTGTGACTACTACTGAAACCACACTCCAACCCGCCCCAGAGGGGGTTCCGGTCGAAGGCTCAAACGGCCTGCTGATCAATGTTGACGGCCGGATCATTCCTAACTACGCAGCGACCATCGTCTCCTTCGAGGAAGGCGACGTCGTCAACGGCAAGGTCGTCCGCATCGACCGTGACGAAGTGCTGCTCGACATCGGCTACAAGTCCGAAGGCGTAATCCCCGCCTCCGAGCTCTCGATCCGCAAGAACGTCGACACCTCCGAAGAGGTCGAGCTCGGCGAAGAGATCGACGCCCTCGTCGTCACCAAGGAAGACTCCGAAGGCCGCCTGATCCTCTCCAAGAAGCGTGCCCGCTTCGAGAAGGCCTGGCGCAAGATCGAAGCTGCCGCCGAATCCGGCCAGCCGGTCGAGGGCAATGTGATCGAGGTCGTCAAGGGTGGACTCATTCTGGATCTCGGCATCCGCGGATTCCTGCCCGCCTCGCTGGTCGACATCCGCCGGGTCCACAACCTGGACGAGTTCATGTCCCAGACGCTCGAGTGCAAGGTCATCGAGCTCAACCGCAGCCGCAACAACGTCGTGCTTTCCCGCCGCGCAGTCCTCGAAGAGGAGCGCAAGGAAGTCCGCGACCAGATCCTCGATCGCCTGCAGCCGGGCGAAGTCGTCGA
>JAGQUR010000114.1 GCA_020438395.1 Solirubrobacterales bacterium | reverse complement strand
GAACGGGGCCGGCAAGACGACCACGGTCGAGATTCTCGAGGGCTACCGGGACCGCGACGCCGGCGAGGTCAGCGTGCTGGGAGTGGATCCCGCCAGTCCGACCGCCGCCTGGCGCGAGCGGATCGGCATCGTTCTCCAGAGCACGACCCTGGAGCCGGTTCTCACCGTGCGCGAATCGCTCCAGCAGTACGCCGGCTACTACCGCAACCCCCGGGACGTCGACGAGGTGATCGGGCTGGTCGGTCTGGAGGAGCAGTCCGGCACCCGCGCGCGCAAGCTCTCCGGAGGCCAGCAGCGGCGCCTCGACGTCGGAATCGCCCTGGTCGGTGATCCGGACCTGCTCTTCCTTGACGAGCCGACCACGGGATTCGATCCCTCGGCCCGCCGCCAGGCCTGGGAGATGGTCGCCGGACTGAGGGACCTCGGCAAGACCGTCCTGCTCACCACTCACTACATGGAGGAAGCCCAGTACCTCGCCGACCGGGTGGCGATCATGAGCGAGGGCGAGATAGTGGCCCTGGACACCCCCGAGAACCTCGGCGATCGCCGGCGCCTGCCGACCACGATCACTTTCGTCCTGCCGCCCGGAACCGATCTGTCGGACCTGGAGGGTGTCGGCCAGACCCGGTCCGACCGAACGGCCGAGGACGGCAGGCTGGAGATAAGCGTCAGCACCCATGAGGCGGTCAGTGACCTGAACCGGATCACCGCCTGGGCCATCGCGCAGGGGATCGACATCCAGCAACTCGAGGTGCGGAGGCCGAGTCTCGAAGACGTCTACCTGGAGCTGACCGACGCATGAGGCAGGTCTCGCTCGCACTCCACGAGTTCCGCTTCGCCCAGAAGGTGTTCTGGCGGAACCCGGCCTCGGTCTTCTTCACCGCGCTCCTGCCGGTCCTGTTCCTGCTGATCTTCGCGACGATCTTCGGCGACGACACGATCAAGGACCTCGGCGGGGTCAAGATCACCACCTATTACATCCCGGCCATCATCACCCTCGCGGTGATCTCGGCCACCATGGTCAACCTGGCGATGAACGTGACGATCGCCAGGGAAGAGGGGCTCCTGAAAAGAGGCCGGGGCACCCCCTTGCCGCCCTGGGTGTTCATCGCCGGCCGGGTCGGAAACGCGATTGTGATCTCGGCCATCATGGTCGTCGTGGTCACCCTGATCGGCAAGCTGCTCTACGACGCACCGATCCCCTGGGACCGCATCCCCGCCGTGATCGTCACGCTGGTGGTCGGCGCGGCATCGTTCTGTTGCCTCGGCCTGGCGATCACCGTGATCATTCCCTCGCGGGAGGCGGCCTCGGCCATCACCAACGCAATCACCCTGCCGCTTTATTTCCTTTCCGGGATCTTCATCCCCGAAAACGAGATCCCCGACGGCGTCCTGTCTTTCGCGAACCATTTCCCGGTACGGGACTTCTTCCAGGCCTTCTTCAGTGCCTACAGCCCGAAGACCGTCGGTTCCGGCTTCGAGTGGGGCGAGCTGGCGGTAGTCGCGCTCTGGGGACTGGCCGGTCTGATCATCGCGCTGCGCTACTTCCGCTGGACCCCGCGCAGCTAGTCCCGACGGACCCATACAGCATCCGGTCACCTTCCGGATTTGTTGCATCTCCACTAGCCTGACGCAAGTGATTCACCACATCGTTCTCGAAGTCTCAGACCTTCCCCGCGCCTGCTCCTTCTACGACGCGCTGCTCTCGCCACTCGGCTGGCGTCGGCACGTGAACGAGACCAACGCAGTCGGATACGGCATCTCCCGGCCGATCCTCTTCATCACCGACCGGACCGGTGTCCGGGCCGAAGGGACAATGGTCAGCCTCGGTGCCCCGGGAATCGCCGCGGTCAAGGCGGCCTGGGAGGGCGGCACGAATTCCGGCGGCTCAAACGTCGCCCAGCCGGGAGAGACCAGCGCCCACGGATCAGGTTCCTACTCGGCCTTCCTCCGCGATCCCGACGGGCACGACATAGAGATCACCGTCTCCTCTGACTAGGCTCGCGCGGCGCCAGAAGTTCGGGCTCGGCAGCGCACGGTGTAACAAGTTTTGTGCGTCGTCTGCAGGAAATGTGTTTCGCCTTCCACGGGCCGATGCCGCGCGGGTGGTGCCGCAGGTTTGTGACCGGCGGGGTGCCCGAACCTGCGTCACGGTGTTGCCGGGTCCGCGTTCGGGTGGCCGTGGGGTCGGTCATGCGTCCCCGGGAAACTCCCGTGTACGAGCGCAGCGAGTACGAGGTCCCGGGGAGGCATGCCGGCCCCGCGGCCTCACGGCCCGGCCCCGCGGCGTAACCGCCAGGGCAGGTAGGGGACCGGGCGGCATCAGAGTTTGGAGGGCCGTAGAATTTACTTGTAGTCCCATTTCCCCCCAAGGCAACCCAGTTATTCAGGAGGCGGTAGCGAATGAGCGTCAAGGTGGCAATCAACGGTTTCGGTCGAATCGGGCGGAACGTTTTCCGGGCAGCGCACGAGGCGGGTGCTGATCTGGACATCGTCGCGATCAACGACCTGGTCGACACCGAGACTCTCGCGCACCTGCTCAAGTACGACTCGATCCTCGGTCGCCTCGACGCCGAAGTGACGTCCGGCGAGGGATCAATCTCGGTCGACGGCAAGGTGATCAAGGTCCTGGCCGAACGCGATCCGGCCGACCTGCCCTGGGGTGACCTCGGCGTCGACGTGGTGCTCGAATCAACCGGTTTCTTCACCAAGCGTGACGACGCAGCCAAGCACCTGACCGCCGGCGCGAAGAAGGTCATCATCTCGGCCCCGGCTACCGACCCGGACGTGACCGTGGCCCTCGGCGTCAACTTCGACGACTACGACCCGGCCAATCACAACATCATCTCCAACGCCTCCTGCACCACCAATTGCCTGGCCCCGTTCGCCAAGGCGATCAACGACGCGGTTGGCATTGAGCAGGGCCTGATGACCACGATTCACGCCTACACCTCGGACCAGCGCCTCCAGGACATGCCGCACAAGGACCTCCGGCGGGCCCGCGCCGCCGCGCAGAACCTGATCCCGACCACGACCGGGGCCGCCAAGGCCGTCGGTCTGGTCCTGCCCGATCTGGCCGGCAAGCTGAACGGCTTTGCGGTCCGCGCGCCCGTGATCACCGGTTCGGTCGTCGACCTGACCTTCACTCCTTCCCGCGCTACCTCGGTAGAAGAGGTCAACGCCGCGGTCAAGGCCGCGGCCGAGGGCCCGCTGAAGGGCATCCTCGCCTACACCGAGGACCCGATCGTTTCGACCGACATCGTCGGTGATCCGCACTCGTCAATCTTCGACGCCGGCTGCACCCAGGCGATCGGCGACGGCACACTGATCAAGGCGGTGTCCTGGTATGACAACGAGTGGGGCTACTCGAACCGCTGCGTCGAGCTGCTCGGCAAGGTCCTCTAGGAAGCTTCCAGCGAGGAGCTGAAAATGGCTTTCGACAAGGCGTCGGTAACGGGCGCCGATGTCGACGGCAAGCGGGTTCTGGTCCGGGTCGACTTCAACGTCCCTCTCGAGGGGGAACGGGTCACCGATGACACCCGGATCAGGGCCGCGCTGCCGACCATCGACTTTCTGACCGGGGCGGAGGCGAAGGTCATCCTCTGCTCCCATCTAGGCCGCCCCAAGGGGCAGGTCGTGCCGGAACTTTCGCTCGCACCGGCCGCAAAGCGCCTGTCCGAACTGACCGGCAAACCCGTCGAAATGGCCGCCGACGTCGGCGGCGAAGACTCGCAGGCGAAGGCAGAAGCACTGGCGCCAGGGGGAATCCTCCTGCTCGAGAACACCCGCTACGAGCCGGGCGAGACGGACAACGACCCGGAACTCGCGGCGAGGCTGGCTTCGCTGGCCGACCTGTACGTGAACGATGCGTTCGGAGCCGCCCACCGGGCTCACGCCAGCACGGCGGGGGTCGCCACCGACCTTCCCGCGTATGCCGGTCTGTTGCTGGAGAAGGAGGTCGAGAACCTGACCTCGGTCGCATCCGACCCCAAACGACCACTGGTGGTGGTGCTGGGTGGAGCCAAGGTTTCAGACAAGGTCGGGGTGATCGACCGGTTCCTCGAAATCGCCGACCAGATCCTGATCGGCGGGGCGATGTGCTTCCCCTTCTACAAGGCCCAGGGCCATTCGATCGGGGGCTCGCTCTGCCACGACGATGACATTCCGCTCGCCCGTGAGGCGCTCGCCAAGTCCGCCGCCGGCAACTGCGAGCTGGTCCTGCCGACCGATCTGGCGCTGGGCAGGGAGTTTTCCGCCGACACGGACACGGAGATGCTGGACGGAGTCGACGTTCCGGACAACTGGATGGGGCTCGACATAGGGCCGAAATCGGCCGCCGACTACGCCGGACGGGTCGCCTCGGCCGGCACGGTGCTCTGGAACGGACCGATGGGCGCTTTCGAGCTCGATCCTTTCGCTGACGGAACCAGGACCGTGGCCGAAGCGGTCGCCGCGGCGCCGGGCTTCACGGTGGTCGGGGGCGGAGACTCGGTCGCTGCTCTGGTGAAGTTCGGCCTGACCGGTGACGTGGACTGGGTCTCGACCGGGGGCGGGGCTTCGCTGGAACTGCTCGAGGGCAAGGAACTTCCGGGCGTCGCCGCCCTGGACGACAAGTAACGAATGGAAAGAGGCAGTAATTGAGCCGTCGACCCTATGTAGCCGCCAACTGGAAGATGAACAAGACCGCCTCCGAGGCCGACGAGTTCCTTGACTCCTTCCTGCCAACCCAGTCAGCCGACGGTGCCGAAGTCGTGCTCTGCCCGCCGTGGCTCGCCCTTCAGCGGGTGGCCGAGCGCTGCGCCGGCACCCCGGTCAAGGTCTGCGCCCAGAACATGTTCTACGAGGATTCCGGCGCCTTCACGGGCGAGGTATCGGCTCCGATGCTCCTCGACGTCGGCGTTGACGGCACGATCCTCGGCCACTCGGAGCGTCGCCAGCTCTTCGGCGAGACCGATGAGGCGCTGGCCCGGAAAATCCCGAAGGCGATCGAGGCCGGTCTCGAGCCGATCCTCTGCGTCGGAGAGACCCAGAACGAGCGCGAGTCGGGTGACACCGAATCGGTGCTTTCCCATCAGGTCCTGACCGATCTCGCCGAGATCCACACCGACGACCTGGAGAAGGTCGTGATCGCCTACGAGCCGGTATGGGCGATCGGCACCGGCCTCACCGCATCCCCGGACCAGGCTCAGGACGCCTGTGAGTTCATCCGCAACCTGCTGCGTTCCCGGGACCCGAAGAAGGCCGAGGGCGTCCGCATCCTCTACGGCGGCTCGGTCAGACCGGGCAACGCCGGGGAGCTGCTGGCCCTGCCCGACATCGACGGCGCCCTGGTCGGCGGAGCCGCCCTCGATCCCGACGATTTCGGCGCGATCGTTGCCGCGGCGCCGGTCGAGTAGGAGACTTTCCGGTCAGCCATGTCAAACCTGCCTGTACCTTCCGCCGCACTGATCATCCTCGACGGCTGGGGAATCGCCCCGCCAGGTCCCGGGAACGCGATCTCCCAGGCCGACACCCCGGTATTCGACCGGTTCTGGGCGCAGTACCCGACAACCCAGCTCTCCGCCCAGGGTCCGGACGTGGGCCTGCCGGAAGGCCAGATGGGCAATTCCGAGGTCGGGCACCTCAACCTCGGTGCGGGTGCCATCGTCAAGCAGGACCTGGCCCGGATCGACACCGCGGTGGCCGACGGCTCCTTCTTCGACAACGATTCCCTGGTTGCCGCCTGTCAGCGTGCGGTCAACGGCAACGGGCGGCTCCACCTGATCGGCCTGGTCTCAGACGGGGGAGTCCATTCGGGCTGGGAGCATCTCGAGGCCTGCGTCGAACTCGCGACCCAGGAGGGCGTACCGGAGCTGATCTTCCACGCGATCACCGACGGTCGCGACACCCTGCCTCACGGTGGCGCGAAATACGTGGAGGAGCTGGAGCGCTGGCTGCGGTCGGCCGGCCGGGTCGGAACGGTGAGTGGTCGCTACTACGCGATGGATCGCGATACCCGCTGGGACCGGGTCAAGCGGGCCTACGATGCGATCGTCCACGGCGCGGGACCGACCGCCGCGACCGCTGGCGAAGCGATTGCCGACTCCTACGCCCAGGACACGACCGACGAGTTCATCGTGCCGACGGTAATCGGCGGCTACGACGGCGCCCGCGAGGGTGACGTCGCGATATTCATGAACTTCCGTCCCGACCGGGCCCGCGAACTGACCCGCGCCCTGGCCGACCCCGACTTCAATGAATTCACCCGCTCCGGCGGCCCCCTCCTCGACCTGACCACGATGACCTCGTACCGCGAAGGGTGGCCCTACCCGGTCGCCTTCCCCGAGGAACGTCCCAAGGTGACGATGGCCCAGGTGATCGCCGCCGACGGTGGGCGTCAGCTCCATGTCGCCGAAACCGAGAAGTATCCGCATGTGACCTACTTCTTCAACGGCGGCCGCGAGCAGGAGTGGGAGGGGGAGGATCGCCGGCTGGTCGATTCGCCCCGCGACGTGCCGACCTACGATTTCAAGCCGGAGATGAGCGCCAACCAGGCTGCTGACGCCTTCATCGCCGGCTGGAAGGAGGACGAGCCGAGGTTCGGCATCATCAACTTCGCCAACCCCGACATGGTNNCCTGTGCATCCTCGATGGTTTCGGCATTCGCGAAGAGCGCGAGAACAATGCCGTCAAGCTCGCCAACACGCCCACTTTCGACAGGCTCATCGCCACCTGCCCGCACGCGACGCTCAAGACCGATGGCCGCTCGGTCGGCCTGCCCGAGGGCCAGATGGGCAACTCGGAAGTCGGCCACACCAATATCGGCGCGGGCCGGGTGGTGGCGATGGATCTCGGCATGATCGACATCGCCATCGAGGACGGCACCTTTCAGAAGGAACCCGCGCTGCTCGATTTCATCGCCGCGATGAAGAAATCGGGCGGCACCGCGCATCTGATGGGCCTCACCTCGCCCGGCGGCGTCCATGCCCACCAGGACCATATCCTCGCCGCCGCGACGGCCATTGCCGGCGCCGGCGTGCCGGTACGCGTCCACGCGATCACCGATGGCCGCGACGTGGCCCCGAAATCAGCCCGCGAACAGATCGCGCGCTTCGAGGCCGGCCTGCCCGATGGCGCTTCGGTCGCCTCGGTCTCGGGCCGCTACTTCGCCATGGACCGCGACAACCGCTGGGAACGCGTCGCCCAGGCCTATGACGCGATGGTCAAGGCGATGGGGCCGACCGCCGCCACCGCCGACAGTGCAATCGCCAATGCCTACGACCGCGGCGAGACCGACGAATTCATCAAGCCCACGGTTCTCAATGGCCACACCGGCATTCACGACAACGACGGCATCTTCTTTCTCAATTTCCGCGCCGACCGTGCCCGCGAGCTTCTGCGCGCCATCGGCGAACCGGGCTTCGCCGAGTTCGACGTGGGGACGCGTCCCAAGCTCGCCGCCCTCCTCGGCATGGTCGAATACTCGACAAGGCACAACGACTACATGACCACCGTCTTCCCGCCGCGCGACATCGTCAACACGCTGGGAAGCTGGGTGGCGGCAAAGGGGCTGAGGCAGTTCCGCCTCGCCGAGACCGAGAAATACCCCCACGTCACCTTCTTCCTCAACGGCGGCAAGGAAGACCCGGAAGTGGGCGAAGATCGCTACATGGCGCCTTCGCCCAAGGTGGCGACCTACGATCTCCAGCCCGAGATGAGCGCGGCCGAAGTGGGCGACCAGCTCGTCGCCGCCATCGAGAAGCGCTACGACCTCATCGTCGTCAACTTCGCCAACCCCGACATGGTCGGGCACACCGGCGTGATCCCGGCTGCGGTTCAGGCGATCGAGGCGGTCGACGCCTGTCTCGGCAGGGTCGTCGATACGGTGCTGGCCTCCGGCGGCGCCTGCCTGATCACCGCCGATCACGGCAACGCCGACAACATGCTGGAACCGGACGGGTCGCCGAACACGGCCCACTCGCTGAATCCGGTCCCCGTGATCGTCACCGCCGAAGGATTCGAACTCGCCGAGGGCGGGATCCTGGCCGACGTGGCCCCGACCATCCTCGAGATGCTCGGCATCGCCCAGCCCGCCGAGATGACCGGACACAGCCTGATCGAGCCGGCCTGATCCGCGACGGATAGGGTGGCCGGATGCGCCACGACCCGGCTCGGCTGAGCTTCGAGATCCACGCCCGCGACGGCAATGCCCGCCGCGGGACGCTGCAGACGCCGCATGGCCCGGTCGAGACCCCGGCCTTCATACCCCTTGCGACCAAGGGCTCGGTCAGGGGCATGTCCTCCCGGGAGATCGAGGGGATGGGATACGAGATGGTGCTCGGCAACACCTACCACCTGCTGGTCGCGCCGGGCCCCGAACGGATCGCCGAAGCCGGCGGGCTCCACCGCTTCATGGGCTGGGAGAAAGCGATCATCACGGACTCTGGTGGCTTCCAGGTCTTTTCGCTGGCCCACGGAGGGGTGGCCGAGGAGATCAAGGGCTCGGGACGCAAGATGTACGGCCTCGCCAAGACCCTGGGCATCGAGGAGGAAGGGGTCCGGTTCCGTTCCTACAAGGACGGGTCCGAGCTGATGCTCTCGCCGGAGGAGTCGATGAGGGTGCAGGCTGCTCTCGGTTCCGACATCGCCCTGGTCTTCGACGAATGCACCCCTTTTCACGCCGACCGCGAATACACCGCCCGCTCGACCGAGCGCACCCACCGCTGGCTGAAGCGATGTCTCGACTGGCATGAAGCGAACGGCCCGTCCGGTCAGGCGGTGTTCGGGATCATTCAGGGAGGCACCCATGCCGATCTGCGCAAGGAGTCATGCGAGGCCGTTTCCGCATCCGGCGTGGACGGGATTTCGATCGGCGGCACGCTCGGACGAGACAAGGAAGAGATGGCCGAGGTACTCGGGTTCACGGTGCCGAACCTGCCGGTCGAGGCGCCGAAGCACCTGCTCGGGATCGGAGAGGTCGACGACCTGATGCGCGGGGTCGCGCTTGGTCTCGATGTCTTCGACTG
Organism: Solirubrobacterales bacterium; assembly: GCA_020438395.1. Lineage (GTDB taxonomy): Bacteria > Actinomycetota > Thermoleophilia > Solirubrobacterales > 70-9 > 67-14. The sequence goes on along the minus strand of JAGQUR010000114.1, from coordinate 3,952 downwards.
CGCCGTCCCGACCCGGTTGGCCAGACACGGAATGGCTCTGGCTCCGCTCCCGGACAACCGTTTCCGGATCGACGTCCGCAAGCCCCGGGAGATCGGTAATCGCGATCCGCTGGTCCCGGGCTGTCCCTGCACCGCCTGCGCCGCCTACGACCGGGATTATCTGAACTACATCTCGAAGTCAGAGGAGCTGACTGCGGTGAGGCTCCTGGTCGACCACAACCTGACCTATATGGAGCGGCTGATGCGCGGCGCCCGCGAAGCAATATCGGATGGGGAGTACTCCACCTACAGCGAGAAGATCCTGGCCGGATCGACCCCCTGGGATGCCCGGTAGGCTGCCCGGCAGATGGCTGAATCCCTGATCCGGCTGGAGGGAGTTTCCAAGCGCTATGGCAGCGTAAAGGCACTCGACGGGCTTTCGCTCGAGGTGCCTGAGGGGACCGTCTGTGGTCTGCTCGGCCCCAACGGCTCCGGCAAGACGACCGCGATCAGGGTCCTGCTCGGCCTCACCGCGATGAACGCCGGCCGGGCCGAACTGCTCGGGGCCGAACCCGGCTCGGCCGATTTTCGGCTCGCCACAGGTCAGACCGGGTCACTGATCGAAGGCCCTGCCCTTTACCAGCGGGCATCCGCCCGGCAGAACATGGAGATTCAGGCTGCGACCCTCGGCCTTGACCACGCGGCGGGCCAGATCGAGGAGTTGCTCAGGATGGTTGATCTGGACGGGCGCGCCGACACCCGGTCCGGTGGCTTCTCGCTCGGCATGAAGCAGCGCCTGGGGCTTGCCCTGGCCCTGCTGGGAAACCCCCGCCTGGTGATCCTCGACGAGCCGACCAACGGTCTCGACCCTTCCGGAATTGTCGAAATCAGGGAGTTGATCAAACGTCTCCCCGAGCGCGGAATAACGGTTCTGGTGTCTTCCCATCTGCTGGCCGAGGTTCAGTTGATGTGTGACCGGGCGACGATCATCAAGGACGGGCGGCTGGTCGCCGGTGGCACCATGGAGGAGATCCTCTCTTCGACCGGCGTTGGCGAGGGTTACCGGGTATATGTCCGAATCTCGGAGGCTGAGGCGGCGGCGGCCGCCCTTGGGCGGGCCGGGCTTGAGGTCGAGGACCGGGGCGAGGGCAGCCTGGTTGCCCGCGGCAAGATCGACGACGATTCGGAAATCACGCGAACCCTGGCCGAAGCCGGGATCTGGCTGCGCGGTCTGATGCGCGAGCGCCCCGATCTCGAACGGGTCTTCCTGACCTTGACCGACACGAACGCGAGTGAAAACGGAGGCCAGACCGATGAGGGCTGAGTTCCTCAAGATCCGGATTCTCCCGACGCCCCGGTGGACCCTTTTCGCATTGCTGTTGTGTTTCCTGGCCGGGGTCGGCTTCAGCGTCACGTCGGGGGTCGGTCACGACGAGGCCGTGCTCGACCTGGCCGTGATGCTGCCGAGCGTCATCTGTTCGATCGTGTTCGGTTCCTGGATGGCCGGGGTCGAATTCGGCCAGAACACCCTGCGCCGGTCACTTGCCGCTGACCCGCGCCGGGTCCGTCTTGTTCTGGCAAAGGCAGCGGCAACGGTGATCACGGTGGCTGCGGTCACAGTCGGGCTCTGGGCCCTGGGCATGCTGGTCTTCCCGCTGCTCGGATCCGGTCATGAGACAACGATCGATTCCGGACGGGCGGTCGGCATGGGTCTCGCTGCGTTGCTTCAGAACGTGGTCTATGCGTTGATCGCACTTAGTCTCACCCTGCTGACCAGGTCGATGGGAGGGGGCATGGCGATGTCATTCGCTTTCGCCTTCGTCATCAGCGCCTTCCTTTCGGTTATTCCGAAGGTCGGTGACTACATGGTCAGTTCAGCCCTCGAATCGGTCACCTCATCCCTTCGCGACGAGAGCGTGAGCGGACTCGACGTCGGACCGGCCATCGTCGTGGTCGTGATCTGGATGTCCGCCTTCATCGGCCTCGGAATCTTCAGAACCCTCCGCACCGAGGTCAAGTAGCACCACCAGGCGGTTGCCCGTTGGTGTCCGGCGAAGACCGGAAGTAGCGCTTATTGAGTGTTGTCCCGGACCTGCTGTTTCAGTTCGTCCGAGAGCTTCTCGACCGAGTTGCCGGCCCAGTCCTTGATCTTGACCGAGGCTGCCCGGTCGGTGAGCAGGATGACCGAACCCGCGACCACCGCCGCTATCAGTACCAGCGCCAGAACGCCAAGAACGAAGCGGAAAAAGGAGCGCATGAACGAGCGCTTCTTGCGGGCTCGCGGGGCAGTCTGGGGCAGGCTGTAGCGAGGCGGCGGGGGAGCCGGGCGATGGGCTGTGCGGGCGGTGCGCTCGAGCGGACGGGTCGCCGTTTCCGCCTGGGGGAACTCCGGTGGGGTAACCGGTTCCTCGTCCATCTGCAGGGTGACGTCCTCTCCGCGCAGGCCACGCTGGAGGCCATCGGAAAGGGCTGCTGCCGTGTTGAATCGGTAGGCCTTCTCGCCTTCGAGGGCCCGCATCACCGCGGCGCTCACGGTCTCGGGGACATCTGCGTTGTAGGTCCGGGGCGGCAGCGGCTTCTCGTTCTGCTGGCGCACCGCCAGCTCGGCCAGGGAGGAGCCCTCGTATGGAAGCCGCCCGGTCAGGAACTGGTAGAGCACCACCCCGAGCGCATAGACGTCGGTTGAGGGCGTCGCTTCCTCGCCGCGCACCTGTTCGGGCGCGAGATAGGCGGCGGTGCCGACCACCGACCCGACCTGGGTGATCCGCGTCTGCTCGGCGGCCCTGGCGATGCCGAAGTCGGTCAGCTTGCAGGTCATCTCGCCGCCACCTACCGGGCCGCCGATGACCATCAGGTTTCCGGGCTTCACGTCGCGATGAATGATTCCGTGGCGATGTGCGTACTCGAGTCCGGCGCAAGCCTGGACGCCGATCTCGACCGTCACCTCCGGGTCGACGAGGCCTTCGGTCTTGAGGATCTGAGCGCCTGACTTGCCTTCGACGCATTCCATGACGATGAAGTGGCGTCCGTGGTCGACCCCGGTGTCATAGACCTGGACGATGTTCGGGTGGATCAGCTTGGCCACGGCAAGCGCCTCGCGGCGGAAGCGGGCCACGAAACGGTCATCGTCTGACAGGTGCTCGGCCAGTACCTTCACCGCGACGGTGCGCTCGAGGATGCGGTCGGTCGCCCGGTAGACGTTCGACATGCCACCGGAGCCGAGCTTGTCCCGGAGTTCGTAACGGTCGGCGAGAATCGTCGGTTCACTCATCGTCGATCACCCTGGGCCCAGTCCGCCGGAACCGGGTCCGGTGCCGCCCGACGGATTGGTCGGGGTCGTGGGTTCGGTCGGGGTGGTCGGAGTCGTTGGAGTGGTCGGATTCGTGGCAGGCGGGGTGGTCTGGTTCCCGTTGCCGTTGTTGTCTGTCTGGTTCGAATCCTGGTTTTCATCGGTGGTGCCCTGATCGCCGGTCGTGGCCTGGCTGGTGTCGGTGGTTCCGGTCTCCCCGGTTGTGCCTTCGGTGTCTGTCGGTGTCTCTTCGGTCTCGACCGGTACCTCGGTGGTCGTCGTGTCCGCTTCGGTGCATTTGTCCGGGTCGTTCACAAGGAGCGTCAAATCAGTGACACCATCCAACAGGGAACGTTTCAGCTCCGCGTCTACATCGGTTCCCATCGCTTCGATCTCCTGCTGCGCGGTCCGGGCCACTTTGGCCGCCTGGAAACACTCTCCGGCTGCCGCGAGCGACTGGATCCGGTCGAAGCGGGCGATCAGCGATTCCGACGTGTCCTTGGGGATCAGGTTACTGCGATCCTCGCCGCAGCCAACCAGAAACGGGGCTACGACCAGGCAGGCGAGCAGGGCAGGCAGAAGACCCCTGCCGGGGCCTCTTCGGGCAAGAAACAGCATTCCGGGCGAGTCTAGATGGTTGAAACGCTTGCCTTTGTGATGCATTCCCGGCCTTTACTGACCCTT
>JAGQUR010000113.1 GCA_020438395.1 Solirubrobacterales bacterium | reverse complement strand
CGACTTGCCGACGTTCGGACGACCGGCCAGGCCGACAAAACCGGAACGGGTGCCGGTGCCGGACAATGCCCCGGATTCCGGCTCGGGAGGATCGGGAAGTTCACTCACCATCTGCCTCCACGGTCATCTTCGGCTCGATCCCGAGGCCGGTCGTGATCCGGTCCTGCAGGTCGAGCATCTCCCCTTCGTCGGTCTCGTGGTCGTAGCCACAGAGGTGGAGAACCCCGTGGACCACCGCTTCGACATCGTTTACGCAGTATTCGGGGCAGAGGATCACGTCACCGAGTTCGACCGGGCCGGGCCCGGCCTCCTCGTCAACCGGAAAAGAGAGCACGTCGGTCGGCCCCTCCTTGTCGCGGTGCTTGCGGTTCAGTTCCCGGATCCGGGACTCGTCCACGATTTCGACGGCGAGATGCCCCTCACCCACTCCGGCCGCTTCCAGGGTCGCGATCACCGCCGGCTGGAACCGGTCGGGCACATCGTCGAGGTCGAAGTTCAACTGTCGCTTTCTCGCTCGGCGTGCTCGCCGTATGCGGCGACGATCCGCTGGACCAGCCGGTGCCGGACCACGTCCTTGCCGCCGAACCGCACGAACTTCACGTCCTCGATCCCTTCGAGGATCTCCCGAACCACGACCAGACCCGACTTGCTGTCCCGGGGAAGGTCGATCTGGGTGACGTCACCGGTGACCACCATCTTCGAGTTGAACCCGAGCCGGGTGAGAAACATCTTCATCTGCTCGGGCGTCGTGTTCTGGGCCTCGTCGAGGATCACGAAAGCGTCGTTCAGGGTGCGGCCACGCATGAAGGCGAGCGGAGCAACTTCGATCACTCCGCGGTCGAAGTAGCCGTTGACCCGATCCGGATCGAGCATGTCGTAGAGCGCGTCAAACAGTGGTCGCAGATACGGGTCAACCTTGGCCTGGAGGTCGCCGGGCAGGAACCCGAGGCTCTCCCCCGCTTCGACGGCGGGCCGGGTCAGGATGATCCGCTGGACCTCGCCTTCGATGAGCGCGGCGGCAGCCATCGCGACCGCCAGGAAAGTCTTGCCGGTACCGGCCGGGCCGATCCCGAAGGTGACGGTGTTTTCACGAATCGAGTCGACGTAAAGCTTCTGGTTGACGGTCTTCGGAACGACCCGGGTGTTGCGGTTGTGCCAGACCACGTCATCGAGCACCTCGGCCGGACGGCGCGAGGACTGGATCGCGTTGGTGACCGAGTCAACGGTCCCCGCCTCGACTTCGTGGCCTCCCTCGATCAGGCCGATCATCTCGTCGACCAGGCGGGCGGCCCGGTCGTTCTCGGCGTCGTCGCCCTCAAGCGTGAGCTGGTTGCCGCGAAGGTGGACGCGGCTGGAGGTGCTGTCCCGGAGCGCCCGGAGGACGGAATCCTCAGCGCCGGCCAGGTCGGCCGCAACGTCGTTGTCCAGAGTGAGGGTCCTACGCGCCAAGTTGAGACTTGACCTCCGTGCTGACCCGCTTGCCATCGGCGCGACCCGCGACCTTTTCCTTGAGCATCCCCATGACCTGGCCCATCTGCTTCGGTTCGGTGGCGCCGGTCTCGGCGATCGCCTCCCTGACCATTTCGGCCAGTTCGTCGTCGCTCAGCTGGGCCGGAAGGTAGGCCGTGATCAGTTCGGCCTCGAAACGTTCGTCTTCGGCCTGCTCGTATCGGCCGGCGTCGGCGAATGCCTCGGCGGCTTCCATTCGCTTCTTGCGCTCGCGCTGCAGAGCCCCGATCTCGTCGCCCTTTCCGAGCTTCGTTTCCTGCTGGAGGACGTCCTGGATCATGCGCAATGCCGAAGCACGCTTGCGGTCGCCGTCCTTGAGAGCGGCCTGCGCGTCTACACGTATCTGGTCGACTGCTGACATGGCACTAGGGTACCTGCCCCGCCCGCCGAACCCGCTCGCCACCGGTGAAGATCGCGGTCACTCTTCGTCCCCGCCGCCGGACGGCGGGTCGGCGTGTGAAGTCCGGGGGCCGAAGGCGCTGTAGAAGACGATCCCGCCGGCGATCACCACGGTTCCGTACAGGAGCATGATCCGGTAGGTCCCGTTGACGATGCCGAGGCCGAAGAGGGTGATCCCGATGCCTGCCACGAAGGGGAAGAAATACCGGGGCGAGCGGACCCCCCGCCAGATCAGGAAGCCGGCCAGCAGGGCCGCCGGTATCCAGTCGAAGAAGCTGATCGGGGCAATACAGCCGATCATGAAAAGAATTCCCACGGCCATCCATCCGACGAACTTCAGAGTGGCGATATTGCCTGTGTTGTGCTGGTCGTCCGGCATCACACATCAATCCTTTCCGCCCGTCCGGCAAGCGGAAGCTGCAGGAAACGGGTCCCGACCTCGACGAAGGAATCGACGTCACCGGTCACCAGGAAACGGTAGTCCCCCTCGACCCGGTCCTCGGAGAGTTCGCCCCGGCCGACCAGTTCCCGCTGGATCGCGGCGGCGATCGCGTGGCCCGCGGTCACCAGGCTCACGTCGCGCCCCAGCATGCGCTGGAGCATCGGCGCGACCAGCGGGTAATGGGTGCAGCCGAGGATCAACGTGTCGATATCGGCCTGGCGCAGGGGTTCGCAGTAGCCGCGAACCGTATCGAGCACCTCCTCGTCAAAGGTGGGCCCTTCCTGGATGATCGGCGCAAGATCGGGCGCGGCCACCTCGGTCACGGTCAGTGGCTTGCCGATCGCTTCGAGGGCATGGTGGTAGGCACCGCTCTCAACCGTGGCGGGAGTGGCCAGAACCCCGACCCTGCCGTTGGCACTGATCGAGGCGGCGATCTCGGCCTCCGGGCCGACGACGGTCACAACGGGTACCCCGGCATCGGATCCGAGCGAGCGGATCTCATCGCCCGCGGCAGCCGTGGCCGAATTGCAGGCAATCACCAGCATCTTCACGCCCCGTCCGAGCATTTCGGCCGCGATCCGGGAGGCCCTGTCGCGAAGCTCTTCGGCGGTCTTGGTGCCGTATGGGAAGTGGCCGCTATCGCCGAGGTAGATGAAGTCCTCGGCCGGCAATGAGATCAGGCATTCGTGCAACACGGTGAGGCCGCCGACGCCGGAGTCGAATACACCGATCGGAAGCGAGGAACGGGTCATGCCGCCCCTTCGCATTCGAAAACGAGGGAACCCCAGTCGCCCATCCCACCACGGCCCGTCTCGACCAGCCCGTGCGGACCGAATGCCGCCAGGACCCGTTCGTATTCGGTGGTCAGGAGACCGGAACAGATCAGGGTGCTGGGCCGGTTCCCGGGCGTGAGGCCGGCGGCAACCGCCTCCAGGAGTGGCGCGGTCAGATTGGCAACGGTGGTGGGAGCAAGCGGAGGCAATCCCGCTTTCAGGTTGATCCGCTCGAAGCTCGCCTGAACAGCGTTCACCTCGGCGTTTTCGCGGGCCGCCTCGACAGCCGCCACTTCGTTGTCGCAGCCTTCCAGCGGGCCCCAGCCGAGCTTCCCGGCAGCGATCGCGAGAACGCCGGACCCGCAGCCAAGGTCCGTCAGCGCCCCGAACGGCCCGCCGTCCGCGGCGATCCGGATCAGTGCCTCGACGCAGAGCCGGGTGGTGGGATGGGCGCCGGTTCCGAACGCCTGTCCGGGGTCGACCACGACTTCGGCCAGGTCCGACCGTTCGGGCTCCCAGGGCGGCCGGATCCAGACCGCCGGGCCGGATTCCGGGTCACCGACCAGGAGCGGCTTGTGAAAGGTGCGCCAGCGGTCGGCCCAGTCGTCGGCAACCTCGGTCGCTTCGACTTCGACCGTGCCTCCGGCGATCACCGCCTCTTCCTCGCCGAGGTCCGGCAATTCTCCTTCGGCCCCGTAGATCGCGTATTCGACATATCCGTCGCCCTGGATTTCCTCGACACCTCCGGGGGCGAGGACGGTGAGTTCGGCCAACACCAGTTCGGCCTGTTCCGGAGCGCACCGGACCGCCAGGCGGATCAACCGAATGCCCTGCGTACCCGAGAGAAGATCCCCGACTCCTTTGGCTCGCGGTTCTCGTCGGTGATGGTCTCGTCGAGGTCCGTGGCCAGCTTCTTCTGCTCGTCACTGAGGTTTGCCGGAACCACCACGTTGAAGATGAAGCGATGGTCGCCCCGCCGCCGGGAGGACCCGAGGCGCGGCAGTCCCTTGCCCTTCAGCCTGGCCTCGGCCCCGGGCTGGGTGCCGGCCGCCAGTTCTATTTCGTCTTCGCCGTCCAGGGTGGTGACTCCGATCGTGTCGCCGATCATCGCCGCCGTAGCGTCCACCGGGATGACCGTGATCAGGTCCTGCCCGTCCCGGACCATTCCCTCGCGTTCGGCCACATGGACCTCGACATAGAGGTCACCGGGCGGCGCCCCGGTCTCCCCCGCGTGGCCGGCGCCCGCTATGCGGATCCTCTGGCCGGATTCGATCCCGGCCGGTATGTCGATGCGGTGCTTCCGGGCTGCGTGCTTGCGGCCGAGTCCGGAGCATTCTTTGCACGGTTCTTCCGCGATCCGGCCATCGCCGTGGCACTGGTCACAGGGTGTCGAACGGACCATCTGTCCGAAAGCTGTGTTGGCCACGGACCTGAGCTCGCCGCTGCCGCCGCAGCGCTCGCAGGTCTTGATCGGGGTGCCCGGCTCGGCGCCGTTGCCGTGGCAGTGTTCGCAGTTGGAGACCGCCTCGAATTCGACCTCGCGGGCGGTGCCGTCAAGCACGTCCTCGAGTTCGATCTCGGTCTGGACCCCGATGTCGGCGCCGGGGGCCGGGCCCCTGTTTCCGCCGAAGCCCCCGCCGAAAAAGGCGCTGAAGAGATCGTCGATCGACCCGAACCCCTGGGCCTGGGACTGGTACCCGCCGGAGCGAAGTCCGTCATGCCCGAACTGGTCATAGGTGTCGCGGCGCTCCTGGTCGGAGAGCACTTCGTAAGCCTCGGCTGCTTCCTTGAACTTCTCTTCGGCTTGCGGATCGTGGGCGTTCACATCCGGATGGAGTTCACGGGCCACCTTGCGGAAAGCCTTCTTGATCTCGGTGTCAGTGGCCTCGCGGGAGACCCCGAGGGTTTCGTAGTAGTCGCGTTTGTCGCTCATGCGTCGTAGACGAACTCAAAGTAGCGGGAGAGCTCACGCGATGCCTCGCTGACGCTGGCGATCGCCCGCTCGTAGTCCATGCGGGTCGGACCGACCACACCGACCGATCCCAGGTTGCGGTGGGCGAGCCCGTAGTTGGCGCCGATCACGGTCACGTCCTGGAGTTCGGGCTGCGGGTTTTCGGCGCCGATCCAGAGGAAGACCGAGCGCTCGTCGATCGCCGAGCGCATCATGCGAAGGACCGTGGCCTTTTCCTCAAGGGTGTTCATCAGGCGGTCAATCCGGGGCAGGTCGGCGGCACGACGCTGGTCGAGGAGGCGCGATGCCCCTTCCACATAGAGGGTGCCTTCCGGGCTCTGCTCGAGGTCGACCAGGGCCGGGGCCAATTGCTCGACAAAGGCCGCCTCCACCGGACCGAGCGCCGGGTCTGCCAGTTTCGAGGCGATCCTCCGTGCCCCGAGGTCGATCCCGGAAAGCGACTCGTTCAGGTAGCTGGAGGCCCATTCGACCAGACCGGGATCGACCGACCCGGGAAAAGTGAAGGCGCGCCGGGTGACGTCGCCGGCCGAGGTGATGACGATAACCATCACCACTTCCGGCTGGAGCAGCAGCGCCTCGACCCGGTGGATCTTCGCCGTGCCAAGCGGCGGCGCGACGACCAGTGCGAGCAGGTCTGTCATCTGTGCGAGAGCCGAGGTGGCTTCCTGCATCGCCTCGTCGACTTCCCGGCGCAGGTCGCTCAAGCCGAGGGTGCCGGCGTCCCCCGGGCGGGCAACCGCACGTGACTTGAGCGATTCAACGTACTGCCGGTACCCGAGATCGGTCGGAACCCGCCCGGCCGAGGTATGCGGATGGGTCAGGTACCCGCCGGCCTCAAGCGCAGCCAGTTCCGCCCGGACGGTGGAAGCACCCCACTCCAGCCGCGAATCCCCGGCGATCGTCTTGGACCCGACGGGACGCCCGGTTTCCCGGTAGGCGTCCACAACCAGCCCAAGAATCAGTTCTTGCCGCTCGGAGAGCATCGGTCAATTGTATGAATGCGCCGGCTCCGGCGCCCCTGGACTACGGGTAACTGATGACGGCGGAAGCGTTGCGAATGACCTGGTTTTCGCCCTGGGCGGCGATCAGGTCGAAGGTCACGTCGGCACCGTCAGCCTCGATCACCTCGCCGGAAACCTCGATCTCGGTCTCGGGCATGCTCATCCCGCGGAACTGCACGGAGAGCCGCTTCAGGGCCCGCGGGTCTCCGCCGGCCTCTTCGGTCGCGGCCTTGGCGACCAGGCCCATGACATAGAGGCCGTGCAGGATCGTGGTGGGCAGCCCGACCATCTGGGCGAATTCCTTGTCGATGTGGATCGGGTTGAAATCCCCGGAGGCACCGGCGTAGCGATGCGGCAGGAACTTGTCCGGGGTGACCTTCAGCCCGGCGATCTTCTCGCCCTTTTCCTTTGCGCTCATTCTTCAATTCCCCTGACGATGTTGGTCCAGGTGGCCTTGCAGACGAGGTCACCGTTCTGGTTTTTCGACTCGGTCTCGAAGACGTAGAAGCCCTTGCCGTCCTTCGGGTAGATGTCCTTGCAGGTGGTCGAGGTGGTGATCAGGTCACCGGAACAGACCGGCTCGCCCCATTCGAATTCCTGGCCACCGTGGACCATCGCGGCGAAGTTCATCTCCACGTCCGGATCGAAAAGCACCGGGCCCATCGCCCCGGCCGCGTAGACGACCACGAACATGGGCGGCGCGACGATGTCGCGGTAACCGGCCGCCCGGGCTGCCTCGGCGTCGAAGTACACCGGGTTGTCGAACCCGATTACCTGCGCGTATTCGCGGATTTTTTCCCGACCCACTTCATATTCGTAGGCCGGCCAGCTTTTTCCAACGGCATCGGTCTTCAGCGCCATGCCGGAAATCTATACCCGCGGAAGATCGGGCTACTCGTCGAGCTCCAGCACCGCGAGGAAGGCTTCCTGGGGGACCTCGACCCGGCCCACGTTCTTCATCCGCTTCTTGCCGGCC
>JAGQUR010000019.1 GCA_020438395.1 Solirubrobacterales bacterium | reverse complement strand
GGTTCGAGTCCCTCCCCCGGTACTTACTTCCGCTGTGCGTGAGACGATTCCGGCGTGTCCGGACAGGCTGGAGAGACGGGGAAGCGCAGGTCGATGCCGGAGTGGTTCATCTGGCCCTACTGGCTGGTCCCTTTCATTCCGGTTGCGATCGTCCTCGATTTCTTCGTTGACGCGAGCGCGACCCTGATCTTCGTTACCGCGGCGCTGGGTGTGATCCCGACCGCGGCGCTGATGGGTGTCGCCACCGAGGAGCTCGCCTCGAAGTCCGGCCCCGGACTCGGCGGGCTGCTTAACGTGACCTTCGGCAATGCCCCGGAGCTGATCATCGCCCTCTTCGCTCTCGGGGCCGGCCTTCAGGAAGTGGTGAAGGCATCGATCGTGGGTGCCGTCCTCGGCAACATCCTCCTGATCATGGGGATTGGCATGTTCCTCGGGGGCTGGAAGCGGGAGAAACAAACCTTCAACCAGACCGCGGTCTCCTCCCAGGCCTTGATGCTCTTTCTCGCCGTGGCCACCCTCGTCCTGCCGGCGGTCTTCGTGCTCGTCCACGGTGACGGACTGCCCGGGGTCGCCGATGAAATCACCGACTTCGGTCATGACGTAAACGCGATCTCCATCGTCGCTTCGGGAATCCTGTTGCTCACCTACGGGGCCGGGCTGCTCTTCTCGCTGAAAACCCACAAGAACCTCTTCAACCCGGCCGGCGAGGAGCATGGTTCCCCGCTCGGATGGGGAGTCGGCAAGGCGGTCGGCATGCTTGCCCTGGCCGGCGTGGCCGTCGGCGTGATGGCCCACATCCTGGTCGGCTCGCTCGAGGAAGTCTCGGTGTCGCTCGGCCTCTCAGAATTCTTCGTCGGCATCATCATCGTCGCGATCGTCGGCAACGCCGCTGAAAGCTGGGTCTCGATCCTCTATGCGACGAAGAACAAGATGGATCTTTCGGTCCAGATCGCGATCGGCTCGGCGACCCAGCTGGCGCTGGTCGTGATGCCGACCCTGGTCATCGTTTCCTTCTTCCTCGGTCCGAACCCGATGGCGCTGGTCTTCAACGGTTACGAGATGGCCAGCCTGGTCATCGCGGTCATGGCTGCCTACTACGTCGTGCAGGAAGGCGAATCGAACTGGTTCGAAGGACTTCAGCTACTCGCCCTGTATGCCGTCCTCGGGGTCGTCTTCTTCTTTGCCTGAGCCCCGGTCTACTGCTCCCGGAGGATCTTCTGCATTGACTTGCCTCGGGCCAGCTCGTCGATGAGCTTGTCGAGATAGCGGATCTCCTGCATCAGGGGTTCGTCTATCTCCTCTACCCTGACCCCGCAGATAACGCCGGTGATCGAGCGCCGGGACGGGTTCATGGCCGGTGCTTCGGCGAAGAACGTCTCAAGATCGGTGCCGTCACCGATTACGGCTTCCAGCTGCTTCTGGCTGTAACCGGTCAGCCAGCGAATGATCTCGTCGACCTCCTCCTTGCTGCGGCCCTTCTTCTCTGCCTTGTTGACGTAGGCCGGGTAGACCTTGCCGAAGCTCATTCCATAGATGCGGTGACCGGCCATGGACAGGCGAGTCTAACCCCGAAAAAGGAATTCTTCCCATCCTTGCGCCGGTGTGAGAGGATCGCCTCGATGTGGGGGAAATTCAGACTTGCTTTGGTCTTCGTCGCGTGTCTGGCCGTGATCGGTGGCTGCAGCGGGAGCAGTGGCGGTGGTTCCGGCGACGGTGGTTCCGATGTGGCGGATCTCCCCCCCATTCAGCACAACCGGGGTCCCGCGGCCTACCGCCAGGGGCTTGCAATCACGCTGAAGCTGCTCAACAGGTTCTGGACCGACAAGGCGGCCGGCAAGGGCAGGATCTCCGACCCGCCGAAGGCGCTCGTCTCCTACTGGACGAGGAAGCAGGACAAGGGTTGCGGCGGGGTGCCTGCCGGTTTCCTCAACGCGCAGTACTGCTCCATTAACCAGACGATCTCCTGGGATGGCAACTGGCTGTACTGGGTCCTCTACCGCCACCTCGGTGAAGCAGCGGTCTCCTTCCTGCTGGCGCACGAATACGGCCACCTGGTCCAGGACCAGTTGGGTATCGACAACCGCTTTCACCAGACGATCGAGGCGGAACTCAACGCCGATTGCCTCGCCGGGGCATGGTTGGGGGCAGTCAACGCTCGGATCACCCGGCTCGATCAGGTGGACTACCAGTCGCTCTACGACGGAATGCTCGAAGTCGCCGACCCGCAGGGAATCCCCTGGAATGATCCGACCGCTCACGGCACCGCGGCCGAGCGCGGCCGGGCACTCGATTTCGGGGCCACGCACGGACCCAACGCCTGCCTCAAGCAGCTCGGCCCCGGCTTCACGGCCTGAGCCCGGACAAACAGAGCGGCGCTCGCCCGCCGCTCTGCCTGTCCCGTCCGGTTCAGTGGGCCATCGCCAGGCCGTGGCCGTCGTCGGTCTGCGGGGCGCCGCTGCGAAGGGTGACCGCGGTGACCACCGCGCCGGCCATGAGCATTGCCGCCGACACCCAGAAGGCGGTCGTGTACCCGTGGACCGCGGCCTGTGCAGCCAGCTCGGGTGAAGGGACCTTCCCCGAGGCGAAGGCGGTGACCGCGGAAGCGGAGATCGTCGAGAGCAGGGCGGTGCCAACCGATCCGCCGACCTGCTGGGAGGTATTGACCATGGCCGAGGCCACTCCCGAATCGCTGGCCGCGACACCCAGGGTTGCGCTGGCCATCGAAGGGGCGATGACCAGCCCGAACCCGGCGCCGACCAGAGCGAGTCCCGGCAGGACCGCCCCGGCATAGCTCGAATCGACTTCAACCCCGGTCAGCCAGACCATGCCGGCCGCGGCCAGAACCATTCCGGTCGGGACCAGCGGCCTCGGCCCGAACCGGGGCATCAACCTGGTGCTCGAACTGATCGAACCGACCATCAGGAAGGCGATCATCGGAAGGAAGGCGAGTCCGGTCTCCACCGGGCTCATCCCGAGGGTCTGCTGCAGGTAGTAGGTCAGGAACAGAAAGACCCCGAACATGCTGGCTCCCGCCACTCCGACTGCGAGGTACGAGCCGGCCCGGTTGCGATCGGCTACCACGCGAGCCGGGAGCAGCGGCATCGCGCTGCGGCGCTCGATCAGCACGAACAGGGCCAGCAGGCCGACGCCGATCGCAAGACTGGACAGCGTGACGGCTGCGGTCCAGCCATCGGACTCGGCCCTCGAGAATCCGAAGACGATCGCGAAGAGACCGGACGAAGCAGCCACGGCACCGGGGATGTCCACCCGCATTTCGCCTTGCCGTGAGTCGTTGACCAGCAGGGTGATCAGACCGATCGCCGCAGGAATGGCGAACGCGACATTGACGAACATGGTCCAGCGCCAGTCGAGATATTCGGTGAGGACACCCCCCAGCAGCAGGCCGATCGCGCCGCCCCCTCCAGCCAGGGCGCCGTAGACGCCGAAAGCCTTCGCCCGCTCGGAGGGAATGGTGAAGGTGTTGGTCAGGGTGGAAAGGGCCGAAGGCGCCAGCAATGCCCCGAACATTCCCTGCAGGGCCCGGGCCCCGACCAGTACCTCGAAGCCGGGAGCGAGTCCGCCGACGGCGGAGGCTCCGGCAAATCCGAGCAAACCGGCGATCAGGGTCCGTTTGCGGCCGAAGTAATCGGCCAGCCGGCCGCCGAGCAGCAGCAGGCTGCCGAACGCGAGTGCGTAGGCGGTGATGATCCATTGCCGGTCGGCATCACCGAAACCCAGATCGCTCTGGGCTGAGGGCAGCGCGATGTTGACGATCGTCGCGTCCAGCACCACCATCAACTGGGCCAGAGCCAGGAAGGCGAGGATCTTCCAGCGGCGGCTGTGGTGGGGGTTCTCCCCCGTTGAATCTGTCTTCTTGGAGTTCATGGCGTTGGCTCTCGTTTCGTAAGTGGAGGACACTTCTCAACTTATTTCGACCAGAGTAGCACATAAATGGAGGGAACCTCTCCGTTTTGTAGAATTTGCACTCATGAACGAATCAACCGGACCCCGCCCGCTCCGCGCCGATGCCAGGAAAAACCGCGAACGGATCCTCGAAGCGGCCTCAGCCGTTTTCGCCCGGGACGGCCTCGACGCGAGTCTCGACATGGTCGCGGCCGAGGCAGGTGTCGGAGTCGGCACCGTCTACCGGCGTTTCCCGGATCGTCAGATGCTGATCCGGGAGCTGTTCGAGTCCAAGGTTTCCTCGTTCGTGGAGCTGGCCGAGGAATGCGCGACCGTGGACGACCCCTGGCAGGGGCTGGTGCAGTTTCTGACCGAAGCCTCCCGCCGCCAGGGCGAGGACATGGGCTTCAGGGAGATTGTGCTCGGCTCGGGTGCGACGAGCGAAATGATGGACATCCCGCGCCAGCGCCTCGCGCCGATCATCAACGGCATGATCGAGGGCGCCAAGGCAAACGGTGATCTGCGGGAAGATTTCGACGTACTCGACGTTCCGCTGGTCGAGATCATGCTGGCCCGCCTGAACGACCTGACCGGTCCGGTCTCCCCCGATCTCTGGGAGCGCATGCTGACCCTGGTCATCGACGGCATGAAGGCCGACCGGAAGGCAGCCACACCGATGCCGGTAGATCCGATCAAGCCGGTCGATTACATCGCCGCGATAAGCAACGCCGGACGCTGAGTCGCCGGCGGGCGCCGTCCGTCCTTCTTGGTCAGGCGAGGAAGACGATCGCCAGGACCGCGGCGATGACCAGGAGGTCGGCGATCACCATCCACTTGATCCACGACGGCATGCCACCGCTCCTGGGGGCGGATTCGAGTCCCGAGTCCATTGACGACTCGGCCTGCTCGAACTCCTCGAACTCCTGCTGGATTTCGTCGCCGGAATCAGCCATTCGTTCCGTCCAGGTGCCCCTTACTGGGGAACGCTCCCCATCTGCTTGATCGGGCCGACCTTGATGTTGAACTTGGCGTTGCCGTCACTGTCGACCGAGGTGACGGTGACCTTCATGTCGTAGTGGTTGCCCTGCTGGTCGACCAGTTCGCAGGTCTCGGTGGCGTCGACTTCCGCCTTGAGATCCTCGGGACAATCAATCGACGCCGGCTTCTCGCCGTACTGCTGCTCGAGCGTCCGCGACGATTCGAGCTCGAGTTCGTTCTGGTCGATGGACTGATCGCCGATCGAGACCGATCCGCCACAGGCACCGAGAGTGAGGGCCGAACCGAGCACGGCGACCAGGGCGAGGGCACTGCGGGGAGACGAGATCATGCCCTGACCTTATCGGCAGTTCAGGCGCCAGCGCCGCCCCTTCCGGCTAGGGTCAGGGCATGTTCGGTGAACCCGAAGGCGAGGTCAGGCTGCTGGATGCGGCGCCCTCGCTGGCCCGCGGGATCGAACGGCGCGTTCTGGACGAAGCCAGGGAGAAACTCCGGGTCGAAGTCAGGCGGGTTGAAGCCGGTCCATGGGAAGGCGCCGGAGCGCAGCCCTCCAGCCCGCTCTTCCTCGGCTACCTGATCCTCGAGGGAGCGGTGACCAGGGAGATCCTGGTCTCGAGCCGGCCTTCGATCGAACTGCTGGGGCCGGGTGACCTGATTCGGCCCTGGGTGGTGCCTCAGGAACTCGGGGCGATGCATGTGACCGACGAATGGGCGCTTCTGGCGACCAGTCACGTGGCGATCGTGGGCGAGGACTTCCATGAGCAGGCACGGGAGTTCCCGAGCATCCTGACCGTGCTCATGGACCGGGTTGTTGCCCGGGCGCGCTGGCTCGGTTTCCAGGTTGCGCTCAGCCAGCTGACCCGGATTGATCACCGGCTGCTGCTCACCTTCAGGTACGTGGCCGAACGCTGGGGCGTCGGCGGACCGCGCGGGGTCAGGATCCCGATCCGGCTCAGCCACCGCAACCTGGCCGCCCTGATCGGGGCGCGCCGGCCAAAGGTGAGTTCCGCCCTGACCACCCTCGCCGACAGCGGACTGGTGGAACAGGCGCCGGACGGAACCTGGACGTTCTTCGCTGCAGACATCGACCCCATGGCCGTCCTCGCCGGGATCGATGATCCATCGGAAACGATCGGGGCCTGAAACCACGGTTTCGCTCCTCTCCACCGGGTAGTTTCAAAGCATGATCACCGGCCTTGACTTCATCGGCATTCCGTCCACCGACGCAGATCGCTCACGAGCCTTCTACGTGGAAACCCTCGGCCTCAGGCCCGACCCGAACTCGGAATACGAGTTCTGGGTCGGCGATACCTGCTTCGGCATCTGGGAGCCAGTCCAGCAGGGAATGGAGTTCTCGGCCGAGAAGTGTTCCCATCTGGCCCTCCATGTGGAGGACATGGAGGCGGCCAGGGCCGAGCTCGAGTCCAGGGGCGTCACCTTCTTCGGCGACACCTTCGACACCGGGGTATGCCTCATGGCGCTCTTTGCAGATCCCGACGGGAATTCGCTGATGCTTCACCATCGCTACAAACCGCGCTGACGCGGCCCGTCGAATCACCTTCGCGCGCAGGAACGCCCTTACGGGACCGGCCGAAAGGCACCCGGGACGGTTTTTTCGTTCCAAACCGGGGCCTGACGCAACACCTGCGTACTGTGTTGTCTTTTTTGTGAAACTGCTTGTTTCCCTTCTGTTGCGCCAAATACTGGTGTCAAGAAGCCAGTATTGAAGCCATTTTCTGAACGGCATTCGGAAACTTAAGGCTTTCTTTAGGTTTTGGATACTGGACAGTTCACCGATCCTTGCTTACGGTTTCCCCGAACGATCAGGCACCACTGCACGGCTCTCGGATCGAGAGCACCAGGGCAGCAACTCAGGAGGGGCACTCCTCCGGAAAGAGAGGCTGAACGATGGAAAGCAAGGTTCAACACAGGGTGGATTCGACAAGCAACATCATCGGACTGGCCGACGAGGCCGATCTCTGGGAGCGCCGCGACAGCGACCCCCATGCCCGCGAGGAGCTGGTCAACCGCTACCTCGCTTTCGCCAAGAGCGTCGCCGTCCGCTACCGCAGCCAGGCGGAATCCCTCGACGACCTGGTCCAGGTTGCGAGCCTCGGACTGGTCAACGCGATCAATCGTTTCGACCCCGCACGTGGCGTCCCGTTCATCGCCTTCGCTTCCCCCACCATCACCGGCGAACTGAAGCGGCACTTCCGCGACCGCACCTCGGCGATGCGACTGCCCCGAAGCCTCTATGACCGGATCGGGCAGATCGACATCGTCGTCTCGGACCTGACCAGCCGTCTCAACCGCGAACCGTCGATCGCCGAGATCGCCGCCGAGATGAGCTGCCCGGAGTCCGAGGTCACCGAAGCCTTCGAAGCCGGCCACAACCGTCACCCGGTCTCCCTCGACCAGTCACCCGGGTCCGGTGACGAAGACCAGAGCTCTCCTGCCGAATGGCTCGGACGTGAGGATTCACACTACGAGACCGCCGAGCGCCGGATCATGCTTCGCGACGCAATGGATGATCTGAGCGGAGAGGAACGCATGGTGATCCGCCTCCGGTTCCGCGACGAGATGACCCAGTCAGAGATCGCCGAGAAGATCGGCCACTCCCAGATGCATGTGTCACGCATGCTGCGGCGCATCCTCGACCGCATGGGCGATCGCCTCCCTGCCGCCGCCTGAACTTCCCTCCCTCCCCAATGACACGAACCGACCGGCCCGCCCCCTGGCCGGTCGGTTCGTTTAACCCTCCGGGTCAACGCGGGTCGGTTCGTTTAACCCTCCGGGTCAACGCGCTTCGAGAGCCGGCGCTCCAAGGCGAGCTTCCGGACGGAAGCCCGGTTCCACCATGCCGGAGACCACCGAGTCGGCCAGGGTCCGGCCGAGTGCGGGCGCAAGTTTGAAGAGGTTGTGACCGGCGACGAAGTAGGCATCGCCTTCCTGCCAGATCGCGAGGCCGTCGGCCGCCCACGGCAACTCGGTGATCCAGCGCTGGAACGGGACGGCGCCGTCCGGGTCCAGTCCCGGCATGGCCTCGCGCACATAGGCGCGGGTCCGCTCTGCCAGCCCGGAAAGGGGATCTTCCGGCGATTCCGAGTCGACCTCGGCGCTCAGGGCGAGTCCGACCGCGTATGAACGGTTGCCGCGGACCGGCGATCCGTAGGCGGCGGCCTCCCCGAAGGCTCCGGATGAATCCTGAATGCAGGCGAGCCGCGGCTCCCTGACCCCGGAAGCCAGCGGAAAGGTCAGCCTGACATGGGCCCGGGGTTCGGACGGAATATTGATATCCGCGCTGGCAGCCAGGGCCGGTGTGCCGGTGCCCGCGGCGACCACAACCGCGTCGAAGTCCCGGGACCCGAAACTGCTGGTCACCTCCACCCCTCCTTCCGGACGGGGAACGACGCTCTCGACCCGCTCCGGCACGAGATTGGGCCCGACAGACTCGATCAGGTGGGCAATCGTCAGCCTTGTGAGGATTGCCCCTGCCGCGTCATCGATCAGGGCCGGGCCGTCGTAGCCGGCCAGTATCGGTAATGCCCGGGTGACCTGTTCCGGAGTCATCTCCCGAACCCGGACGGCCGGATCGTCGGCGTACTTCTCGAGTCTCGAAACGGACTCCGCGCCGATCGCCATCGCGCCGTCGGGGGAAATCAGCTGTACCCCGAACTCCGCCTCCCATTCCTTCCAGTCCCGCCGGGCACGGACGGCGAGCTCGAACTGCCTGGGGTCGTTGTGGGCATGCCGGAAAATCCGGGACTCTCCCGCCGACTGGCCCCCGCCGGGAGCTCCCTGCTCGAAAAGCAGGCAGGTAAAGCCGCGGCGCTCCAGCGCCCGGGCTGTTGCGAGGCCGACTATCCCCGCGCCGATTACCGCGACCCGCGTCGTCATCCTCCGAGTCCGGTTCCTTCCCGATCAGGCGAGCCAGAGGACAAGAGACGCGGCCAACCCGACCAGGGTGTAGATGATCGCGGTCCGGGCAAAGAACTTTTCCCACAGGCCGGTGTAACGGACGCTCTCGAAGAAGAGCAAGCCGAGGATGTTTGCGACGTTGATCAGGAAAGCTCCGATAGCGATCAACAGGATGACTGCTGCCGCCCCGGAGAGCTCCCCGGAATCGTCGATCCCGGCCGCCACCGAGATCATGCCGAGCGCGACCGTACCAATGAATCCGATCAGGATGCCGGCCACATCTAGGGGCCTGAGCGGCGGGAAATTGCGCGTTTCCCTGATCACTTCATCTTCGGTCTTCTCATGCGCAGGGGCATGCTCGACTTCCTGTACGCCGCCGGCCGAACCGTCCCCGTCGGGATGGGGAACCTTCAGTTCTGTCACAGGCTGATGAAAATCGGTGCTGAGCCGGTTCCAGAGACCCTTCTCGGCGTATTCCCGTTCGCTGTCGACATGGCAGACCACCACGATTTCGTCGGCGTCGAAATCGACCAGGCCGTCGCCCACGGCGACATTCGGATCGGCGTCCCCGACCACTCCGCTCGCGTCCAGTCCCTGATCCCGGAGTTCGGAGAGGATCAGCTCGAGCCTTTCGCCGGCCTCCTTCTTCGGACGGTCGACGTCGCCGAGTTCCTGGTCGATGGCTGAATGCGAGGTCGCAGTCGAGATCACGAAGATCTCGATTCCGTCGATTGACTGAAGATGCGATCTGAGTTCCTCGGCCAGATCGCTTCCGCGGAAGACTTCATCGGCGACGAGCAATACCCGGTGAGGTGCTTCCTGGGTTTCGAGCGACGACGCGCTCGCGGATGTTTCACCTGCGGACTCGGTCATCATGCTTTCAACTTACCCGGCTTCAGCCGCCGAAACCGCTTTTTCGGGAATTTCGCGGCCCGGTCAGGAAAGGAGCGGGGACGGCGGAATCCGGGTCTCCCCCTCGATCCCGTCAATGACCATCCCGATCTCGTCCTCGTAGCACCAGGACCATTCCTCGCCGGGCTCGATCGAGCGAATCAGCGGATGTCCGGTCTCTTCGAAATGACCGGTGGCGTGCCGCATCGGCGAGTTGTCACAGCAGCCGACATGACCGCAGACCAGACAGATCCGCAGGTGGACCCAACCTGTCCCCTCCCGCAGGCAGTCTTCGCAGCCTTCGACCGATTCAGGCAGCCGGGTGACCCTGACCTCGTCCAGGTGTTCGCACTTTTCGCTCATGGCTCGATTATCGGGAACCAGAGGTCGAACTCGTCGAGGTGCTCACCGAACTTGCGGAATACCTCGAGTCCGGCGCCCGCTTCCACTTCCCCCGCCTCGACCGCCTCGTCGAGGGTGATCTCGTTTCCGACCAGACGGTTGAGCAGGTCCCGGGTCATCGCCAGCACCGGCGCATCCTCATCCCGGTCAACAAGCGAATGGCTCAGCACCCCGTTGGAAAGGCGCAACACTGCCGACTCGCCGGTGTCAGTTATATCCAGGTTCAGGTCGAGTTCCAGGTCGGATGCGTTGACCCCGTGGATCTTGATCGCGAAGAAATTGAAGATCATCGGCAGGGTCATCGCCCGGATCGAATCCTCGCTCGCCGTGCTTCCGATCGGAAAACTGGGCGTCCCGTGCCGGAGCTCCTGGGCACCCATCAGGTAGGCGTTCCGCCAGGTCGACGATTCCGTCTGGTACCCCAGCTGCTCGAAGGCATCGGCCTGCAGCTCCCTGGCCTCGCTGTTCGAGGGGTCGGCGAAGACCACGTGGCCGAGTACCTCGACCACCCAGCGGTACTCGCCCTTCTCGAACGACTCCCCGGCCATTTTCACCACGTTCTCGGCGCCACCCATGAACTCGACGTAGCGCTTGCCGGATTCGACCGGGACCATCGGCTCGAGGTTGGCCGGATTGCCGTCGTACCAGCCCAGATAGCGGGTGTAAGTCGACTTGACGTTGTGGCTGACCGTGCCGTAATAACTTCGAACCGACCAGTGCTTCGCTAGCGAATCCGGGAATTCGACCTGTTCGGCAATCTCGCGCGGGGTCAGGCCGTGGTTTGCGAGTCGCAGGGTCTCGTCGTGGATGAAGCGGTAGGCATCGCGGCCCTTCTCGAGCATCTCGCGAACCCGATCCTTCCCCCAGACCGGCCAGTGATGCATCGCGTACATGACATCCGACTTGTCGGCCCAGCGGTCGATCGTGTCGTTCAGGTACATCGACCATGCCTGCGGATCACGGACGATCGCGCCGCGGATCGGGTAGGTGTTGTGAAGGGTGTGGGTGCAGTTCTCGGCCGCGGTCAAGGCCCGAAGCTCCGGGATGTACCAATGCATCTCGGCCGGCGCCTCGGTATCCGGGGTGAGCATGAACTCGAAGGTAAGACCGTCGATCTCGCGGGTCTCGCCGGTGTAGGTGATCAGGTCGGTCGGCGGGATCAGGGTGATCGTGCCCAGCGAAGTGCCGATGCCGAGCCCGCTGCCCACCGTGCCCTGGACGTCAGGCGGCAGCAGGATCCCGAACTGGTACATGGCCCGCCGGGTCATCACGTTGCCAGCCGCCACATTCTCGGAAACTGCCGCTTCGAGGAAGCCCTCCGGAGCGATGATCGGGATCTTCCCCGAGTCGACGTCCGCCTGGTCGACCACCCCGCGGACTCCGCCGAAATGGTCGACGTGGCTGTGCGAATGGATCACCGCGACCACTTCCTTTTCGCCGCGATGCTCGAAGTAGAGCTCGAGGGCCGCCTTGGCCACCTCGGCCGAGACCAGCGGGTCGACCACGATCAGGCCGGTGTCACCCTCGATGAAGGTGATGTTCGAAATGTCCAGGTTGCGGACCTGGTAGATCCGGTCGCAGACTTCGAAGAGCCCGCCGTCGGCGTAAAGCCGGGCCTGGCGCCAGAGGCTGGGGTTGACCGTTTCCGGCTCTTCCGGCTCGCCGGAGGCAAAGGCGAGCTTGTGGGGATCGAAGACGAAATCGCCATCCTCCTTGAGGACCTGCCCCTCGGGGACCGGCGCGATGAACCCGCGCTTCGCTTCTTCGAAAGAGGCCTTGTCCTCGAAGTCGAGACAACGGACGCTGTGGACGTGAGCGTCCCTGGTGTAGTCGGTTGCGCCCTTGCGGTCGATGCTCATTGCCTCTCCTCTTTGGTTGTCGTGGTGACAGTTACCGCGGCGGTGACCACGGTCTCTTCCTCGAGTTCCTGCAGCGCCGTTTCCATTTCGGCCGCTTCCATTCTTCCAGCACTGGGTCCCATTTCAACGAGATCCCGAACCTCGCTCCGGCTGAGGCTCATGCTCCACTCAAGTTCCCGGCTCTCGGCCGCGCCGGCCAGAGGGCCGAGACTGCGCCCGAGACGCTCCTCCTTGTCGGGATCGACCGAGATCATCCCGAAGCGTTCGATCAACTCGGCCAGGTGCCCGGCCTGCGGCGTCACGACGACCAGCCGGCCGCCCGGAGCAAGGATGCGTTCGATCTCCTCCCCGTTTCTTGGCGCGAAGACGTTCAGGACCAGTTCCGCCGCGCCGTCCTTGACCGGAATCTCGTCCCAGATATCGGCGACGACCGCTCCCGCCCGCTCGTGGCACCTGGCCGCCCGGCGGGCGGCGAATTTCGAGTTGTCGATTCCGATTCCGGTGCTGCCGGGCCGGGCTTCAAGGACTGCAGAAAGGTAGTAGCCGGTCCCGCAGCCGAGGTCGATCACGGCTCCAGTCGATTCGGCCGTCGCGTCCCTGCCGGAATTCGCAGAGGCGACCAAGGCTTCGACCAGAGGCTGGAACCGCCCGCTTTCCAGGAACCGGGCCCGCGCCGCAACCATCTCGGCCGAATCGGCGGTATGGGTGCCCGAGTCCCGGCCCAGCAGGCTCACGTAGCCCTGACGGGCGATGTTCATCGTGTGGCCCTTCGAGCAGATCAGCGATGCGCCGTTCTCACGCAACTCGCCCCCGCAATGGGGACAGATCAGAAGCTCAACCGCCGCCTTGTCCACCCCGGGCACTCTAGACGCGACCGGCATCCCGAGGATGCCGGCGAGGTTGAAATGAAGAGCGCTATGAGGCCATGATTTCAACCTCGCTGCAGCCGATGGCCTCCCTGGCCCAATACTTCACTTTGTATAGTTATAGGGATGCCCACCTTCAGGAGATTGCTCGGCTTCCTGAGGCCCCATCGCCGGTTGCTCTGGGGTTCGATGGTCTTCGCCTGGATGGCGATGGGCATGACCGTGCTCATTCCCTGGCTCGTGGGCCAGGCCGTGAATGCGGTCCAGGACAGCGACCAGACCCAGCTCTTCTGGATGGTCGGGGCGATCCTCGTGGCGGCGGTTCTCCGCCTCGTCCTTACGGTGATCCGCCGCATAGTCGCCGGGCGGGTCTCGCTGGCCGTGGAGTTCGACTTGCGGCAGGAGGTCTATGCCCACCTGATGAGCCTCGAGCTCGGCTTCTTCGACCGCAACCAGACCGGCCAGCTGATGAGCCGCGCGACCGTGGACCTCCAGTCGATCCGCTTCTTCCTCGGCTACGGGCTGATCTTCTTCAGCCAGAGCATCCTCACCGTGCTGCTCGCCGGGGTCGTCATGTTCGTGATCAACCCCTGGCTGGCGCTGATCGCCCTCGCCCCCGCTCCGCTGATCGTGATCACCGCCCTCAGGTACACCCGACAGTCCCGGCCGGCGATGCAGGAAGTGGCGCAACGCGTCGCCGAACTGACCGCCCAGGCCGAGGAGAGCGTGGCCGGGATACGCGTGGTCAAGGCCTTCGCCCGGGAGGACCATCAGTTCGAGCGGTTCCAGGGCGCCGTCGACCGGCTCTTTGACCAGAGCATCCGTTCAACCCGGATCCAGGCCTTCTTCACTCCCCTGATCGGAGCCCTGCCACAGATCGGCACCGCCCTGGTCCTGCTGGTCGGCGGTCACGAGGTGCTGAACGGAAGCCTTGACCTGGGGCAGTTCACCGCCTTCTACACCTACATGCTGATGCTGGCCGGGCCCCTGCGCACGGTCGGCATGGCACTGGGGATGGGACAGCGGGCGATCGCCGCGGGCAACCGGCTCTTCGAGGTACTCGACCGCGAGCCGCGACTCACCTCCCGGCCGGACGCGATTCCGCTGCCGGAGGGAGGCGGCGCGGTCAGCTTCGACTCGGTGTCGCTTCGCTACGGCCCTGAGGCCCCCGAGGCGCTTCTCGACATCGACCTCGACGTGCCGGCCGGCTCGCGGCTGGCCCTGGTCGGCCCCTCCGGTTCCGGCAAGACGAGCCTGGCGGCCCTGATTGCCCGCCTCTACGACCCGACCGAGGGAGAAGTCTCGATCGACGGGACCGACCTGCGTGATCTCGAGATTCCGTCATTGAGGCATGGGATCGCCTATGTATCCGATGACAGCTTCCTGTTCAGCGACACGATCGCCAACAACATCTCCTACGCCCGCGCCGACGCGACCCCCGGGGAAATCGAACGGGCAGCCAGGCTGGCCCAGGCCTCCGAATTCATCGAGGCCCTGCCGGACGGGTACGAGACCGTGGTTGGCGAGCGGGGCCTCACCCTCTCCGGAGGCCAGCGCCAGCGGGTCGCGATCGCCCGGGCCCTGCTCGCGAACCCGCGGATCCTGATCCTCGACGACGCGACTTCATCCCTCGACGCCACGACCGAACAGCAGATCCGGGCAGGACTCGCCGAAGCGATGGCAGGCCGCACGACCTTCGTGATCGGCCACCGGCTGTCCACGATCAGCCTGGCCGACGAATGCGTGCTGATGGACGAGGGCCGGATCATCGACCGGGGCACGATTGCCGAATTGACCGATCGTTCCTCCCTCTTCCGTGAACTTACTGGTGGCTCGGGCGACGAGCCGCTCTTCGTGCCCGAGGACGAGGAGGTGCTGGCGTGAGCGCAGAGCGCAGAGAACCGACGGCCTCCGGGTCGGGCAAAGCCACCGAGCCGCGCGAAGCGAACGGACACCGGGAGATCGTCGCCGGACGGGGTCGCAAGATCCGCTGGACCCTGGGCCTCCTGCGGCCCTACCGGACCCGGATCTTCTTCATGGTCCTGGCCGTGCTGGTCTCGACGGGTGCCGCGCTCGCCCCGCCCTATCTCGCAGGACGGGCGATCGATGCCGGCATTCAGACCGGTGACATCTCGGCCCTCAACCTGAGCATCGCGCTGTTCGTGATCGCCGTGATCGTCAACGCCGTGACTTCGTGGCTGCAGACCTGGCTGGTCGGCTGGGTCGGGATCAGGGTGCTCCAGGACCTTCGCGAACAGGTCTTCAAGCACATCCAGCGCATGTCGATCGGCTTCTTCAACCGCAATCGGCCCGGCGCCCTGATTTCCCGCATGACCAATGACATCGAGGCGCTCAACCAGCTGATCAGCGACGGCATCGTGACCCTGTTCGCGAATCTGCTCACCCTTTTCGGGGTGGTGGCGATCATGCTCCTGCTCGACTGGCGGCTCGCCCTGGTGACCTTCGCCGTGCTTCCGTTGCTACTGGTCACCAGTCTGGTCTTCCGCAAGTACTCGGCCGGAGCCTTCCGCGAGACCCGCGAGCGAATCGCCCTGATCACCGCCCATCTCCAGGAGACACTGAGCGGCGTCCGGGTGGTCCGTAGCTTCGGGCAGGAAGACCGTCACATCGACCACATGACGGAACTCAACGAGGCCAACCGGCAGGCCAACATGGCCACCGTCTACCTGAACGCCAGCTACTTTCCGGCGACCGAGTTGCTGACCGCGGTCGGCACTTCGGCGATTCTGCTCTTTGGCGGCTGGCAGGCGATCGAGGGCAACATCATGATCGGCGTGGTCGTCTCGTTCGTCGGATACCTGCAGCTCTTCTTCGACCCGATCCAGCAGCTCTCGCAGCTCTACGCGACCTACCAGCAGGGCATGGCGGCGCTGGACAAGATCTTCACCCTGCTCGACACCGAAGCGGAGATCGTCGACGGGCCGGAAGCGATCGACCCGCCTCGCCTCGAGGGCCGCATCACCTTCGACGATCTTTCCTTCACCTACGAGGACCCCGAGGTCGAAGCGGAATCGGGTGAGCCGGTGAGGCCCGCCCCGGCAGAGCCCCGCTGGGCGGTCAGGGACATCGACTTCGAAATCGCGCCGGGAGAGACCGTGGCCCTGGTCGGAAGCACGGGAGCCGGGAAGTCCACCCTCGCCAAGCTGATCACCCGCTTCCACGACCCGCAGGAGGGTCGCATCATGATCGACGGCCGACCGCTTCCGGATTACCGGCAGAGGCCGCTCAGGAGCCAGATGGGCATCGTCCCCCAGGAGGGATTCCTTTTCTCCGGCTCGATCGCGGAGAACATCGCCTTCGGGCGTCCCGACGCCTCCCTTGAGGAGATCGCCGCCGCGGCCGATGCAGTCGGCGCGTCACCGTTCATCGAGCGACTCAGCGATGGGCTGGAGACCGAGGTCGGCGAGCGCGGTGTCCAGCTCTCCTCCGGACAGCGCCAGCTCGTCGCCTTCGCCCGGGTGATCCTGGCCGAGCCCCGGATCCTGATCCTCGACGAAGCGACTTCGGCGGTTGACACCAGGACCGAGAAGGTCATCGAACGCGCCCTCGACGAGGTACTTAAGGGCCGCACCGCCGTCGTGATCGCTCACCGGCTGTCGACGATCCGCCGGGCAGACAGGATCATCGTTCTCGAGCGCGGCCACATTGCCGAGACCGGGAGCCACGATGAGTTGATCGAATCCGGAGGTCTCTACGCCGGGCTTTACAGCTCCTGGACGGATTCGTCGGCCGGCTGAGAGCAGCCGGCCGACGAGATCCTTGCCGTCTACCTGATTCGGAGCGGACCCTTGAAGTCGGGCGGAGCCGGCTCCGAATCGAACTGGAACAGGGTGCCGGTGAAGCTCGGATCACCCGGGGCGCAGGTTCCGTCGGTCTGAAGCTGGTAGAGCTGAATACCGACCGTGACATCCTCAACGACCCCCTGGAACTTCCAGGCTGAAGCCGGACCCAGGCCGAGCGGCGAGAAGGTCCGGAAGACCATCCGGAAAGTGCCCCCGAGAATTCCCTTGTAGAAGTCAAGAGCGGCCGGGGGCAAAGAACCGCTAAGTCCGAGATATGCCTGACCCGAGCAATCTGCCGTCTTGAATGAGGGCAGGGCGGCCATCGAGGTGATCGGGGAGAGCTGACCGCCACCGAGATATGTGTAGATGCCACCGTTACGCAGAACGTTGAGGGCGTTGAGGGTTACGCCGTCTCCAGCCGTTCCTACCAGCTTCCCCACCACCTTGCCGTCGGCGGAAACAACCTGCAGGCCGCTCTGGCCCTTGTCCTTTTGCCAGGTGACCTTGCGCCAGCCCCTCGGGCACTTCTTCTTCGCCTTCTTGCCCGAGACCAGACGCATCGCGCCGGTCTTCTTTTTCACGCAGGCAGTGAGCTTTGCTGCCTGCGCATCCGGAGCGGCAGCCATCGACCCGGCCAGAGCCAGCCCGAGTACCAACGCCCCGATAACGGCAACCGCCGCCACCGCAGGCCCTTTCATCTTCAACCGACCCGAAACAGACATCACAGACCCCCCATAGTTGGATTAGTCCAAGTACCCTAGCCGCTTGAACGGTGCCCCCGGCCGGGCGGTGTCGGGTCCTCCTCCCAGAGGCGCCCACTGGCCGAACCCAACGGAAGGGCACCTGAGGTTTTTCGACTATCCCCCGGATTGAGGCAGAATCAGCCGGGGCCGATGCCGCCGCTGCTTGTGCCGCCGGAACTGCTGCCGCCGGTCGAGGTGCCACCGCCCGTGCTCGGGGTGGTCGGGGCGACGCCGCCGCCGGTTCCCGTGTCGGGTGCGGTGGTCGTGGCCGGCGGAGTGTAGGTCTCGGTCGAATCGGTCGTTGGCGGCGTGTAGGTCTCGGTCGAGCTGCTGTCGGTGGAAGTGCTGTCGGTGCTGGTCGAATCGGTCGGGTAAGAGGTCGCTTCCGGCGCCTGGGCGCAATCGGTGAAGCCGTACTCGCCAGCGGCAGTCGTGAAGTCGGTCGTGTCACCGGTACCGGCGGCGATCTGCTGGGCGGCTGCGATCACGTCGGTCGGCGGATCGCCGTCGCTCGGAGTCCCGAGGTCACCCAGTTGCTGGGCGATGCCATCGTAGATATCGGCAATCTGGGACGACTTGGTGGTCTCGTCGGCGGTCGATGTCTCGATCGACCCGAGCGCCGAATTGGCTTCGGCGCAGACGTCGTCGCCCTGGCTGATCAGCTCCTGCTTGGTCAGCACCACGGTCTGTTCCGTGGTCGTGGTCGTGGTGACCGGGGCCGTGGTCTCTCCGTCATCGCCCCCGCCGCAGGCGGAAACTCCCAGCGAGAGCGCCACGATCGCCGCGACCGCACCGGCAAGGTGCCGAATGTCAAATCGGGTGGTGGTCACGTGAATGAAGGTAACAGATGATCCGGTCGGTCCCGGCGGATTGCATTCCGCTTGGGGCCGGGAAATGAGCAGCGCAATCCGGTGTCCCGACCCGCCCGGAACTGCATCCGGATGGCCGCGTCGTTATCCTTCCGGGCACCCGCTGCGGGGTAGAATAATGGTAATTCGTGCGGTTCTGGTCCGTGAAATCGGGGTTCGAGTCCCTGCCCCGCAGCCTTGATACCGATTCGCCAGGCCCGGCCTCAGTGCCGGGCTTTTTCAGGCGTCGGTGAAGATCTGCTTCAGTTCTTCTTCGCGGTCGGGATCGAGAACGGCGAGTACGTCGTCACCCTCCTCGAACACCGTCGAAGCATTCGGAACGACACCGCGACCGTCGCGGATTATCGCGATCACCAGGGTGTTGTCCGGGGTGTTCAGTTCGCCCACCGTCCGGCCGACCACGGTTGACTTGCTGCCGAGCCGGATCTCGATGATCTCGATCTCCTCTTCCTCCAGATCGAGCAGATGAACGAGATTGTGATGGGGAACCTCGTGTTCGAGCAGACGCAGAATGAGCTCGGTCGCCGAAACCACGGGCTTGATATTCAGGAGATCGAAATGGGCCCGGTTGCTCGGGTTGTTGACCCGGGCGATGATCCGGTCGATCCCGTATTTCTCCTTTGCGACCTGGCAGATCAGGATGTTGTCCTCGTCGTCGCCGGTCACCGCGATCACCATGTCGGCCCGTTCGATGCCGGCCCTCTCCAGAACCCAGATCTCCGAGGCATCGCCGTAAAGGACGTTGTGCTCCAGCAGTTGCTCGGCTGCCAGATACTGCTCCCGCCGGTTCTCGATCAGGGTCACCTCATGCCCCTGGCCGATCAGTTCCCGGGTCAGGTTCAAGCCGACCTTGCCGGCCCCGGCCACAATCACGTACATCTAGCTGCCCTCCCCCGCCTCGGAGCCGGATGCTTCGGGACCGGCTTCTCCTGAACCGCCCTCGGCCTGCATGGATCCGGCTGCCCCGCGAAGCTTGTCTTCAAGCATCTCGACCGCCACCTTGGTCGGACAGATCGTGCGCAGGCCCTGCTCGCGGTACCACTCTGCCCTCAGGGGGTCGAGGATCCGGGCGATTACTGTGTCGACCTCGTATCGGCGCTGCGCGATCTGCGAGATGACGATGTTGGTGTTGTCCCCGTTGGTGGCGGCGACGAAGGCGTCAGCGTGAATGATCCCGGCCTCCTCGAGTGCTTTGGTCTCGAGCGCGGTGCCGACCGTGAACTGACCTCCCGCTTCCTCCCAGGTCGTGTCGAGGCCCACCTCGAGGCGGGCATGCGACTCGGGGTCTTCATCGAGGCAGGAAACGGTGTGGCCTTCGTCCAGCATGGAACGGGCCAGGCTCGAGCCCACTCTCCCGCATCCGACGATCAATAGGAACATGGCGCCATCCTACGCTCAAGCAGTCCGCGGAGCGGTCAGGAGGACCCTGCATGGGGCTCTCTTCAGAACGTAGGCGGTGACCGGACCGATTTCCTCGGGACGGTAGTCGCCGATCCCGCCGAACTGGGACCCGCCCTTGATCGGGCTGGGCGGCTCCGCCCCCATCACGATCGCGTCGGCTTTGAGCTGGCGGGCGGCGAAGACGATTCCGGTTCCCTTGCGGCGGACCCGCTCGATCTTGACCCTGATCTCGACGTCTTCGTATTCGTCGGCGACCTCCTTCGCCCGTTTGGTCACCCTCTGGGCCTCGTCGGCGACCTCCTCCGGCAAGGGGTCCTTGATGCCCCGGGTCAGCGGGATCTCGATCAGGTAGAGGATCGTCATCACAGCGTGGGCGCCCCGTTCCTCCGGGTCCCCCTCGGCCGCCATACGTCCCGCCGTCGAGACGATCTCGTCGTCGATCCTGGTCCCGAAGATCGGCACCAGGATGTTGTGGAAGTCGATCGACACCCGGGGGCGGGTCAGGGCCCTCGCTTCGACCGTGACCTGCTTGGTCAGGCTCACCTGCTCGACTACCAGCCTGTAGATGACGTAGCCGACCAGACCGACCGCCAGCCAGCCCAGGCCGACCCAGCGGGCGGCGTCGTGGAAGATCAGGACCGAAACCAGGGCGAGACTGCTGAGCACCGCACCGACCAGCGCGGTCACGGGCCGTTCCGCCCCGCCAATCCGGATATTCAGCGGCGCCCGGAAGGGACGTTCGGCGTCCGGCATCGTTCGTCGCATCCGGAGAACCGACAGGTGGGCGATGGTGATCGCAAGCGTCGCCCCGAAGGCGTAGATACCGGCCAGCACTTCGACGTCGCGGATCATCGCCAGGCCGAAGACGACGAGGGCGCAGAGGATGATCGCCTTGTAGGGGACCTCGTAGCGGCGGCCGAGCTGTCCCAGCCAGCTCGGAATCTGGCGGTTCACCGCGAGCGTGTATGTGTGTCTCGACACGCCGAGCATCGCGGTATTGGCTGCCCAGGTCAGAGTCCCCGCCGCCACTACGGCGACCAGCCATTGCAGGCCCGTCGACAACCATTCCGGGTGGAAGGCGTCCACCACCCCCAGAACCGGTGCCTCGATGTAGATCGAACCGAGATTGGTGACTGGCCCGTCAGGGCCCTGATGGACTGGAACCGCCATCAGGGCGACTGCCGCCATCAGCGCGTAGAGCAGGGGCACGATCCAGACCGCCCTCGTGATCACCCGGCTGAACTGCCGCGGGTTCAGATCCAGATCCGGGGCAAGGTTGGAGACCGCCTCGATCCCGGCGTATGCGAGCATCGCCACCACCCCCGCGTAAATGACGTCGCGGATGCTGGGACTGCTGAAAAGGTCGATGTTCCTGGTCAGGCTCTCTGGATCCATGACCACGATCAGGCCGATCAGGATCACGATCACCTGGGTGAACAGGTCGACCGCGGCCAGCGCCACCAGGAACCGGGGTCGGCGCCGGGCCGGGATGTCGATCAGGTTGAGAGCCGTGATGTACACGACGACCGCGGCCATGATGATCGGCACCCAGATGGTCCCGTGGATGTTCCCGGTGATCGGCCGCAGGTAATGAGGAACGGAGAGGACCGCCAGGGCGATCACGATCAGGTAGTCGAGCAGGATCACCCAGCCCGCCACGAAGGCGACGAGTTCATTGAAGGCATGCCTGGCGAAGGAGGAGGACCCTCCCCTTTCGCGCAACATGGCGCTGCCTTCGAAGTAGGTGAAAATCGTGATCACGAACAGGACTCCCGTCCCGACGAAGATCAGCGGGGTAAGCCCGAGCCCCCGCTTCGCGACCACGCCCAGCGAGAAGTAGATCGAGAAGCCGACCGCCGCATAGGTGACGATCAGCAGCCAGAGGGCGCCCGACTGCGGCGCCTTCTCGGGGATCTTCATTTCCCGCATCTTCACTGCGGGCCGTCCTCCTCGCGGGCCATCTTGCGCTGCACCACGTAGCGACCCGCCCCGATGCCGATGAAGGCGATGCCGATCAGGAATCCGATCGAGACGGGTCCGCCTCCGCGGGCGATCGTCAAACCGAGAATGACCAGACCGATCACGATGTAGAGCGCCGAAAGCGCCCGCACCGAACGATCGTAGGCGCCGCCGCGCCTCACGCCCTCACCAGTTCCGGATAGATGGCCTGACCCTCCCCCTGCCCGGGTCCCTCCGAGACCACGATGACCCGGCAGGGGCGTTCCCTGAGGACGGTCTCGAGCGTCTTACCGTACTGGGGCACTCCGCGCCGCGAGCGCAGGCCGATCACGATCGCGGCTGCCTTGGACGCGCGAGCCTGCCGGGCGAGGAAGTAGCCCTCCTGGCCCGGGCGGACCCGCTCCACCCTCCCGGTGACGCGAAGGCCTGCGATCAGCTTCGCTCGCTCGATCTTGCTCTGGGCCTCCTTCTCTTCCTCGGCCATCGAACTTTCCAGCGGCAGATGGGTCGGCACCGTCAGAAGTGCTGTGATGTGGATCCCCCGGCGCCGCTCCGACGTGAGCTTGGCGGCGGTCGCCATGACCTCCTCGGAGAATGGCTGGTCGGCCGGGAAGGCCACGATCACCGACTTGTATTCGATTTCCTCGACTCCGAGGGGCTCCGGCAGGATGACCTTCACGGTCCCCGTCAGTGGCAACTCCTGATGGCGCCGATAGACCATGTAGGCGAGCAGGCCGATTGCCAGCCAGACCAGGCCGACCGCAAGGGTGACCGGGTTGAGGGCCATCACGACCAGCCAGGCGGCGAAGGTTCCGAACCCGCCCAGAACTGCCGTCAAGGGGATCAGGACCCCGCGGAAGCGGATATTTCCCTTCGGTTTCCAGTCCCGTTCCCTGTCGGGCTCCTTCTGCCTGAGCCGGATCACCGCGGCATGCGCGATGGTGAACGAGAGCATCGCGCCGAACGAGTACATGGTCGCCAGGAACGAAGCCTGCCCAGGCAACAGCGTGACGATCGCCAGCACCGCGAAGAAAATGATCGCTATGTGCGGGGTGCGGTAGGTCGGATGGATCTGGCGGATGATTTCCGGCAGCTGCCGGTACTGCCCCATCGAATAGCTGAGGCGTGAAACGCCGATCAGCCCCGCGTTGGTGGCGATGATCAGGATCACGGCCGCCAGCACACCTACATAGATCCTGAGCAGGTCGGTCAACCCCTCCGCCAGCCCCAGGTTTTCAACGATGCCAAGGATCGGATCGTCGGCGAAGGTGGTCCCGAGCTCGGTCACGTAATTGCCGGCCGAATCGAGGTGGACCGGCATGGCTGAAAGGGCCACGATCGGGATGAACAGGTAGAGGGCCAGGACCGCGACCACGACCAGGGCCACGCCCTGGGGCACCGACCGGGCCGCGTCCTTGGCCTCCTCGGACATGTTCGAGATCGTTTCGATGCCCGTGTAGGCGATCATTCCGACCGCGATGCCCAGCGCGAAATCAGGCCAGGTCGGAGCCACACCGAGGTGGATGTTCTCGATCAGGACGTTGGTGTTGAAGACCAGGAACATGCCGATCGCGACCAGCACTACCTGGGTTGCGAGGTCGGCCACCGCGAGGATGATGTTGAGCCGGGCCGACTCCTGGCCACCGCGCACGTTCAGCCAGGCGAGCAGTGCGATCACCACCGCGCCTCCGACGATGTCGCCGGGCGCATGACCCAGGGCAGGCCAGAACACGGCCAGATAATGGGGGACGAAGTAGGCCGAGATGGCGACCGTGATCGTGTAGTTCAGCATCTGCGCCCAGGCGGCGACGAAGCTGACGAGCTCGTTGAAGGCATGCCGGCCGAACGAGGAGGAACCGCCGGCCTCCGGGTACATGACCGTTGCTTCCGCATAGGTCGCGGCGGTACAGATGAAGATCAGGCCGGCGATCATGAACGCGACCGGGGTGAGTCCCAGCGCGAACGCGGCGGTGACCCCGAGCGCGTAGTAGATCGACGAGCCCACGTTGCCGTAGGCAGCGGCGAAAAGAGCGCTTGCGCCGTAGATCCGGCTCAGGCTCTGATCACGCGGGATTCGTTCAGCCAAGTCGCATCAGCTCAGCCGGCACTGGTGGTGGACCTTCCCCAGGCCCACTCCAGGACTACGTTCAGCGAGCCATCGGGGGCGGTATCAACCGTGATCGGAACCGGCATTGCCCGGCGCATCTCGGCGATCAGCTCCCCCCCTTCATCGACTTCCAGGACGAATGTCGCCTGGGCGTTCGAACGCTCGACCGAAACCACCTTGCGCACGACGCTGAGTCCGCGAAGCGCGGTCTCGGCGACGGCGGCCATCGCCAGTTCGGGCAGCGGGCTCACGCTGACCACCAGCTCGCCCTCCACCGGGCTCGGCGAAGCGGGCGCCACCGGCGCCGTGGCGCGCCGGGGAGCAAGAGATTCAACGGCGGCGACCAGCTCCTGTACCCGGTCGGCCAGGGCCTGCACTTCCAGGCTTACCCTGCCTACCGATGCCCTGAGGTCGTCAACGGCGCCACTGTCAGCGTGTTCCGAGTCTGAACCCACGCGCTCATACTAACTGCATGCCATCCGGTCTTTGCCGGATGACAACAGAAAATTCCCGGCCCGCAGGATTCAGGGACGGACGGGCCGGCTTGGGAAGGATTTTCCTCAGGAGGCGCTGTAGATCTGGGCGGAGACGACGCACCAGTTGTTCGAGGCAACCGGGTCGTTCACCTTCCATCGGGAGGAGACCAGGATGCGGTCGCCGTTGTTCATCTGGATGAAGAGCATGCCGTTGTTGGGCAGCCGCATCACCAGAGGTCCGGTGTTCTGGTTGACCGCAAAGTCATCCGAACCTTCACGGGTGTAGACCGTGCCTCCGATCGCCGAGTCGACGATCAGTCGGCGGTAGCCGTTGGGGCCCGCCTGGCAGATCGCCTGGACGTTGCCAAGATCGGGGAAGTCGACGTCGCTCACCGTATTGGCCGCAGTGGCATTGGCCTCACCGCGCCAGACGATCTGGACCGAACGCGCAAGGGGATCGGTGACCTGGTCGGTCTGGGTACGGAAGGTCGCCTTGACGTGGCAGTACGACCGCCCCGACTTGTTGAAGTCCCACACCCAGTCGAGGTCGAAGGTCGTCGGCGAGGCCAGCGTGGCACCCCCGGGCCCGTCGAGCGGGCCCCGGTCGGAAATGATCCCCTGGAAGGTCCCGGTCGAGTGCTTCTCGGTCGGCCCGAACTTGTTCATGCCTTCGCGGAAGTCGGGTCCGGTACCGTCGGCGAACTTGGCTTCACGAACCGCCTTCTCGGTGCCCTTGCCGAAATCCCAGTTCTTGTAGGTCCAGGTCATCATCGCGCTCTCCCGACTGGTGTCGGAGGGGTAGAACCGGACCCACTGCTGGTAAGGGCTGCAGACCACTTCGCCGTAGCCGATCCCGGGCGCGATGAAGCCGCCCACCTGCCGTCCTTCCCACTTGCCCTTCGTCCAGTCGACCGCGACCTTCTGGGTCAGCTGGCCGGTGGTCGGAACAGGCTTGGCGCCACCCCCGCCCTTGCCGAAGACCCAGCTCTGGGTGGAAGTGCGGAAATTGCCTGTGGCCAGATCCTGACCGGTCAGGCGCACGCGGTACTTCGCAGCTTTCAGCTTCCCCTGTATCGGGAGCTCGGCGAGGATCTGCTTGCTGCCGATTGACTTGATCACCTGCTGGCTGATCACGCTGCCGCCGGGCCCGACCAGAGAAACGCGAGTCCAGCCAACTTTGGTGCGGCGGACCGGACGCAGTGCAAACCGGACCACGTCGACGTTGTCACCGATGCGTGTACTCACCGGAATCGCCTTCAGACCGAGGCTCGGCGTCGAGAAATGCCATGGCCTGACCTTGCTCACCCTCCGGCTGCACCGACCGGGCTTGCTGGCCGTGACCTTGACCCTGTACTTGCCCTGAGTCATCCGCCGGTTCACATGCATCCGGATCAGGGTCGTGCGACCGGGTGCCATCTTGCCGACGATTCGTCCGCGGGCATAGGTTCGGTTGCCGCGCATGACCCTGACCATCGCCGAGCGAACCGATCCCTTGGGGTTGACGTAGATCCAGGCATACCCGTCCTCAAGCAGTCCGGTCGGATCATGGGAGCTCAACTTGATGTTGATCGGAAGCGACGAGCAGGGACCCACTCGCTTCTTCTTGGCCGCCGCGCCCGAGGCAGCCGGCATCGCGGCCAGGGAAACACCCAGACCGACGAGCAACAGGGCTGTAG
The DNA here is from genome assembly GCA_020438395.1 of Solirubrobacterales bacterium. Taxonomy (GTDB): domain Bacteria; phylum Actinomycetota; class Thermoleophilia; order Solirubrobacterales; family 70-9; genus 67-14. The sequence goes on along the minus strand of JAGQUR010000019.1, from coordinate 20,981 downwards.
CTATGCGTCGAAACACTGAATTCATGATCTCACCCCGCGTTAAACCGCTGTTCAAGGGCAAGTAGCGGCGAAGAGGCCAGATTCGGGCGGTCCTGGAAACTACTGGCCACTGGCCGAATCGGCCTGCTGCTTGGTCCCGACAGTGGTGCCGGAGCCGGACTCATAGAAGATGATGTCGGGCTCAGTGCTTCCGTTGAGCCAGGCCAGCTCCGTGGCCTGGGTATCGTCCGGAAGCGGGACCAGGGCGGCGTTTTCGGCGAGCTGCTGCGAACGGGAAAGGCTCTGGACCAGGAAATCGTTGAGGTCCGTATCCGTCATGTTCTTGTAGTTGATCGTGAGCAGGAGCTGGCGGGCCAGCGGGTAGGTCGCGTTGGTGACGGTCGCCTGCGAGGGGAAGATGCACTCCGGGTTCGCGAAGTCGTTCGAGGCGCTGATCTCCATCGGGCGGAGCTGCTCTTCGAAGGCCTCGTAGTAGGAAAACCGGAAGAGCCCGAGCGTGCCGCGAACCTCGGCCAGTCGACGCAGCGCCGCCCGGTTCTGGGCGAGGTAGCGCTTGGCCTCCGGAATTGAATTGATCAGGTTCTCGAGGTTCTTCTTGGCCTCTGCGAGCTTGCGGCGATCGCGTGCCTTGGCCGCGGCCGTGCGCCCGTCGGCGATTCCCTTGGCAACCTCGGCCCGGGCGTCCCTCACCGCACGGCGGTTCTCGGACAGCGAATCGAGGATGCTCTGGTAGGTCTGGCGCGAACGCACGTACTGTGCCGCCGCCTTGAAGTCCTTGTTGCTGCCGACCACGGCGCGGCGAACGCCGGCGTCGGTCGGGAACGACTCGTAGTCGCTCCGGACCGACAGCATCGTCGGCTCGGGGTCGCCGAGCACGTATTGACCAAAGAAGCCGAAGACGTTCGAATTCTCATCCGGTCCGGCGACCTTCATCCGCGGTTCATTCGAATCGCCGCCGAGATCATGTCCGTATCCGACCTGGCTCCAGCTGTTGATCGTCGACCCGGCCCGGAAGATGTTCCTGACCTCGTCGAAGCTGAGGCAGTCAGTGCCGACGTCGGTCTCGTTCTTGATTGCCAGAACGGCGGCGTCCGAGGCCACCTGGAACTGGACCGGCTGAATGCCGTTGGCGATGCACTGGCGGTACTCGGAAGCGGAGATCGGACGGGCCGAATCGACCACGTCGGCGCGACCCGCGCAGAACTGGCGGAAGGCCCGGTTCTCGGTCTCGTCCTGGATGGTCACCGCGGTGGTACCGCCGGCTGCCCGGTAAGCCTTGACCAGGTCCGGGGTCAGCGATCCCTGCGCCTTGCCGGCCACCCGGATGGTTCCGGTTTCACGCGTGGTCGCCCTTCTTTCCTTTACCTGCTTCTGGCCGGTCTGCGGGGGCACGTACTGGGCGTCGGCGCCCGTATGGCCGGCCGACTGTGGTGCTTCATCCGGATTTACGCCGCAACCCGTGACCAGAAGGACCAGAACCGCAGAGGCGAAGGCGACGCCCGTGCCCTTCCTTTTCAGAACCTGCCTCACAGTCCACCTCCGACTTCGTTGCCAGACGCAGCGCTGCCGGACTGGACCTGCGAATTGTTCCCGCCGGTTGCGGGCCCTTCAAGGCCGACTTGGCTCAGCGGCGGGTCCTTGTAGATCTGCGGCAGTGAGATGACTTCGAAATCTTCGGGCTTGAGCCAGTCGACTTCATCGCCACGGATCAGGTTGGAGGAAGTTCCCAGTGGTGCGTACAGGCTGGGCACCGCGGACCGGTCGACCACGATCGCCCCGTAAGTGCGAAGGGCCGCGAGAATCGCGTCGGCCGAACGCCGCCTCTGACCCTTCAGGGTCTGCAGCTTCTTTTCGTTGATCCTCACGCCGCTGCGCAGTCTGATGCGGGCGCCCGCCGGGATCGACTTGCGGTTGCCGACGCCATCCGTGACCGAAGCGGGCTGCACGTAGTTGCGGCGGGCAAGACCGGGAACCGAGATCGCCAGGGCATGGTTGATCGAGCCGGCCTCCAGTTCCTTCGGCCCGATCAGCCCTGCGAAGAGTGGCAGTCCGGATCCCCGGGCTCCGACGGCCCGCTCCGCATCGACGCTGACCGGCTTGCTGAAGCCCGGCCCGTCAAGAGTCCAGGCCTTGCCGAACTGGTACGAGATTGTGCCGTCGCCTTCCCGCCGGGCCCGCCAGAAGTCATAGCCCATGCCGTTCTGGCGGTCGATGACGCTGAGCCAGCCGTCGAATCTCGGATCGGGGGTCGTATTGGCCGGAATGTTCAGGCTGCCGGGGACCTTCGGATTGTTTGAACCGCATTTCGACTGGCGGCAGACGAACTTGGTTTCCACGGAATCGTTTGTGTTGGCCGCCACAACAAGAGGCGCCCAGGCCTCGGTGTTGATGAAGATCCCGTCGCGGACGATCTGGCGGGTGAAGGTGACCACGCCTTCCTGACCGGGAACTTCCTTCGCCGCCCGGCGCTGGGTTGCAAGCTCGAGCATGCGATCCGAGTTATCGGCTGCCGGCAGGCCTTCGACGGAAGTATTCCAGGGACTGTCTGCCGAGAAGAGCCGGCCCGACGCGACCGGATCGGAGTTCGCGGTGACCGAGGATCCCGTGCCCGGCTGGGTCTGTCCCGTTGTCGCGTTGGCGGTCGATGAGGTGGTTCCTGTCGTGCCCGTCGAACCCGTCGCACCAGTCGACCCGGTGGTCGAATTGGAGGAATTGTCGTTGTTCGAATCGTTCGAGCCGCAGGCTGCGACCAGAACGCCGAGCAGGGCGGTCATCGCGACCACGAGGATCCAGCGCTGGATTTTCCGTTCGGGCACTACTCGCCCTCCAGGCTCGGTGCGGATGAGCTTCCGTTGTTGGGCTCGACCGTGCTGCCGGAAGAGGATTGAGTTGGCGAGACCGGCGTGGTGTCGGTGTTGGTCTGGGACGGAGTGGTGAGGCTGGGTCCGTTCGGATTGACCGGCGAGGTCGGCGTGACCGGATTCGGGGTGGTCCGGTTCTGGTTGGACTGGTTGTTGTTGGTGTTGTCGCCGGATGCCGGTTTGACGTTCGAGACCCTGACCAGCACGTATCGGGCGGTCCTGAAGATCGGGGTCATGCCGGCCTCGCCACCCTCTGCCGCGGTCGGCCACTTCTTGGCGATCTGGTCACCGCCGCGGCTGGTGGTGATGAGCATGTACGGGACCTTGCCGAACGGATTATCGACTGTCGCCTGCCAGTCATCCTCGCCTTCGTCAACCCGGTCGAAGAAGTTCTGCGGCCTTCCCGAGGTGATCATCACTCCGTAGCTGAAGTTCTGATCGACGAGAACTGTCTCGTCCTTCTGGGGAATCTTGTTGTTCAGATAGTTGGCCATCGCCAGCTCCGGATCGATGCCGACCGTGTAACCCCCGATGGAGTGGGTTCCTTCCTGGCTGTCCCGGGTGTCGACCCAGCGGGTGAAGGCCTCCGCCTGGTTCTGGAATCGATAGTCCTGCATTGCGTTCCAGGACAGCGGAATCGCAATAATCAAGCCAATCGTGGCGATGATCGAAGCGAACATGCCCCAGCCGTCACGACCGAACCAGGCCACCGCGGCGAGACCGAAGACAGCGAAGAGAATTCCGTAGGCAAGGTCGAAGAGATTTGCCTGATCCGCGATCACGGCCCTGCCGACCGGCGTGGCCGCGACAAAGATGCCGACGACGAGAATGGCCCAGGCCGTCGGGTCGCGTTTGACGAACCCGCCTACGACGAGAATGACGACCGAGGCCAGGGCCAGAGGGGCGATGCCCAATGTGACCTCCCAGAGGTCGCCCATGCTTCCCCAGAAATCAGTCGGGACTGCCTGCAGGGCTCCGGTCGTATTGACCTGAATCACCCCGTCCTGAAGCGAAACCCAGGCGAACGGGTCACCGACAAGCACCCAGTTGATCAGACACCAGAAGAGCAGGGCGTACACGAAAGGAGTGAGGAAGAGCAACAGCGTCGAGCGGATCCTCAGGCTGTCGTGAAGCTTGACGGCGCTCAGAATCATGAACCCGATGGCGAACCCGACTCCGATCACGAGGTGTCCGTAGTCGACCATGACTGCCAGCCCTATGGCGAGGCCGGCGGCGGCCACATAGCGGGTCTGTTCGGTGACCGACCAGGAAATAATTGAAGAAAGCGCAATACCGAACATGACCAGACCCAGTACCTCGGTCGACCCGTTGGATGCGTAGTAGACGAACATCGGGTTGAGCCCGAAGAGAATCAGCAGCACAATGCGGAAAACGAGATTGATCTCGCAATTGCGCATCATCGAATTTAGTGCAGCCATCAGCAACCCGGCACTGAAGGCACTCAGGACCGGAATCGCAACCAGTGAAGTTGCGAGCGGCTTGACCAGGGTCAGCGGCATGTACATGATGGAGACGAAAGTCCCTGCGTCCAGGCCGATCGCCGCGAGCCGCGGCGGATGGTTCCAGAAGACCATGTAAGCCTGATTCAGTTTGTTGAGCGCGACGAAGTTGACGATCCGGCCGTCGGTCAGCATGAAGTAACCGATCACCCCGTAGATGAGCGCGAAAACGGCAAAAATAGCCGCACTTTCCCAGGTTGCCCTCGGGGCGTCCGGGCTGAACGGACGGGGTTCGGGCGGGATTTCATGGATCTGGGAGGCAATCTCGGGATCGACGTAGGTCCGTCGGACCCGCCGGGTCCGTATTTCCTCCTCGACCGCGGCCGTGCCACTGTCTTCGACCACCGGGTTGATGTCGATCCGTTCGTCGGCCATCAGGCAGCCCCGGCCTTCTTCGGCGTGGTCGTGTGGGCGTGCTCGGCACCGCCACCGAGGTCAAGGCCGTGTTCCGTCTTCTCCCAGTAAAACGGATTGGTCACGAGCTGGCCGAAGCCCTTCCAGGCCGCCACTGACATGAGACCCCAGTAGAACGGCAGAAACAACGCGTAGGTGGCCAGGCTGTAGTCACCGCGACGAACCGAAGCTGACAGTCCCAGGTACACGAACACGAAGTTGCCCAGGAAGAGCTGGGAAGCAGCGAGGAAATAGACCCACCCCGGGAAGAAGTCCTGGATGACATGGAGCTGGGTCAGGGCGAACAAAGTGGTGAGGAACCAGAAGATCGGGTTGATCAGGAACATGAAAGTGCCCCCGATCAGTAGCTGGAACGAGACGAAACCCTTGAAACCCACGTTCGAGAGGAAGCGGAACGGGTTGCGCATGTACACGAGCCAGGTCTGGAGGTACCCCTTGATCCAGCGGGACCTTTGACGGATCCAGTTCGGGATGCTGGTATTCGCCTCTTCGTAGGTGGTCGAATCCATCATCGTCGTGCGATAGCCGGCCTGGTGAAGACGCACACCCAGGTCGGCGTCCTCGGTCACGTTGTACGGATCCCAGCCACCCACCTCGACCAGTTCGTCGCGCTTGATGTGGTTCGAGGTACCACCGAGCGGAATCGGGTCGCGCCGGGCGTCCAGCCCGGGCAGAACCAGGTCGAACAGCTGCGAGTATTCGATCGAGAACCAGCGGGTGAGGATGTTGGTCTGCTGGTTGAAGAAGTTGAGCTTCGCCTGGATGCACACGATCGAATCGTCCACGTTCTCGAACATGTGGACTGCCTTCTTGAGCTGAAGCGGATCCGGCCGGTCCTCGGCGTCATAGATCACCACGTATTCGCCCTTGGCGCCGAGCAGGCCGAAGTTGCATGCCTTCGGCTTGGTCTGGGGCTGGGACGGCGGCACCACGATCGCGTTGAAATGCGGTGGCAGATCGAGATCCATGATCGCCTGGATCGTCTCCTCGTCGTCTTCCTCGCAGAGCAGACGGACGTCGAGCTTGGTCTTGGGGTAGTCCAGCGACTCAATGCCGGCGACCAGGTAGGGGATAACGGCGGCTTCCCTGTAGACCGGTACCAGAATCGTGTACATCGGTAGCGTGCGCTCGTCCATCGCGGCCAGCGTTTCGTCGTCGGTCGGGACAAGGTACCGGTGGCCAAGCGCCGCGTAGCCGGCGATCAGCTTGTAGGCCGATGTGAGGGTGTAGAAGATCGCCAGGGTCGCGAACACGACGACCATGGTTCCGGTCGGCTTCCAGATCAGGAATCCGATGAATACCAACAGGAGAATCCCCAGGAACACTTTCTGGCCGCCGCTGATGACCTGATGGGCGGAACTGTCGGGAAAGCGTTCGCGCAGGCCCAGGGTGGCGGTCTCGGTGTAGCGCTCACGGTTGATCAGGCGCTGGAGGCGCGAAATGTCATTCTCCGTTGCCAGGAACTGCTGGACCTTCCGGCCGGTGTAACTCTCTACCTCAGCTTCACCCTCATCGAGCCGGTCAGCCACGGCGAGGTAGATGCTCTCGCCGTCAATCGCGATCGGCACGCAATGGAGCCGGTGGCACATCTCGTCCGGCAGGACGTCCCGGGGGGCCTTCGACGCGTCGTAGTCGCCGAGGTCCACGGTGGGCATGTCCAGCTGCTCGGAAAGCACCCGGAGGAGCTCCGTCTCTTCGAGGGCACCACCGTGTACAAGCACCTCGCCGATGCGGCTGCCGGTGCGGTTCTGCTCGGCAACTGCGTCAGCCAGCTGCTCTTCGCTAACCAGTCCCCTGCTGGCCAGGCTCTCGCCGAGCCGCGGCGGCACCGCGAGTCCGTGCTTGAGCAGATCTTCAGCCGAAAACTCGGTTCCTTCGGGCCGGCCGTTTCCGGCGAAGAGCCGGTCTATTGCGAGATCGAGCTCGGTCTGGTCGGCAAACAGCCACCTGGTTTCGTAACCGGTCTGTTCCCGGACCGCACGGTCGGCCGCCGGGTTGAACGAGACCGGCCCGGCCATTGTGATCAGGCCACGGTCGAATTCGATCGGGACGATGTGGTACCTGCGGCAGATTTCGAGCGGGAGGAGGTGTGCCACCGCCGAACTGAGCGTGACCATGCGCTCGGAGACACCGCTGGTCGAATCCCGGACCAGCAGTTTCTGGGCAACCGCGGTGGCCATCAGGACTTGACCTCCCTGACCACCTCGGTGGTCTCGACGACTTCTACGGTCTCAACGGGCGGGGGTTTCCCTTTGCCGTTGTCTGATTCCTTCGCGCGCTGCCGGTCGCTGACGAACATCACGATCATTCCGCCAAGGAAGACGAAGAACGGGACAATCAGGAAGAAGCCGAACAGGATCGCGAAAACGATCAGGACGCCGATCACATAGATCAGCGCGCCGAAAACGCCGCCGCCGTTCACAGACCTGTGGGAGCGGCCACGCCGCTCTCGCGCCCGCCCATCGGTTGGGCCAGCGCGATTGTCACGGAATCACTCGAGGATTCCGTCACATCAAATGCCACCGGCAGTTTGCGTCGCAAGGAAGTAATGAGAGAGACACCTTCCCCGACCTTCGTGTCGATGGTTGCGGAATCGCCGCGGAGTTCCCGGAGCGACGCCTCTTCCACCCCTTCTGTGTTCGCCAGGGCGTCCTCCACGACGCGGGCGAGGCTGAGGTCATGGAGCGGACGCACGATGACGCGCACTTCCCCTCCCGTCGGCAACTCGAAATTGTCGTTGATGCTTGCGGGATCGGTGACCGGCAGCGCGGGACCGTTGACCGGAACTCCCGGAAGGGAAGCCCCCGGGTCTGCCGAATCAGGGAGGGCAGATCCGGAACCGGGAGCATGGCTCGTTCCGCTCCGCGCCTCGAGCGCATCGAGCCGGGCGGAGAGTTCCTCCCTCAGGTTTCGGATCTCTTTGAGAATTTCTTTTGAACGGTCTTTTGCCACCAGGCTCCCGATATTATCGGCGCACGCAGAAACTTTCAACGGTGAATGGTAAGTCCTGCCGCCAGTGAGTGGCCCACTATAGGTGAGGAACGGGAGAACCGTCAAGTACGAAACCCTGAGAATCCGGCCTTTCGGCATGCACCCGACCCAAAGGGGCTATTCCGACGTGTCCGAGTACCGGCACAATCAGGTCAGGTACGGATTGGCCTTCGTCGGAATCACTGCGATCTGCTTTGCAGTCACCCTCGTTTCAGCCCCGCAGATCGACTGGGCCCTCTACCTGGCAGGCTGGGTGCTCGCTCTCGCCTGCGTTGGCCTGGCCTGGCTGAATCCGACCCTTTGGCTGCTTGCCCCGTTCGGCGCTCTCGGCGGGGCGATCCTGGTCCGCGCCGGAACCGACGGGCTCGACGCCGGCATTGGCCCCCTCCTGCTGATTCCCATGCTGGCGATCGCGGTATACGGATCGCGGCGTGCCCTTTTCATCATGGTCGCCGCCGTTGCCGCCGCCGTGATCATCGCCCAGGTGGCTACTGCCGACGGCGGAGTCGAGCTGAATCCGATCTGGCGGCAGGACATCGTGCTGGCGGTCATGGCGACCGTGCTCGGCATCGTGATCCAGGATCTGGTCACCCGAATGCGCAAGGAACGCAACCTGGCCGAGGAACGGGGACGGATCATCGAGGAACTGGCCCTGACCGACCCGCTGACCGGAATCGACAACCGGCGGGGCTGGGAACGGATGATCCAGCGGGCGGTCGGCCAGGCGCGACGCCACCGGCAGCCTCTGAGTCTGGCGATGCTCGACCTCGACCATTTCAAGCAGTACAACGATGCCCACGGGCACCAGGCCGGTGACGACTTCCTTCGCAGGGTCGCACTCGACTGGGAGGAGAGGACCCGGATCGAGGATCACATCGCGAGGTACGGGGGTGAGGAATTCGTCATCACCCTCCCCAACACCGACCTCGAGGGCGCCAGGGTGATCGTCGAGCGGCTCCGCACAGACCTGCCCCTCCCCTCCGAAGACCGGAGTTCGGGCATCACCTGTTCCGCCAGCATCGCCGAATGGGACGGTGCCGAGACCGTGAGGGAACTCGTCGCCCGGGCAGACCAGGCGCTCTATCAGGCCAAGAAGGAAGGGCGCAACCGGACGGTTGCCGTGGAATCCAGCGCCGAGAGGGCCGGCTTTTCTGCCTGAGCCGTTCCCCGCGGTCGATCAGTCGCCGCCGGGAGTCCAGAGCTTCGAGGGACCCTGCCCGGCCGGGGGTGGCCCCTGGGGCTCGTCTCCGCCACCGGGCCCGGCACCGGGTCCGGGGCCGCCTTCTTCTCCACCGGTCCCGGTTTCGCCGCTCTTCTGTGCGTAAAGAAGTTGAACCTGGCTGAGAGGCTCGGCGATCGCCTGGCCGACCTCGGGTGGGAGCAGCGCCACGATCGAACGCACGGATTCGATGCCGAGTCTGGCCTGGTCGAGGTCGACCTCGTCTTCCTTGACGATCCTGCGCGCCGAGAGGTTGAGGACGCTTGCAACCGTCTGGGTCAGCAGGTCCTCGACCCGGATTTCCTTCATCTGGGCTTCCAGCATCGCCCGTTCTTCATCGGTCAGGGGCGGCGGCTCGTTCGGAGAGGGATCGTTCTGCGGTTCTTCGCTCATGACTCCACTCTAGAGCCACTGCCCAAGGGGCACCTACCTGAAGGTGGCGGCCGCGTCGGCAACGGACTGGCGGTAGATCTCCTCGATCGACGCGCCCGACTCCAGATCGGACCTCATGCGCTGGGCCCCGTTCAGTTCCGGCAGCTCGATATCTATGCCGAGCTCGCTCCTGACCGGTCCGGTCCACTCGATCATCTCTTCCAGTACCTGCCGGGCCTCGACTTCCTCGCGGCGGTCGAAGTCGATCATCTTGCCGTCCATGCCGAAACGGATGGCCCGCCACAGGTTCTCCTCGATCTGTCTGTCACCGAGCGGATCGCCGCTGATTCGACCTTCATCCAGGTCGACCGCGGTCTGGGCGACCACCGCCATCATCAGCCCGGCCAAGGCGGTTGACTCCGGACCGGTCGGCTGGGCATCACAGATCCGCACCTCGACCGTCCCGAAGGCGTGATGCGGTCTGACGCTCCACCAGAGCTGGGTTGCCTCGACCACCGAACCGACCGCCTTCAGGGTCTCGATGAAGTCGGCGTACTCGTCCCAGTTGCCGAAGGTCCCCGGTACCCCGCAACGGGGGAAGGTCCTCGTGAAGATCTCTGTGCGGATCGAGGCCAGGCCGGTGTCCTGCCGGTCGAGAAAGATCGAGTTCGCGGATATGGCGAGCAGGATCGGCAGTTTCTCCCTCAGCCAGTCGCAGACGGCTACCGCGCGATCGGCTCCCCTGATGCCGACGTGGACGTGAAGACTCCAGGTGTTGTTCCTGCGCGCAACCCAGCCCAGGTCTTTCTTCAACCGCTGGTAGTGCGGTGTGTCGATGATCTCCTGACCGAGGTAGTCGGCCCACGGATGGGTTCCGAGGGATCCCAGGGCGACACCGTGATCCTCGGCCAGAGCGAAAAGGTGACGGCGCTTCTCGGCCTGCTTTCCGATCGCCTCGTCCATGGTCTCCGAACGGCCCGACCGGATCTCGATCTCCGACGCGATCAGTTCGCCCGCCGCTGAATTCGCCAGGACGGGATCGTCCTGGGCGGCCGAGTAGATCTCGGGGAAGCGGTCGACCAGGTCGAGGGTCGCGGGATCCAGGATCGCGAACTCTTCCTCGAGACCGATCGTGAAATCGGTCGAGGCTTCGAAGACCTCCCGCACCGCATCCATTTCCAGCAGGCCGTGGTCGGACAACTCAGGACAGATAGAAGTAGAGGGCGTAGAGGAGATCAACCGCCGGGCTCGAGGTATGAACGGTCACCTCGGGAGGGACCTGGAGCAGCTGCTCGGTGTAGTTGAAGATCACCGTGACTCCGGCTTCGACGAGTCCGTCGGCCACCTCCTGTGCCGCGGCGGATGGGACTGCGAGCACTCCCACGACGATCGCCTCTTCTTCAACCGCATCCTTCAGTTCACTGAAGTCGCGGACCGTGAGCTGGCCTACCTGCTTGCCGATCATCGCCGGGTCGACGTCAAAGAGGGAAACGATCCGGAAGCCGTGGTCGGCGAACACATCCGACCCGGCGATCGCCTGGCCCAGCTTGCCGGCTCCGAAGAGGGCGATGTTGTGATGGCCCGCGGTCCGCATGATCTTGCGGATCTCGTCGACCAGGTAGTCGATCCGGTAACCGACTCCCCGCTTGCCGAACTTGCCAAAGCCGGAGAGGTCCCGTCGGATCTGGGTCGGGTTGATGTGGGTGTATTCCGAGAGCTCCTGCGAGGAAATCGTCTCCCGACCCATCTTGCGCGCCTGGATCAGCACCTGCAGGTACCGGGAGAGCCGCGCGGCCACTCCGAGTGCGAGGCGTTCGCCCTCGCCGACAAGGAGCGGGTTCTCTGTGCGGGATCCGGAAGTTTGTGACATCGCGCCACAAGCGTACCCGTCCCGGGCGCGAGCCTGTGATCAGTCCTTCAGCGCTGATTCCAAAGCTTCAGAATCAAACTCCAGCTCCGAGACGATCCGGTCACCGACAAGAACCACCGGGATCCGCTCCAGATAGGCCCGGTGCAGCCCGTCGTCGGTTTCGATGTCGACTACCTCGATCCCGGTTCGAGGGTGAAGCCTGCCCTCAGAAATCCCGGCGACCAGGAACCGGTTCAGCTCATCCAGCGCCTCGTCACAGAGATGACAGCCGGCCCGGCTCAGGAACCGGACTGACGGGGCCGTTCCCCCGGTGTTCAACGACTGCCTCGCGGCCCGGTGGCAAATGCGTCAAAGTCGAGATACTGCGGATAGGGCAGCGGATCCGTGAAACGGGCCGCGCTGCCGATCATCGCGGCGTTGTCGGTACACAGTTCCCGACCGACCTGTTTGAAGTGGATGCCGCGCTCCTCGCAGAGTTTCCCGACCGCAAGCCGCAGCGGTCCGTTGGCTGCAACTCCCCCGCCGAGTGCGACCGCCGGCCAGTCCCCCCGGTCGAGCGCCCTTCCGAGCTTGGTGACCAGCTGGTCCACCACCGCGGCCTGGAAACCGGCGGCGAGGTCGGCCCGGCGATCGTCTGTCTCGGACTCGCCCAGATCCCGGCAGATGTAGACGAGTGCGGTCTTGAGGCCACTGAAGCTGAAATCGAGGCCGGGGTCCCGGCTCATGGCGACCGGGAACGAAAAGGCACCGGGGTCCCCCGTTGCGGCCAGTCGCTCGAGTTCCGGGCCGCCCGGGAATCCGAGGCCGAGCATGCGGGCAGCCTTGTCGATGGCCTCGCCCGCCGCATCATCAAGGGTTTCGCCCAGGACCTCGAAACCCCTGTGGTCGGTGACCCCGGCCAGCAGCGTGTGCCCGCCAGAAGCAATCAGACACAGGAAAGGGGGCTCAAGCGGGTCGGGCTCGAGGAAATTGGCGGCGACGTGACCGTGAAGATGGTCGGTCGGGATCAGGGGCAGTTCTCTCGGCGCAGCGATCGCCTTGGCCGTGCTCAGTCCGACGAGCAGGGCTCCGATCAGACCGGGGCCGGCGGTGACGGCGACCGAGTCGATCTCGCCCAGACCGGTTCCGGCCTCGGCAAGGGCCGCATCGAGAACCGGAATCGCCAGTTCGAGATGATGCCGCGACGCCACCTCCGGAACCACGCCGCCATAGCGCGCGTGGTCAACCTGCGAGGAAATCACGTTCGAGAGAACCGCGGCTCCGTCGAGAACCGCAGCACAGGTGTCATCGCAGGAGGTCTCGATCGCCAGCAGCGGCATCAGGTACCGGCAGGGATTTCCCCGAACGACTCCCTGGGGACTCCGGCCGCCTCCGGATCACCGCGCCACATGATCAGCGCATCCTCGCCGTTGTCCGGGTAATACCCGGGCCGCAGGCCGAAGGCCCGGAAGCCGAGTCCTTCATACAGCCGGACCGCGGACTGGTTGGTCGGTCGAACCTCGAGCGTCACGGGGTCGCGGGGTTCGATCATCCCGATTGCCTCTTCGATCAGCAGCGACGCGATCCCGCGGCGCCTGGCCTCGGGGGCGACGGCGACGTTCATCAGGTGCCAGGCGCGGTCGAAACGGGAGAGGATCAGGTAGCCGATCACCCGGTCGTCTTCAACGGCGGTCAGTCCGATTGTGTCCTGCTTCGACATCTCCAGCGCGAACATGCCGACCGACCACGGGCTGCGGAACGAGCGACGTTCGATCGAAATGACGAGGGGCAGGTCCGCGTAGGCGAGCGCACCTACCCGAATCCCCCCAACCGGGCCCTGCCGGTCAGTTTCGGTTCGCGTCGGGGCTGTTGCCGTCTCGTTCAAGCCAGAGTTGTGCATCGGGGATTCGCAGGTAGAGGGGTTCGAGGGTTGCTGGTCCTGTCTTTTCTGCCATGGCGCCAAGTTCACAAACCGGGCGGCCGGCCAGCCGATGGACCGATGATCCGTCCGGCTCTGTTTCAAACCCGGCTCGGAGCAATTCGTCTCGGAATCGTACCGCCCCCGGTCCGGCGACCAGCGGAACTACGCCTTCCCGCGACCCGAGTTGCCGCATCAGTTCTTCGGGCCCGCAGACAAAGGGGGCACCCATCGGCGCCCCGGCCGCGTCGTGGAGACCACCGAACACCTCTCCGCGCCGGGCATCGAGCAGCGGCATGACCGGGCCGGTCCCGGCCGCCTCACCGATCGATCTGGCCAGGGCCGCGAGAGTCGATATGCCGGTCACCGGGATTCCCGTGGAGGCGGCAAGACCGGCCGCAGTGGCCACCCCGATCCTTATTCCCGTGAAGGTTCCGGGGCCGATCCCCACGGCGATCCTCTCCACACCGTCCCATCCTCCGAGCGCGTCCGCTGCCTCGCTCGCCAGAGATAGCAGCGCCTGGCTGTGAAGAGGCCGGCCTTCCGGCGGAACCGTCCGCTCGAAAGCGACCCTGTCCCCGTCGATGGAAGCGACCACTGTGTCGTCAGTCGCGGTGTCGAATGCAAGTACTCTCACCTCGGACACCGGTAATCTGGCGGTGTCACGAGGGAGTCCACCGCGGCAAACGAAACTGGAGACTTGAAGATGATCGAAAACAGGAAGCTCGGCACGGGTTTGGCAATTCTCGCAGTAGCGGGACTTGGCGTTTTTGCAACTGGCTGTGGTGATTCGTCCTCGGACAAGGTCAATGACGCCATCGACAACGCCAACCAGCAGCTTGACAAGGCCAATCAGCAGCTCGACCAGGCCAACCAGAACGCGCAGGACGCCCTTGACAAGGCCAACAAGCAGCTCGACCAGGCCAGCCAGAGCGCGCAGGACCAGATCGACCAGGCCCAGAAGAAGCTCAACGAGCAGAACGCCCAGCAGAAGGTTGACGACGCCCAGAAGCAGCTCGACCAGATCCAGCAGCAGGTCCAGGACGCGATGAACGGCCAGTAGGCCGCTTCAGGCGGGCGGCTCGATCCTGATCCGCCGACTCTCCGAATCGATGTGATCGATGTCCACCCGGCCGATCCGGGTGGACATTTCACGCAGCTGGACATCGGAACCACCCGGCCATTCGACGAATGCAGCCCGGTCGGGGCCCAGATATTCGGAAAGGAGCCCCGGTTCCTCGGCGGCCAGGTCTCCCAGACGGTAGAGGTCCAGGTGCGAAACAGGCATCCTCTGGGCCGGCTGGTCATAGAGCCTTCCGATCGTGAAGGTCGGCGAAGGGATCGGACCCTCAACGCCGAGCCCTCGTAGCGCAGCCCTGACCAGGGTCGATTTTCCGGCGCCAACTTCGCCGTTGACGAGAATCAGGTCGCCCGGTTCGATCAGGGCCGCCAGATCCCTTCCCGCAGCCTCGGTCTCCCCCTGGCCATGGGCAAGGAACCCTCCGCGAGGCTCTTCGGCAACACCCGACATGGCGGCAGCCTATAATTGCCTGTGGCTGCCACCCGGGATTCCGGGGGTGGACCGAAACCCCTCACCGCAGGAAAACCAAACTCGATCCGTCTGGTATCGCCGAAAGGGAACTGGAACGGCAAAATGAAAGCTTCAGAAGCAGCGCTTCGCGCGCCCGTAATCGTCGGCCCGGGCCGGGTTGGCCGTTCGCTGGCTGCCGCCCTTGGCGGCGAGGGCGGAGCGGTGGATCTTCGGGACCGGACTTCGTCTCTCGACGACCTGGCCGGACGCGTGGTGTTGCTGAGCGTTCCCGACGCAGCGGTCTCGGAAGTCGCAGGCCGGATCGGCGCGTCAGGGGAAGCCCCGTCCCTGATCGGCCACACCAGCGGTGCGACCACCCTGGACGCTCTGCGCGGTGCTGCCGCAGACGGCTGCTTTTCCATCCATCCCCTGCAGACCGTTCCCGACGGGAGCACAGATCTGGCCGGCTGCCCGGCCGCCGTTGCCGGCTCCGGCCCCGAGGCCCTTGACGCCGCCGTCCGTTTGGCCGAGGTTGCAGGCATGGCGCCATTCGAAGTGAGCGAAACCGACCGGGCGACTTACCACGCGGCGGCCAGCATCGCTTCCAACTTCCTGGTGACGATCGAGGAGACGGCGGCGGAACTGCTCGGCGGGATAGCGGTCGAGAACCCCCGTGAAGTCCTCGAGCCGCTGGTCCGGCGCAGTCTGGACAACTGGCTTGAACGAGGACCGCAGGCGCTCACCGGACCGATCGCGCGCGGCGACGAAGCCACCGTCGCGGCCCATCGCGACGCGCTCCTCGAGCGCCGGTCCGAACTGGTTCCGTTCTACGACGCCCTTGCAGACAGAACCCGGCAGATCGCCGGTAACGGCAGGTCGGCCGAGGGAGCACCCCGATGAAGGTTCTGCGAACTCCGGCGGAGGTGCATTCGCTGCGGGACGAGCTGCGAAATCGGGCCGTCACGGTCGGCCTGGTCCCGACCATGGGATATCTGCATGAAGGCCACGACTCGCTGCTGAAAGCCGCCCGGGAAGAGAACGACGTGGTCGTGATGAGCCTCTTCGTGAACCCGACCCAGTTCCGGGCCGGCGAAGACCTCTCCACCTACCCCCGGGATGAGGAACGGGACCTGGCGATCGCCGGGCAGTCGGGTGTGGACTATGTGTACGCGCCCCTGCCCGACGACATCTATCCCTCCGGCTACGCAACCAGGGTCGAGGTCGAGGGACTGACCGAGGTGCTTTGCGGAAGTGAAACCAGCCGCGGCCCGGGTCACTTCGCCGGAGTGACCACGATCGTCGCCAAACTGCTCAACGCGGTCGACCCCGACGTCGCCTACTTCGGCCAGAAGGATGCCCAGCAGGCCACGGTGATCCGCCGCATGGCCGAGGATCTCGAGTTCCGGACCAGGATCGACATCCTTCCGACCGTCCGTGAGCGGGACGGGCTGGCCATGAGTTCGCGCAATGCCTACCTCTCCCCCGAGGCCCGTGAGAGAGCGACCGCGATCTGGGCGTCGCTGCTGGAGACCGAAACGGTCTTTGCCGAGTCCGGCCTTGACGCAGCGCTCGATGCCGGCCGTCACCATCTCGAGTCGGCCGGCATCACCCCCGAATACTTCGAAGCCCGCTATCCGGGCACCCTGGATCCGGCTGACGGGGAGGGGTCCGACCCGATCCTCGTCGCCGTCGCCGCCAAGGTCGACGGCACACGCCTGATCGACAACATCCTGATCGAACCTGAACGAGACAACAGGAGGAAGCCATGAGCTCCGGAATCCGCAAGGAAGGCGAGGAGCGCCGCCCCGTGACACTGACCCGGCTGAGCGAGATGCATGAGGCCGGGGAACCCATCGTGATGATCACCGCCTACGACTTTCCGTCGGCCCAGGTGATCGAGGAGGCCGGCGCCGACATTGTGCTGGTCGGCGATTCGGCTGCGAACTGCGTTCTCGGGTACGACTCGACCGTGCCGGTGGGCATGGACGAAATGACCATGCTCGCCAAGGCCGTGCGCCGCGGCCTCAAGACACCCTTCCTGATCGGAGACCTGCCCTTCGGGTCATACGAGGGCTCGAACGAGCTGGCCATCGCGAGCGCCCAGCGGCTGGTCAAGGAAGCCGGATGCGACGCCGTCAAGCTTGAAGGCGGCGGCACGTCTGTCGAAAGGGCCAAGGCGATCATCGGCGCCGGCATCCCCGTAATGGGCCATGTCGGGCTCACCCCGCAGACAGCCACCGCTCTCGGCGGCATGAAGGCCCAGGGACGGACGGCCCAGCAGGCGATCCGGGTGGCGGAGGACGCAGTCGCGCTCGACCAGGCCGGTTGCTTCGCGATCGTGATCGAGGCGGTGCCGGAGGCGGTGACCGAGATGATCGTCGCCAGGCTTGGCACTCCGACGATCGGGATCGGGGCCGGCAACGTAACCGCCGGGCAGGTTCTGGTGCTTCACGACCTGACCGGGATCAACCACGGGCATGTGGCCAAGTTCGTCAAGCGCTACTCGGATGTTCGCTCGGAGATGCTGCGAGGAGTCGAGGCCTATGTGGAAGAGGTCCGCAGCGGCGCCTTCCCCGCCCCGGAACACGTCTACAGCGTCGATCCGTCGGAGCTGGAGCCGCTGAGGCAGCGCCTCAACCGGGAAGACCTCGAAAACGCCTCGTACCTGGAGTCGAATCAGTCCTGGGACTGGGAGCCGCTGTCCTGAAGAAACTCGACTTCCCGGATCACCTCGGCGGGGGCTCCGGCGGCGATCGTGCCGTCGGGCAGGTCCTTGGTGACGACCGAGTTTGCTCCTACTACGCAGTGGTCACCGATTGTCACGCCTGATGTGACCACGCAGTTGACCCCGAGCCAGACGTTGGAGCCGATCCGTACCGGGCCCTTGCTGGTGAAGCCCTGCCAGGTGATCGGAATCGTTGGATCGTTGAAGCGGTGGCTTGCGTCACCGATGAAGCAGCCGTTCGCGAACATGACGTGATCCCCGATCGAGACCTCGTTCTCGGCGGCCAGCATCACGTTCCGGTTCAGCCAGACGTCGTCGCCGAGCGTGACCCGGGCGTGATCTGACATGGTCACCCAGCAACCGGGCTCGAAATGACATCCCTGCCCGATCACCAGACGACCGGACCGCAGCGGCCCCAGGATGTCGCCCTCGATCGGGTGCCTGACGTAGGAGCCGCGACGGGCCATTTCCAGGTCCAGGCGGAGACGCCTCAGAGGGCGATGTGAACGCTCGTACCAGCGTCGCTTGTACCACCACATCCGCAGTCCGCGCTGGTCGCTCATGCCAATACCTTGCCAGAGGTGGATAGGGTGCGGCCATGACGGCGATGAAGGTGTTCTCTGATGCTCAGGCGTAAGGTCGACCAGACGGACGAAGCGGCGGCCGCGGCGAAGGCGCCGGAAGGCGATGCCGCCGGTCAGGAAACTGCGGCCGGGGAGAATGCGGAAGCCGTGAAGGCCGATACGGCCGAACCGCGGACCGAACCGGCACCCGAAGCGGAGGCGGCGCCCGAAGAAGCGGCTGAAGCCTCCTCCGAGCCGGAGCCCGAAGCTTCCCCCGAACCCGAGCCGGAAACCGGGCCCGAATCGGAACGGGCCGGGTCCGACCAGCCGACCGAGGTCGAACCCGCCGGCATCCTCGAAGAAGACGTTCGTGACGAGGAAATCGAAGTGACCGAAACGCCGGATGCCCCGACCCCGCCGCCTTCGCCGGGACCAGCCGCGGTCCATTCACCCGAGCCGCAGACAGCGGCGGAACGCATGGCAGTGCGTCAGCAGGGCATCGAGGCCGATCCCGAAAAGGAACGCAAGGCCCTGTTGAAGGAACGCAGGGAGGCCTCGAAGCTTCAGCGGAAGGCTGACAAGGAGAAGCGCAGGGCCGACAGGAGAGCCGCCAAGGAGGCCCGCAAGGCGCGGCACAAGTCCGGAGGCGATACGGAGCCCCTGGATCTCGACCCGCTCTCCCCCACCTCGCCCGAGAATCCGGAGCGCCCGCCAAACCCGCCCGCCGGGTCGCCCGCAGCCAGCATCGCCACAGCCGCCGCCGAAACCCGGGCCGAAGAGGAAAAGCGGCCCGAAGTCGACCTGCCGCCGATCACACCGCCAGGCGTGTTGCCCGGGCGCGCCGCGCGTCGCACCGCCGCACTCATCGGCGGCATCGACCTGGGCGGAACCAAGATCGCCGCCGCCGTGCTCGACTCAAACCACAACGTGGTCTCCTACCGGCGTCGGCCGACACCAGACAAGGGTGGCCCGGCGGATGTCATCCGGGCGATGGCCGTGACCATGCAGGAAGCTGCGATGGATGCCGGGACCGAAGCCCATCGACTGCTGGGAGTCGGGGTCGGCTCCCCGGGTTCGGTGAACAGCGAAACCGGTGCGGTGAGCGGCGCCGGGAATCTGCCCGACTGGGATGGCACCTTCCAGATGCGGATGGCGCTGCGCGAGGAACTCGGCACCGAGATCCGGGTCGGCAACGACGTGCAGGTCGGGACCCGCGGTGAGTTCGAACTCGGCGCGGGGGTCGGTTACACAAGCCTGCTCGGGGTCTTCTGGGGCACCGGCGTCGGTGGCGGAATCATCATCAACAGCGAGCCATGGATCGGCCGGGGCCGGGCCGGGGAGATCGGCCACACCCTTGTAAGGAGGGGCGGAGCGAAGGGTCTCAACGGACTCAACGGAACGGTGGAGGCCTATGCGGGCCGCAAAGCCATGGAAGCGAAGGCACGCCGCGAGGTGAAGAAGGGCAGGAAGACAAAGCTCTTCAAGCTGATGAAGAAGCACGAAAAAACGAACCTCTCCTCGGCGATCTGGCAGCGTGCCCTCGAAGACGGGGACGAACTGGCCGAGGACCTGCTCAACCGGGCGGTCGGTGCGCTCTCCGCCGGAATCGCCTCGGCGGTCAACCTGCTAGATCCGGAAGCCGTGGTGATCGGTGGCGGGCTCGGCGTTCGTTTCGCCGACACGCTGGTTCCCGAGATCATCGCGGGGATGGATCAGTACCTGCTCGACAAGGACAATCCGCCCGACGTGAAGGTTGCCGCCCTGGGCGACGAGGGCGGCGTGATCGGCGCCTCGCTGCTGGTCAAGGACCTGCTGCAGGCTAATCAGGCCCCTTCGCACTGACCGGCCCGGCGCGAGGCGCAGGGGCTCCGGCGCGAGGTCCAGGGGCCCGGGGCGAACCTCAGGGGCTGAGCGCGAGTTTGTGGCCGGGACTTCGGGACTGGCGCTCCCAGGCCTCGGCCACGTCTGCCAGAGCCAGGACTTCAACCTCGAGTTCGAGGTCCCCGGAAGCAGCGAGTGAACACATCCGCTCGAAGGTCGCGACCCTGACCTCCCGAGGCGCCCAGAAGTTCCGGAAACCGAGGATCGAAACCAGTCCGCCGCGAAGCGGACCGGCGACTATCGGCGACTCGATCGCGGCCGAGTTGCCGACCTGAACCAGCCGGCCCTGCGGCTTCATGGTCTGGAGGGCAGCGGCAGCAGGCTTGCCCCAGAGACCGTCGATGACCAGGTCCGGACCGCCCTCCGTCGCTTCGTGGATACCCGCCTTGAGGTCTTTCACTTCTCCATCCGAGCCGATCGCCGCGTCGGCACCGAGGGCGAGCACCTTCTCCCGCCCGGACTCGCTGCGCGCCATTCCGACCACCCGGCCCGCCCCCATCATCCGGGCCGCCTGGACTGCGACCTGACCGACCGAGCCGCTGGCCCCGAGGATCAGGACCGTTTCACCATCCTTGAGCTGGCCCCGCCAGTCCACCGAGAGCCAGGCGGCCATCCCGGCCACGCCGAATCCGATCGCTCGCTCGGGTTCGATTCCGGATGGAAGCGTGATCCCGCTGCCTTCGGTGATCACTGCCCGCTCGGCCATCGAACCCCAGGGAAAGTGGGCGCCCTCGAACCAGACGACCTCGCCGTCCGCCATCCGGCCGATCCCCTCCATGCCGGGTACATACGGAAGCGGTGGTGCTCCCGCATCGAACTTGCCCGAGCCAATCGCGATGTCAACCGGGTTGATCCCCGCGACCAGGACCTCGACGACCTCGGCGGGGCCGGCGACTGACTCGCCGCATGGTCCGGGGTCTCCCGGCGGGTCGATTTCGATCAACTGCGGGGCATCACCGTAGGCGGTGACCTGGGCGGCTCTCATGCGGCCAAAGCTACCGGCTCGAGCACCCCGCGGAGGAAATCTCCGGTGTAGGAACCCTGCACTCCGGCCACCTCTTCCGGGGTGCCGCTGGCGACGATGTGGCCGCCTCCGTCGCCGCCTTCGGGGCCGAGGTCGACGATCCAGTCGGCGCT
>JAGQUR010000112.1 GCA_020438395.1 Solirubrobacterales bacterium | reverse complement strand
ACCTGGGCGACCCCGATGAAATTCTCGATGTTCCCGGGCAGGACCGAAGGGTCGAACGAGTATGAGCCGACCTGCTCGAGGTCGGCTCCGGTCTGCTCGGCGACCAGCCTGCGGCGGGCCTCGGCCGCCTCCCGGCTGTAGTCGTTTTCAGGGTCGCGGGGAATCCTGGGCAGACTCATGCCGCGCACCATATCCCCGAACCGTCGCGCCGGGCGGTGTCCGCAGGGCTACTTGCGTTTGTCGGGCCGGGTCGGCCCGAACTCCTGCTTGACGGAGAAACCCTTGCTGGCCAGGGGCTTGTTCTGGCGGATCACTGTGACCGTGACCTTGACCGGCTTGCCCCGGGCCAGCTTGCTCTTCTTTATTGCGATCGGAATCGCCCTGGTGAGCTTGCCGCCGGGTTTGATCTGGCCGAGCTTCAGCTTGCCGGTCGCCTTCTTCGCCTTGCCCTGCGTCGCCTTGTAGTTGAGGGTGGCTCCCGCGAGGCTGCCCGTGCCGGTGCTGGTAACCGTGGCCTTGACCTTGAACTTCTTTCCGGCCTTGACCTTCTTCGGACCGGCCAGCTTCAGGGCGGCCTTGTAAGTGAGCGGCGGTGACGGGGGCTCCTTCACCGTGCCGGTCAGGGTCAGATGGACCGGATCCGCGAGGCCTTCGTAGGAGATCTGGATGTCACCGGTCCAGGTGCCGACCGTTGAACGGTCGAAGCTGATCGTCGGGGAGCAGTTTCCGGCGGGGACGATGGTCTGGCAGTTGCCTGCAAGGCTGAACCGAAGCGGTTCGGTCCCGGAAAGGAAGAGCGTCTTCGCCTTGGCGGGAGCCCCGCCCTCATTGGCGAGTGTGAACTGCTGGTTGATCGGCGTGCTGCCCTGCTGAACCGTGCCGAAGTCGATTTCCGTCTGACTGGCCGACACGACCGGCCGGTTGAACAGGACTGTCGTGCCGCATCCCTGGATCGAGCAATCCGTGCTGTTGAACGGTGCGGCGAGGTCGGTCGCCCCGTCGCCATTGAAATCACCGGTGGCGGTCATCGACGCGGTGCCCTTGCTGCCTGCGAAATTGAGGTCGAAGGCGGTCGCCTGAAGCGAAAAGGCACCGTCGCTGCCGCCGGTCGCGATCCTGAGGTTGTTGGGTCTGGGGTTGCCGGCGACCACGCCGAGCTGTTCGACCCAGCCGAGGTCCAGCTTTCCGTCACTGTTGAAGTCGGCGCCGGCCACGGTCGAGGCCGGCATCCCGATGCTGAAAAGCACCGCGGGAACCGTGCCGAAGCCTTCGGGCCCGCCCGGGTAGATCAGGATCCGGGAGGTGAGCGCCCCATCAGCCGTGGTGTGGAGGATCAGGTCATCGTTTCCGTCACCGCTTATGTCCCGGGCGATCAGCCGGGTCACCGGGCCGTAGGGGGGCAGCATGCCGACGTGGAGCGGCTCTTCGTAGCTGGCTCCGCCCCTTCCGTAGAGCACGAAGAAACCCGAGTCGTCCTCGGTCGAAGACCCGGCGCCGTTGCCGCTCAGGCCGAGGACGAAGTCGTGCTGGCCGTCACCGTTGAAATCGCCTTCGGTGATCGGCCCGAATCCTTCGAGGTCGCCGGTCGGCGCGTCCGGAAAGTTGGCTACGCCCAGGGCGGAGAAAGTGCCGTCACCCTCTCCCCGCGCGATGCCGAACTGCCCGTGAGTCAGGCCGACCCAGAGGTCGGGGAGGTCGTCGTCGTTGATCAGTCCGAGATGCATTGACTGACCGGTCGGCGGCACGGCCACGACCTTGTCGCCGGGCAGGGTGAGGGTCTGGCCGGGGTTGAAGGTCCCGTCCCCGGCCCCGATGAAGACCCGGAACGATCCGCTGGCCCCGAGGGGATTCGCCGGGTCGGGAAGGTTGAGCAGCAGGTCCGGCTTGTCGTCGCCGTTGAAATCTCCCGAAGTGATCTCGCCGACCGGGCTCCCGGCGGCGAGAGTCGGCTTCGCGGTCCAGCTGCCGTCCGGCTCCGCAAGGCGGATGTGGGCGCCGCCAGTGGCCGCCTCGCCGGAACCGATGACCAGGTCGTCGAAACCATCCGAGTCGAGATCGACAGCCTTGATCACCCCGCCCTGTCCGGTGTCGCTGATCGGATTGCCGGTCATCGGGGTCATTACGACCTCGGCGTCGGCGAGACCGGGCAGGACGAACAGGCTGGCGCACGCAGCAACGGCGAACCACAGACGAAACATCGGTTTTCTCCCTCAACCCTTCTGGTTGGCTTCCCTAAGCAGGATGGATTCTGACGCAAAGCCCGGTCGTCTGCGGCTACGATCCGCGGCATGAGCGATCAAGAGCGCCCGGTCGTCCTGACCGGAACCATGAACCGGCTGAACGGAACCGAACAGGATCTGGGGGAGTACGTGGGCAACGTGACCCTCGTGGTCAACACCGCCAGCAAGTGCGGCCTCACCCCGCAGTTCGAGGCCCTGCAGGCGATCTACGCCGACCGGAAGGATCAGGGTTTCACCATTCTCGGCTTCCCCGCCAACGACTTCCTCGAGCAGGAGCCGGGCACGGCAGACGAGATAGCCGAGTTCTGCCAGATCAACTACGGAGTCGAGTTCCCGATGTTCGAGAAGAGCACGGTGGTCGGTGACGAAGCGAATCCTCTTTTCGCCGAGCTCGCCGCCCAGTCCGAACAGCCGGAATGGAACTTTGCCAAGTACCTGATTGACCGCGAAGGTCGGCTGGTGAAGAAGTTCCCTGCGCCTACCACCCCGGACGATCCCGAGGTGACCGGGGCGATCGACGCCGAGCTGGGCGCCTGAATCCTCTTTGCCCTCCCGCGGGGGTCGGGTAGGTTGGGTCCAGTTGCCACGACTGGACAGGAGGAGAGATGGCCAAGGTTCTGTGCGTGCTGTACGAAGACCCGGTTGACGGGTACCCGCCCGACTATGCGCGCGATGACATTCCGACGCTGACCGAGTACCCGGACGGTCAGACCATGCCGACCCCTTCGGCGGTCGACTTCACGCCCGGGGAATTGCTCGGCTGCGTCTCCGGCGAGCTCGGATTGAGGAAGTTCCTCGAGGATGCCGGACACGAACTCGTAGTCACCTCGGACAAGGATGGCGAAGGATCGGCCTTCGAGCGGGAACTGGTCGATTCGGATGTCGTCATCTCCCAGCCGTTTTGGCCGGCTTACCTGACCGCCGAGCGGATCGCTTCGGCCCCGAACCTGAGGCTGGCGATCACCGCCGGCATCGGCTCCGATCACGTCGACCTCCAGGCAGCGATGGATGCCGGGATCACCGTGGCCGAAGTCACCTATTGCAACAGCATCAGCGTGGCCGAACACGTGGCGATGTCGATCCTGGTCCTGGTCCGGAACTTCGTGCCGTCCCATCAGATCGTGCTCGACGGAGGCTGGAACATCGCCGACGCGGTCTCCCGCTCGTACGACCTGGAGGGGATGCAGGTCGGCACCGTCGCCGCCGGCCGGATCGGCCTCGGAGTGTTGCGCCGCCTCGCCCCGTTCGACGTCGGACTCCATTACATGGACAGGTACCGGCTCCCGGCAGAGGTGGAGGAAGAACTCAATCTGACCCACCACGACACGGTCGAATCACTGGTCGAGGTCTGTGACGTAGTGACCATCAACTGTCCGCTTCATCCGGAAACCGAGCATCTCTTCGATGCCGAGATGATCGGTCGCATGAAGCGGGGCGCGTACCTGATCAACACGGCCAGGGGCAAGATCTGCGATCGCGACGCGGTCGCCGCCGCGCTTGAAAGCGGGCATCTGGCCGGTTACGCCGGCGACGTCTGGTTCCCGCAGCCGGCTCCGGCGGACCACCCGTGGCGGCAGATGCCAAACAACGGCATGACCCCGCACATCTCCGGTTCGTCGCTTTCGGCCCAGGCCAGGTACGCGGCCGGCACGCGCGAGATCCTCGAATGCTGGATGGAAGAGAAGCCGATCCGCGACGAGTACCTGATCGTCGAGAGCGGCAACCTGGCCGGGACCGGCGCCCACTCCTACAGCGCCGGCAACGCCACCTCCGGCTCCGAGGAGGCGGCCAGGTTCAAGAAATGAGGACGGGGCGGGCCCGCCCGGCCGTCAGGCGCCGAGCTTCTGGCGGGCGCGGCGGGCCAGGTCGACCGTGGCGGCCCGGAGGCCGCCGGGGGTGTCGATCCGGTCGGTGAAACTGACCCGGCCAGCCTTGTCCCCCTCGGGCGTGACCAGCTGCAGGTCGAGCCCGTAGCGGTCGGCCCGCTCGCAGCTTGCCTCGGTGATCTCCGGCAGGTCGATGAAGGCCTGGGCCATCAGGAGCAGGGCGTCGGGATGGTCGGCGTTCAGGTGCGCGATCGCGTCCGGCACCTGCGGCTGGACCGGGTCGGGCTCGGCATTCCGGTAATCCTCGTCGGTGGCCGAGTCCATGCGGCCGTAGCCGCCGACCCAGCGCACACGGTCGACCTCGAGGATCCAGAAGGAGAAGTCATTGAAGTCCGCGTACATCGCTGCCGACGGCACTGCCTCGAGGTGGGCTGCCCGGGCGGAAGACTCGTCCGGATGCTCATCCGAACGCTTGACATTGCCGGCCAGGGTGACCCTCCCGCCGGCCAGTACCTCGCCCTTGTGGAAGGGGTCGGCGACCATCAGCGAGGCTTGCCGGTTCTTCTCCAGGTTCCGCGCATGCTCGGCCAGGGTCGAGAGGCAGAAGACCGGGCTGCCGTCATCCATCACCCCGTAGGTGACCAGCGAGGCCCAGGGGGTGCCGTCGTCACTGAGTGAACCGAGCGTTCCGTGGGTCGCGTTGGCGACGATCGTGCGGGACTCTTCGGCGGCGCTTCGGCGGCGACCGCCACGGGCGATCGGGGCCACGTCCGGAATCTTCGTGTCGGGATTGACGTCGTGTGTGCCGACGGCTGCCCGAAGCTTCGGATCGATCTTTGTATCGGTGGCCACCGTTTTCTCGCTTTCCTGTGTAAGTCTGGTGCGTAGAGGGAAGAGTTAGGGTACCCTATCTCCGAATCGACGCCGGATCGTTCGCAGGTCCAAGACCTTTGCCGCCGCGCCGTGTTCACAAGGTTACTTGCCTACCCCTCGAAGGAGTACATCCCCCAAATGACGACCGCCGCCGCACGCCCTCACTCCCGATCCAGCCGAGCTTTCGGGATGGTGACCGTTCTGGCCGCAGTTCTCATGGCCTTCGCCATGGCTGCTCCGCATGCGGAGGCGGCGAAGCAGAAGCGGGTCGTGGCGATCAGCCCCTTTGCGGCGCAGACGATGATCCAGCTCGGGGTCAAGCCGATCCGGGTCGGCCAGACGATCGGCGCCACCCCCCGCCAGAACCGCATGTTCCGGGGCATCAAGAAGCTCAAGCTCAGCCACCCGAACGGCCCCAACCTCGAGGTCATGGCGAAGCTCAACCCGGACATCGTCTTCACCTCCTCCCGCTGGTCAAAGGGATCCTCTGCAATGCGGCGGCTCGGCATCAGGGTGATAAACGCCGACCCGACCAGGGTGACCCAGGTTCCCGCCAACGTGAGCAAGATCGGCCGGATCCTCGGCCGCAGCAAGCAGGCCCGGAGGCTGAACCTGTCGATCCGCAAGGGGATCGCCCGGGCGACGAGAACGACCACCAAACACCCGAAGGTGCTGGTCGTGCTCGGGATCGGCAATACGGCGATGGCCTTCCTCAAGAACTCCTGGGGCGGGCAGCTGGTCCAGAAGGCCGGTGGCAGCCTGGTCACCGGCGGGGCCACGAACAGCGGCGGTTTCGCCCGCCTCTCGGATGAAGTTGTGGTCGCCCAGAATCCGGACATCATCATCGTCGTGCCGCATGGCAACAGCAATGACCTCAGCCAGGTGGCGGACTACATCCTCAATAACGAGGCCTGGAAGACCACCAATGCCGTCAAGAACAAGAAGGTCTACGTCTCGGTCAACAACGAATTGCTCCAGGCCGGTACCGACGTCGGCCCGACAATCGGCATGATTCGGTCCAAGTGGCTGAAGAACTGGTGACCGATCGGGCCTTCGGGTCCTGACTCCGAGCCCGGGGGAATGAGCTGACTTCTGTCAGGCCGATAGCTGTCGCCGCCGGGATGCTCCTCGCCCTGGTCGCGGCAACCTGCGCCTCGCTCGCCTTCGGCCCGGTCCACATCCCGCTCGGCGAGGTGATCGACACCCTGCTCGGCCGGCAGGTCCCGGAGACCAGCAAACAGATCATCGAGGTGCTGCGGCTGCCCCGGACGGTCGAGGCGATCGTGGTCGGAGCCGCGCTCGGCGTGGCCGGCGCCCTGCTTCAGGGAGCACTCAACAACCCGCTCGCCTCGCCGGACGTGATCGGCGTGACCGGCGGAGCCGGTTTCGGGGCGATGCTGGTGATCCTGCTCAGCCCGGCAAGCGTGGCGCTGCTGCCGCTAAGTGCCCTGGCCTTCGGGCTGCTCGCGGCAACCCTTGTCTTCCTGATCGGCTTCACCGGCCGGGGCGGGGGCAACATAACCCGGATCATCCTCGCCGGCATCGCGATCGCCGCACTGTTCTCCGCCGCGACCGCCGGGCTGATGTCGGCCTATCCGGACCGGGTACCGAACGCGATCTTCTTCCTGGTCGGCGGTCTCACCTCGACCGGCTGGGACAACCTGCAGACGATCTGGCCCTACTTCGCGGTCGGCTTCGTGATCGCCGCTTTCATGATTCGCCCCCTCGACAAGCTGATGCTCGGCGATGACGTCGCCGCTTCGCTGGGTTCCCGGCCCCGGCTGATCCGTCTCACCGCCGCCTTCGGTGCCGCGATACTCGCGTCGGCTGCCGCGGCAATCGCCGGGCTGCTCGCCTTCCTGGGTCTGCTCATTCCCCATCTGGTCCGTCTCCTCGGTGGCACCAACAGCCACACCTATGTGATCCCGGTCTCGGCTCTGGCCGGGGCGGCCCTCCTGACCGCGGCCGACACCATGGCCCGCACCATCGCCGCGCCGGTCGAGATGCCGGTGGGCCCCTTCATCGTCCTGCTCGGCGTACCCCTCTTCCTCTGGCTGCTGAGGAAGGCGGTCTGATGGCGTTCGGACGCAAACGGGTCGAGTTCGATCAACGCGCACCGCTGCTCGAAGCCGATGACATCCAGGTGACGATCGGCAAGGAGCGGATCCTCGAGTCGGCCAGCCTCACCCTCCAGCGCGGCGAGCTGCTGGCAGTGGTCGGGCCGAACGGAGCCGGCAAGTCGACCTTCGCCCGGGCCTTCTGCGGCCTGCGCCGGCCGCAGGGGGGAGAGGTGCGCTGGATGGGGGTACCGCTCCCGGAGCTGCATGGCCGGCGGCTGGCCGACGTTCGGGCCTATGTGCCGCAGCGGGCCCAGGTTCCAACCGGGGTCACCGTGCAGAGCGCGGTCAACATTGGCCGCTCCACCCATCTCAAGCCGCTTCAGGGCCTTTCGGCCGAGGACCGGGAGGTGGTCGCCGAGTCGATCGCCCGGGCCAGGATGGAGGGCTTCGAGGACCGCGACCTCAGCACTCTCTCCGGCGGCGAGATGCAGCGGGTCCAGATCGCGATCGCCCTGGCCCAGGGCGCACCGGTCCTGGTCGCCGACGAACCGACCGCCCAGCTCGACCTCGGGGCGACCGCGGCGATCTCGAAAATGCTGCGCGAACTGGTCGGCGAGGGGATGGGGGTGGTGCTGATCGTCCACGATCTCGCCCTCGCCGCTGCGGTGGCCGACCGGGTGGTGGTGATGAGTTCCGGCAGGACGATCGCAACCGGAACCCCCCAAGAGGTGTTAACGAGTCAGTTGATCAGCGACGTATGGGGTGTCGAAGCGGAACTCGTACAGCGGGAAGGCCGCTCCGCCCTCCATGTGGAGTGGCTCGACCGCCATTAGGCCCTCCTAATACCAATCGTGTTAGTGTGGATTCCTAAGGCAGACCTAACTCGTATTTCCACCTCTCTCAGACCACGTTTTCAAGGAGATTTTCCACACATGAGTTCGTCTTTCGTCGCTCGCCGCGGCTTCCCGGCAGCCCTCACTGTTCTAGCCGCAGCGGTCCTCTTCCTCGTCGGTCTTCATCCCGGGTCTGCCCGTGCGGCTGAAGTCACCAAGGGTTCCGTCGTCATCACAATTTCTTCCGGCAAGGCCGGCCGGGTCGGCGCGATTTCGCCGGCCAAGGTCGTCAAGCGCATCGGCAAGAAGGGCGCCAAGGTCAAGTCCGCCGCCAAGGGCGGCACATTCGGTGAGTCGGTCGCCAGCGGACTTCAGTCAGCCGGCGGCCTCAAGCTGAGGAACGGCAAGCGCTCGCTGAAGATCACCGGCCTCAAGCTTTCGATCGACAAGAAGCTCGCCGTTGTCCGTGGTAACGCCCTCGGCAAGAAGAACATCGTGATCTTCACCGCTGCCGGGAAGGGGACCTTGGGCTCCGATCCGTCCAGCGTGAAGTTCACTAACGGCAAGCTGAAGCTCCAGAAGAGCGTCGCGAACAAGATCAGGAAGCGACTCAAGCTGAAGAAGGCTCCTACGGCCAAGCTCGGAACCCTCTATGTGTCCGCCCGTAGCGAGCCCGTGGTTGACCAGTACTACGAGCAGTGCGGCGTCGAAGTGGACAGCCAGGTCGACAACTCCTGGCCGGACGCCGGCGCCCTGCCGACTCTCTCCGGTGGCGTGGCCGCCACGGCGTCGGGCGGAATCGACTGGGGCCTGAAGTCATCCTTCCGGGGCTACGTCTACGGAACCATGGTCACCGCCGGCAAGGGTGATCAGGCCCTGCAGGCCCTGGACGGTGCTTCGCGGTCATCTCTGCCCTCGCCCTTCGACCCGACTCGCGGATTCAACTTCCCGGTGGGCAGCGGTGAGTATGCGGCGAACGAAGGTGGCATCACCTCGGACGACCAGGCGATCATCAACGGTTCGGGCACCGGCCTCATCTGCAACAACGAGCACCATTTCTGGGTGTCGATCAGCGATCCGACGGTCGTGATCGACGGGACCGATTCCCGGATCGTCGCCACGATCAGCCAGAACATGAACGGTGGCGGGATCATGGGTCCGGTCGGGCCCTGGCAGACCCCCCAGCGTGTTGACCTGGCCGACCTGGACCTGACCGGTGTCACCCCCACCTACGGGACCGGCACGGTCACATGGAGCGACATTCCGGTCACGCTCAGCAGCGATGCCGCTCCGTTTGCGACCTACGCGGCGGGTCAGTCACTCGACCCGATCACCGTCTCGCTGGAGACCGAGTAGGGGACCCGGCTGAGGCACCGGGCCTCATATTCCGCCAGTCATCTGGCAACGACGAGGGCGACCCTTCCCGGGTTCGCCCTCGTCGCGGTTCTG
>JAGQUR010000111.1 GCA_020438395.1 Solirubrobacterales bacterium | reverse complement strand
GTATCACACTATAGAGGATCGTCACGATTGATGCGTTCTCCTCAAAGAGAACTAAATGAAGAGCAACTCTTTCGTGACCGAAGACAGGTTCCGTTCGACGCCGCCCTCCCCGACGACCGCCAGGTCTTCAATCCGGACCCCGGTCGCACCCGAGACGTAGATGCCCGGCTCGACAGTCACGACCTCCCCCGCAATCAGCTCGTCCTTGCTGCTCGGCCCAAGCCTGGGAGCCTCGTGGATCTCGAGCCCGACGCCGTGGCCGAGCCCGTGTCCGAAGTTCTGCCCGTAGCCGGCCTCCCGGATCACGGCCCGGGCAACTTCATCGACCGCCGCCCCGTCGGCTCCCGCCTTCACCGCAGCGAGCCCTGCTTCGTTCGCCCGCAGGGTCACGTCGTAGATTTCGCGTGAGAGCGAATCGAGATCGCCCTCGTTGCCGGTGGCGAAGGTGCGGGTGCAATCCGAGCAGTAGCCGTCGAGCTTCACCCCCATGTCGACCGTAACCAGCTCCCCCGGTCCGATCTCGCGGGGCCCCGGCTCGGCGTGAGGCGAGGCGCCGTTCGGACCGGAAGCGACGATCGGCGGGAACGAAGGCTCCGCGCCCTGTTCCCGCATCCAGCCCGTGAGCCAGTTGTCGACCTGGACCTCGGTCTGGCCGGATAGCCCTCTCTCGATGAGAAGTTCGTAGAGACGGTCGGTCATCGCGGCAGCCGCCGCGATCAGTTCGATCTCGTCAGGATCCTTGACCCTCCTGAGCCGCTCGACCTGCCCTCCGGCTTCGAGGAGTTCCGCACTGCCCGCGGCCTGCTTCAACTGGTTGGAAGTACGAACCGTCACCTGATCGTCTTCGAATCCGGTCCGGCCTTCGAGACGACGGGCCAGCCCCTCCAGCCACAGCCCGGAGATGATCTCCGTCTCCCAGCCCTGAATCGCCGCCGCCCTCTCCGCGTACCGGAAGTCGGTCAGGAAGACGCGGCGTTCATTCGAGACGAGGCAGGCCCCGTTGGTCCCGGTGAAACCGGTCAGGTACTCGACGTTGACCAGATTGGTGACGAGATAGGCGTCCAGGGGAGAAGCATCCGGCCCCGCGGTCGCGAGCGCTGCGACCAGCCGGTCGACTCTGGAGCCATCGGCCCCGTTCATACCCCGAGTCGCCCCGCGAGGAGTTCCAGCGCCTCGCGGTACCCGTCTACTCCCTTGCCGCAGATCTTTGCCTCAACCAGGCCCTCGAACACGGAAACCTTGCGCCAGTCTTCACGATTCTCGACGTCGGAGAGATGAACCTCCACGGTGGGCACCGGATCGACCGCGAGGGCATCCCCGATCGCCCGGCTGTAGTGGCTCCAGGCGCCGGCGTTGACGATCGCTCCGTCAGCGGTCTCGGACACGCGATGCAGGTACCCGCAGAAATCCGCTTCTGAATTGGACTGGAAGAAGATCGGCTCGAGGCCGAACTCGCCGGCCCAGCCGCCGATCCTGTATTCGAGCTCGGCGAGACTGAGGCCGCCATAGAGGTCAGGGTCGCGCTTTTCCAGCACGTCGAAGTTGACGCCGTGGAGGACGGCCACCCGGTTGGTCGCGGCGCTCACGGGAGCAGCTCCTCGACCGAGGCGAGAATCGCCGCGTCTTCGACGGGCCGGTCGATCATTGGTTTGCCCGGTTCGTTCAAGAGCACGAAGCCTACCCCGCGGGAGGTTTTCTTCTTGTCGAACTGGACGGCTTCCACCACCGAGCCCGGGTCGATCGACGGATCCAGTTCGACCGGGAGACCGTGGCGGAGGTTCCATTCGCGAACCTGCTCCCGAAGGGATTCCGCCCCGGAAAGGCGAAGAGCCGCCAGCAGCCCGAGGGCGATCGCCTCGCCGTGACGGTATCTCTCGTAGGAGGTGACCGACTCGATCGCGTGACCCACGGTGTGGCCCAGGTTGAGCTGGGCCCGCAGCCCGGTGTCACGCTCGTCGGCCGCCACGACCGCGCATTTATAGCGGGCGCAGGCGAAGACGAGGTCGGCGCGGGCGAGGATCTCGCCGGGCTGGAGTGCCGCGACTTCCTCCCAGAGACCGCCGCCCGCGAGCAACGCCGTCTTCACGACTTCCGCCATCCCGGCGGTCAGTTCGGGCTCCGGCAGGGTGGCAAGGGTGTCGACGTCGCTGACCACGGCCGAGGGCAGGTGAAATGCGCCAACGTAGTTCTTGCCTTCGGGCAGGTCCACCCCGGTCTTGCCGCCGTAGGCGGAATCGACCTGGGCCACCAGTGTGGTCGGAACCTGGACCACCGGTATGCCCCGCTGGTAGCTGTGAGCGGCGAATCCGCCGAGGTCCCCGACCACCCCGCCTCCGAGGGCGATCAATCGGTCCGACCTGGTGACGCCGGCCCGGGCCATCTCCCGCAGCGACTCGTCGAACTGCGCCATCGACTTGGCGGTCTCGCCCGGCGGGACCGTGAAGGTCGCGGTGACTTCGCCGAGCCGGTCGGCATATATCGGCCCGACCGCCTCATCCGTGAAGCAGAACGAACGCCCGCTGCCGGGCATGGCCGCCGATCCTTCGCCGAACAGCGCTGATCCGAGAAGTTCCCTTCCCACGTAGACCGGGTACTCGCCGCCGGAGCTCACGGCCCAGAACATCCGGGTTCCTTCGGGCAGCTCTTCGAGACCGCGCACCGCCCCGTAGGCACGGTCCCAGATCCTTCTCGCCACTCCGGGGAGGATCGCGTCGGCAACCGACCCGTAAAGCGACTGGCGGGCCTTGAACAGGGCCCGGAAGGCCGACTCGTCGCGGGCCAGCGGGCGTTTCGATTTCCTCACCCGGCGCCAGGCCGCGTCGGCGCTGATTTCCAGCCAGACGACCGTGTGGCCGTCGACCATCAGCGCCTCGCGGATCGCCTCGGATTCGACGGCTCCCCCGCCCAGCGCGAGGACGTCGATCGAAGGGTCGGCCAGGGCGCCGAGGACCACCTCGCGCTCGAGGTCACGGAAGGCGGCTTCGCCGTCGTCCTCGAAGATCCGGGCGATCGGCCGACCGGCACGTTCCTCGATCAGGGAGTCGGCGTCGACGCTGTGGAGCCCGTGGGCGGCGAGTTCGACCAGGGCCGTCGACTTTCCGGCGCCCATGAACCCGACCAGGCAGATCATCGCCAGCCGATTCGCTCTTTGTAAGCGTCGATCGCGGCCAGCACGTCATCCATGTGATCGCCACCGAACTTTTCCCGGTAGGTCTTGACCATCGCCAGGCAGATCATCGCTTCACCGACCACGGCGGCGGCCGGGACCACGGTCGAGTCGGTTCGCTCCTTGTGTGCCTGGGCCGGCTCCTTCGTCGCGGTGTCGACCGAGCGCAACGGCTTCGTCATGGTCGAAATCGGCTTGATCGCGGCGCGAACCGAGAGTGGCATTCCGTTGGTCATGCCGCCTTCCAGGCCGCCCGCGTGGTTCGTCTCGCGGTAGTAGCCCCGTTCCTCCGAGTAGAAGATCTCGTCGTGGGCAGCGGAACCGGGCCGGCCGGCGACATCCCAGGCCTGACCGATCGAGACGCCCTTGATCGACTGGATCGAGCAGATCGCCTGGGCGAGACGCCCGTCGAGGCGGTCCTCCCAGGAAATGTGACTTCCAAGCCCCGGGACCAGGCCGAAGACCCTGACCTCGAAGGTGCCACCGAGGCTCTCGTTCTTCTTGCGCAGGACGTTGATTTCCTCGACCATGGCCGCTGACGTTTCCGGATCCAGGCAGCGCACCGGATCTTCGTCAACACCGTCGAAGTCCCCGATCGAAAGGTCATCGGTCTCCGGAGACTTCACCGATCCGATCTGGGTGACATGGCTGCGGACCGTCACCCCGACCGCGGTCAGGAAGGCCCGGGCAATCGCCCCGGCGGCCACCCTGGCGGCGGTCTCGCGGGCACTGGCGCGCTCGAGTATCGGACGCAGGTCATCGTGTTTGTACTTCCACATGCCAACCAGGTCTGCATGTCCGGGGCGCGGCATGGTGACCGGCGGGATCTCTCCCTCGATCGGCCACGGATTCATTCGCTCGTCCCAGTTCTTGTAGTCCCGGTTTGCGACCAGCGCGGCCACGGGACCACCCATGGTCAGTCCGTGACGGACCCCGGCACGCATCTCGACCCGGTCGGTTTCGATCTTCATGCGACCGCCGCGACCATGGCCGAGCTGACGACGGGCCATGTCGCGGTCGAGTGTCTCCCGGTCCAGTTCGAGTCCGGCCGGCAGACCTTCGACGATCGTCACCAGCCCGGGCCCGTGGGACTCGCCCGCAGTTGTAAATCGGAAACTCATTGAGACTTCTAGGCTATTGACAACTGCCCGCCCGACGCTGTCTCAACCGACCCGGGGATCGACATCTGCAAATGGCCGCCCGTCGCCTGCTGATAATCATGCTTGTCCTGCTGGGGATTTCCTCGGTGATCGCGATCGTCGTTCCCGAACCCCGGCGGGACGATCCGGGCTCCGGCGAGAGCGTGACCGGCGCCACTGGAGCAACGTCGGCCACTGGTGCGACTTCGGCGACAGGGCCGACCGGAGACACCGGCGATTCCGGCAAGATGGTCGCTTCCCAAACCGGAGTTGAACACAGGACTGTGGACCTCGAGGCGAAGCAGATGTCCCGGGTCCGGGCCGAAGCCGGCAGCCGGATGATCCTGACCGTGAAATCGAGCCAGGGATCCGACGTCGAGATCGAAGGTTTGGGCCTGGCCGGCTTCGCGGATCCCTATGCTCCGGCGGTCTTCGACGTGATCATGCCCGGGGAGCCAGGACGCTACGTGGTACGCGCTCCGGGAGACAGGCCGAGCGCAGTGATCATCACCAGTTCCTGAGCCGGTCTCTCAGGCGCGGGCGGCCCTTCGCATTACTCCCAGGTCCGGACTCTTTCCGGTCCAGATTTCGAAGGATCGGGCTCCCTGCCGGACCAGGATCTCGAGCCCGTCAATCGTCGCGGCACCATCCTGACGGGCGGTTGCAACCAGGGTGCCTTCGGTTTCTCCGTAAACCATGTCGACCACGGTCTGTCCGGCGTGAAATCCGCCGGGATCCAGCGGCAGCTCCGCCAGCCCGTCGCCGCCCCCGAGGCCGGCCGCCGACGCGTTGACGATCACCTCGAACGGTCCGGGGTCAATTGCCGCATGCTGGTCGGAGGGAATCGCCTCGACACCGAGTTCTGCGGCCAGAGCCTCCGCCCTGGACCGGGTCCGGTTCCAGAGCATCACCTCGTATCCGTCCCGGGCCAGGCCCCAGACCACGGCCCGCCCGGCTCCTCCCGCTCCGAGGACGAGCGCCCTTCTCCGATCGGCGCCGGCCGCGGCATCCGCGAGTGCGTCGATCAGGCCGGGAGCGTCGGTGTTCTCGGCCAGCACCATCCCGTCCCGGAAGCTCAGGGTGTTGGCCGCCCCGATCGCCTCGGCAGCAACGGAGGCCTCGTCGGCGATTTCCAGGGCCGCCTCCTTGTGCGGGACGGTCACGTTCACTCCGACGAAGCCCAACTCCGGCAACTTGCGGACAAGGCCCCGGAACTGACCGGGTTCCACGTCGATCGCCTCGTATTCCCATCCAGTCAATCCGGCCGCCGCCAGCGCGGCGTTCTGCATGGCCGGCGAACGGGAGTGGGAAACGGGATGCCCCAGTACCGCGAGTCGCCTGAGCGGATCCGGACTCAAGCCTCCGCGCTCCCCATGGTCATCCGCAATCGGTCGGCGAGCCGCCCGCCGCGGCCTGGGCTTCCTGGTACTTCTCGACGTTCCGGTTGTGCTCGGCCAGCGAGGACGAGAAGACATGCTCCCCGCAGGTGCCCGGCTTCACCACGTAGAGCCAGACCTTGCTGTCGGCCGGATGGGCCGCCGCCTCGATCGAGGCCAGCCCCGGATTACCGATCGGCCCCGGAGGAAGTCCCTGGTTGGTCCGGGTGTTGTAGGGCGAGTCGGTGGCCAGATCAGTTTCGGTCAGCGGGTCCGTCCAGTTGTCGAGGGCGAACCTGATCGTCGCGTCGATTCCGAGAGGCTCTCCCATCTTCAGCCGGTTGTAGATCACGGCCGAGACAAGTTTGCGCTCCTTCGCGACCGATACTTCCCGCTCGATCATCGAGGCGATGGTCAGGACGTCGTAGACGGTCAGGTTTTTCGACTTCGCGTACTTCATGTTGACCCCGGCGATGTTGTCCTTGAAGGCCTGGAGCTGCTCGGCCACCAGGTCCTCGACGTCGGCAGTCGGCTTCAGCTCGTAAGTCGCCGGGAAGAGGAACCCTTCGAGGTTTTCCGCCCTTCCCTGGGCTCCGTAGTCGTTGGGGTTGAATCCCTTGACCTTGACCGTCGCGGCCATGTAATCGCCCGGAATCCCCGCTTCCTTGACCACCGCGGCCGTCTCCGAGCGGCTCAGGCCCTCCGGAATCGTCACCGTGATCGTGCGTTTCGATGTCGTCTTGGTCAGCTCG
Organism: Solirubrobacterales bacterium; assembly: GCA_020438395.1. Lineage (GTDB taxonomy): Bacteria > Actinomycetota > Thermoleophilia > Solirubrobacterales > 70-9 > 67-14. Next base: position 19,939 of record JAGQUR010000111.1, on the reverse strand, counting down.
TCGATCGCGGAGGAATAGGACATGTTCTCGCGGAACTGGTGGACCCCGTGGTTGAGGTCGCCGCGCTTGCCGGAAAGCGTCGCCCGCAACTCGAAAAGAGTGGAGTTGGAAATGATCCCGCGGTCCGCGAGCAGGTCGCCGATCTGGCCGACGCTGTCACCGGCCGGAACGTTCAGCGGGAACGGTTCACCGTCACCGTCGCCCTTGAAAGGCTGAAAGAGCGCGAAGAGGAACCAGACGACGATGATCAGGCCGACCGCCCCGACGGCGACCGCGACGATCCTTCCAGTCCGGGGGCCACCGGAACCGACCCGGCGCCGGTCGCCCCGGCTTCCCCGGCCGCCTCCGGACCCGCGGCTTCCTCCGGAGCGTCCGCTGCCAAGCACCGGCTTTCTGGCCTGCTTGCCTGAACCCTCCTGCTGCCGGCGGGATGCCCGCTCCTGGCGTCTCAGAGCGCGTTCGACCGCGTCCGGATCATTCGGATCGTGCTCGGGGAGGTCGTCAAACCAGCGATCGCTCACTGTCCGGCCTCCTCCCCGTCCGCGTTTTCCCGGCTCGAGGCCGCCAGGAGGTAGCTCTCCAGCAGGTGCGCCGCGGCGATCGAGTCTTCGGCCGACCCGGCTCCCGTCTCGCGCCGGGTCTGCGCGGCCATGCGGGTCGTGAAGCGCTCGTCCCAGGTCTCTACGGGAACTTCCACCGCCTCGCCGAGGTCGGTCGCGAACGAACGGGTCAGTTCGGTCTGGCCGGAGTCTGATCCCGAGAGCGAGACCGGCAGGCCGACCACAATCTTCTCCGCTTCCCGCTCCCCGGCGACCCGGACCACCTCGGCAACTTCGGGTGGTTCGATTGCCGCGATCGGCGTGGCCAGGGTGCCGGTCGGGTCGGAAATCGCGCATCCGATCCTCGCCGTGCCGTAATCCAGAGCCAGAACCCGCATCAGCTTGAGGACCCCGGGATCAACTATCGGGACTCCAGGTATTCGCGGGCCGCAGCCAGGGCGTCGGCGACCCCGTCTGCGTTCTTGCCTCCGGCCTGGGCCATCTCGTCACTGCCGCCGCCACCGCCGCCGATTTTCGGCGCCGCTTCGGCGATCAGTTCGCGGGCCGAGGCGCTGGATGCATCTTCGGCCGTGAGCAGGGCAACCATCCCGACCTTGCCGGAATCGGAGTCGGCGCCAGCCAGCACCGCGGTGGCCCCGTTGGCCGCCTGTACCTGTTTGGCAACCCTGAGGATTTCCTTCGGATTGCCGAGCGGCACCTCCGCCACGACCACATTGAACCCGCCGACGGTTTCGACCTTGCCGGCCAGGTCCGAGGCGAGCTGTCCCTGCTGCTGGCGCGCGGCCTGCTTCGCTCCTTCGCTGGCGGCGGCGAGCTTCCCGGACGCATCGCGCGCAGCCCTGACCGGGTCGCGTGCGTCACCCAGCAGATGCCCGACCTCGTCGAGTTCTGCCGCCCGGTCGCGAAACCAGTCGATCGCATCCGGGCCGGTGATCGCCTCGATGCGGCGAACGTTCGCGGCCGAGGAACTTTCGTGAACGATCTTGAAGATCCCGATCTCGGCGGTGTTGTCGACATGGGTGCCGCCGCAAAGCTCCCGGGAGACGTTTTCGACTTCAACCACCCGGACCAGGTCCCCGTACTTCTCGCCGAATAGCGCCATCGCGCCGAGCTTCTCGGCCTCCGGCTTTTCCATCACCATCCAGCGCACCGGGTCGCCGTCCTTGATCCAGCCATTGACCCGGTCCTCGACCCAGGTGATGTCCTCGGGGGTCATCGCTTCACCGTGGGAGAAGTCGAAGCGGAGCTTGTCGGGCCGGACCGAAGAGCCGGCCTGATGGACGTGGGTGCCGAGCCGCTCGCGCAGTGCCGCGTGCAGAAGGTGGGTGGCAGTGTGATTTCGCATGGTCCGGAACCTGCTCTCCCGGTCCACGACAGCCTCAACCGTCGCCCCTGCCGGAGGCCAGGCGGCGTCTCCCCCTGCCGCCGGCTTCAGTTCGAGTACCTGGTCGTCGCCAACCCTGATCACGTCGGCGACTTCGACCTGCCCGCCGTCCCAGATCAGCCTGCCGGTGTCGGCAACCTGGCCGCCTCCCTCCGCATAGAAGGGGCTCTGCTCGAGTTTTGCGAGGGCGGTTCCGTTGACCGTCTCAAGTGCCCCGATCCCGGTTTCCGAACGCAGGTACTCGTAGCCGACGAACTCCGACTCCGAGCCCTGCCCGGCGAAGGCGAGTATCCGGCCGTGACGGTCGGCACCTTCCGAGCCGCCGGCGGCATTGCTGCGGGACTGGTTTCGTTGCTGCTCCATCAGCTCGTCGAAGCCCTGGTCGTCGACCGAAAGCCCCAGCTCCTCGACCATTTCGCGGGTCAGGTCATAGGGAAAGCCGTAAGTGTCGTGAAGCTTGAAGGCGTCGTCGGCGCTGATCCACGAGTTCTTGTCCTCGAGGGCGCGGTCGACGATTTCCTCGAGCAGCGCCGTGCCGCGGTCCAGGGTCTTTCCGAAGCTTTCTTCCTCGGCCCGGACCCAGCGGTCGATCCGTTCCTTCTCCATGACAACCTGGGGATGTGCGCCGCCCATCATCTCGATCGTGCGGTCGGTGAAATCACCGAGCCAGCTACCTTCGAGTCCGAGTGCCCTGCCTCGCTGGATGGCCCTTCGCATCACCCGCCTGAGGACGTATCCGCGATCCTCGTTCGAGGGGACCACCCCGGCGGCCAGCAGGAAGGTCATGCCACGGCTGTGGTCACTGATCACCCGCATCGCCCGGGTCACTGCTTCATCCTCGCCGTATCTGAAGCCGGACTTCTCCTCGGCCAGGCCAATCAGCGGCCGGAAGAGGTCGGTGTCGTAAACCGAGTCGACGCCCTGGAGGATTGCGGCCATCCGCTCTAGGCCCATGCCGGTGTCGATGTTCTTCTTCGGCAACGGGGTGAGCTTGCCGTCCTCGGACTGGTCGTAGCTCATGAAGACGTGGTTCCAGTACTCGAGGAAGCGGTCGCTGTCGTCGCCGGGACGGTCATCTTCGGAGCCGAACTCGAGTCCCCGGTCCAGGTACATCTCGGAGCAGGGCCCGCAGGGGCCGGTCGGACCGCCCTGCCAGAAGTTTTCCGAACGCGGCAGCTTCACGATCCGGGAATCCGGAACCCCGAGGCCCTTCCAGATCTCGATCGCTTCTTCGTCCGGTCCGAGGCCGAGCTCTTCATCTCCCCCGAAGACGGTGATCCAGATCAGTTCCGGATCGAAGCCGAATCCTTCGGTCGAGAGCTGCCAGCCGAAGGGGATCGCTTCTTCCTTGAAGTAGTCGCCGAAGCTGAAGTTTCCGAGCATCTCGAAACAGGTGAGGTGGCGCAGCGTCTTGCCTACTTCTTCGATGTCGGGCGTTCGGAAGCAGGTCTGGCTGGATGTCAGCCGGGTAGCCGGCGGAGTCTCGCGCCCGAGGAAGTAGGGCTTGAAGGGCTGCATCCCGGCCACCGTGAGCAGGGTCGAGGTGTCCTCGGGCGGAGGCACCAGCGAGGCGGAGGCCATGCGCCTGTGGCCCCGCTCCTCGAAGTAGGACAGATATGTCTCGCGGATCTCCGCCGAGTTCATGGGAACCGCAGCCTACTTTGATCCGGTTTGGCTGGCGATGGTGGCATGACCAACCACCACGTCACCACTCATCAGGACCGCGGCCTGGCCGGGAGCGGGACCGTCGAAGGGCCGTTCCAGCTCGACTTCGAGTGCCTTGTGTTCACCGGCCGGAGCATCGATCCGGGCCGGCACCGGCTCGGTGTGGTACCTGAGCCTGACTCTGTCGACCCTGCCCCCGTCCCGGTGCATGACCGCGTTCCGCAGTCGGACGCGGTCGGTTGAGAGCCGGCTTCGCGAGCCGACCCTGACCGTGTTCGTGGAAGCGTCGGTACCGAGCACGTAGAGCGGCTCCGTGGCGGCAACTCCGAGGCCCCGGCGCTGACCGACGGTGAAGTGGTGGTGGCCCGGGTGCTCGCCCAGTTCATTTCCGGCCTCGTCAACGACCGGCCCCGCCATGTCGTTCAAACCCCCATGCCGGCGGAGAAAGTCCTTCTTGCTCTGGCCGGCGAGAAAGCAGAGATCCTGGCTCTCGGGCTTTCTGGCGACCGAAAGCCCTCCCCTTTCGGCGATCTCCCTGACCTCCTGCTTCGAGAGGTCCGCCAGCGGGAACCTGAGCCGCGCGACCACTTCGGGCGGCAGGGCCGCGAGCATGTAACTCTGGTCCTTCGCTTCGTCCCTGCCGGCAGCGACCAGTGCTCCGCCCTCGTCCTCTACGACCCGGGCGTAGTGGCCGGTGATCAGGTGCGAAGCACCGAGCCGGTCGGCCAGGTCGACCATCGCCGCGATGCGGACTTCGCCGTTGCAAAGCACGCAGGGGTTCGGGGTCCGTCCCTCGCCGTAGCCGCGCAGGAATTCCCCGACCACCCGCTCCCGGAAGGGACCCTCGAGGTCGAGGGTGAAATGCGGAATGCCGAGGTCGTGGGTGAGCCCGCGGGCACCGAGCACCGCCTCCGGTGAGCAGCATGCCTTGGTGCCGTCCGTGTCCGGATCGGCCCAGAGCTTGACCGTCACCGCCACCACTTCGGCGCCTCGTTCCTGCTCGCGCAGGGCCGCGACGGCGCTGTCCACACCGCCAGAGACCGCGACCAGCACCCGGTCCGGACTCGCTTCCGCGAGAGTCTCTCCCGACGATGCCGCGGCCGATATCGCCCGGTGGAGGGCATCGGCTGCCAGCATGGCAGCGTGGCGGCGGGCCGGGCTGAGACCGCCCAGTTCCTCCTCGATCCGGTCCGCCCCGATCCGGGCAACCTGGAGCACCGTTTCGCCTTCCGCCATTTCGCATACGCAGGCGCAGGCCGCCCGGGTCGCGGAGCAGCCCTCGGTGCCGAATACGGCCGAGCCGACCAGTCCGTCGTCGATCGAAATCGAGATCCGCGCCAGATCGCCGCAGGCAGCACCACCCGCCGCACCGGTGAAGGCATCGGCCGGAGCATCGGCCTCCCGGGAGCGGTCGGCCACGTATTCGGCGAGCAGCGAATCCATCCCCTGAAGGGTAGATGTTCGATTCCGTGAATGGATAGCCTCCGCGGCATGAGCAAAGGCTGGACAGCAGATGACATCCCTGATCTGACGGGCCGCACGGCCGTGGTGACCGGGGGAAACAGCGGCATCGGGGCGATTGAATGCCGGGAACTCGCCGGCCACGGCGCCCGGGTTATCCTCGCCTGCCGCAACCGGCAGAAGGGTGAAGCGGCCGTCGCGCAGATCCGCCGGGAGCTCGGCGCGGCTGGCGGCGACGCGCAGATCGAGGTCCGTAACCTGGACCTGGCCTCGCTCGATTCGGTCCGGGAATTTGCCGAAGGGCTTTCGGCGGAGATGGCCGATGGCCTTGACCTTCTGGTCAACAACGCGGGCGTGATGGCATCGCCCCGCCTCGAGACGGAAGATGGGTTCGAACTTCAGTTCGGCACCAATCATCTCGGCCATTTCGCCCTGACAGGCCGGCTCTTTCCCCTGCTCAAGAAGAAGCCGGGATCGCGAGTGGTGACGGTCTCCTCGATCGCCGCCAGAATGGGCCGCCTCAATTTCGATGATCTGAACGGACGAGACGGCTACCGTCGCTGGATGGCCTACGGCCAGTCGAAACTGGCCAATCAGGTCTTCGCTCTGGACCTGCAGACGCTGATCAACGAAGCGGGCCTGGACATGAAGAGCATGGCGGCCCATCCGGGCGTTGCCGCAACCAATCTGACCAGCGCCGGCAACGATCTTGACAGCGGACTGATGGGCCTGCTCTCGAAACCGTTCCTGAAGCTGAATGACCTGTTGGTCGCCCAGAGTGCCGAAGACGGCGCCCTGCCGATTCTGCGGGCGGCAACGGATCCCGGCCTGGCCGGGGGCACCTACGTCGGCTGCGACGGACTCGGGGAGCGCCGAGGCAAGCCGGTTGTGGTCGCTCCCCGCAAGGTTGCGCTGAACCGTGAGGTCGCCGACCGCCTCTGGAAGGAGTCGGTCGACGCGACCGGAGTGGATTTCGACTTCACCCCGGCCGCATCGGCCTCCTGAAAATCAGCGCATCGCGCCCATTCGCATGTTCCGTTCGCCGTTGGCGCCGCGGTTGACCTTGGCTCCGATGTAGACCATCACGACGCCCGAGTTCCGGCCCCGCTGGAGCCGCCGGACCATCCGGCCCGGAACCCTGACTCCGAAGCGGGCTGTTGCGCCCTTGGCGACGCTGGACGGTCCGAGGACCCGGAGTCGCGCGACCTTGCCGCCACGAACACGGATACGGGCGCGCCTCCCGGTTATCGAGCAGGCGGCCCGCTGGCAGGTCACCCGCGCCACGTTCACCCTGACCCCGGCCCGGAACCGGACCGGACCCTTGATCAGCTTCGCGATGTATGGGGCCCCGGGTCCCGGCTCACCGGTCGGGCCGGTGGGACCGGTGGGACCCGTCGGACCGGTGTCTCCGGTTGCGCCCGTGTCACCCGTGGTACCGGTGTCGCCTGTGGTACCAGTGTCACCTGTGGCGCCGGTCGGACCGGTTTCCCCGGTCGCTCCCGTGTCTCCGGTCGGGCCCGTCGGCCCTGTCTCCCCGGTTGCGCCGGTCGCACCGGTGTCTCCGGTCGGCCCGGTCGGACCGGTCGGCCCCTCCACCCCGGTTCCCGAGAGCGATACCTGACGCCAGCCGAAGTCCAGGTTCAGCGTGTCGCTCTTGAGGCCGGCGGTGGCCGGGTCGAATCCAACCCCGATGCTGCAGACATGCCCTGGCAGCAAAATCACGTTCTCGCATTCGCGGTTCGCGGCCGGCAGTGAGAAATCCGTTCCGGTGTTCAGACTCGCCGGACCCACGAGCATGGGCAGGACGTAATTCGTGTTCTGCATGTAGATCAGCTGGGTCGCAATCGGGTTGCCGATGAACACGTTGCCGAAGTCCCGTGAATTTCCACCAATCACCCTCGGCGAGAAGCAGAAGATCTGGACCCGGTTGTTGCCGTTGTCAAGCACCCAGACATTGCCCGAGCGATCGGCGGCGAGAGCCTGGTTGCCATCGAACTCACCCTGTCCGGACCCGGTCGTACCGAACTCTTCGACGAAGGTCCCGTTCGGCTCCAGCACCTGGATCCGGTCCGTTGCCTCGGATATGTAGAGGTTCCCGTCATTGCCGATGCTGACGTCGTTCGGCGCGATGAACTGACCCGCTCCGAGTCCGGTCGAGCCCAGGGTCACGTTTGCGCTGCCATCGGACTGGTACTTCTCGATCTCGTCGTCGTCGGTGTCGGCTACGTAAACGGTCCCGTCGTCGGCGACGTCGATTCCGGTTGGCCCGTTGAGACCGGTCGACCACTGCCTCACGAAGCCCGCTCCCTGGAAATCGAGTACCTGGATCAGGTCGTTGCCCGTGTCGGACACATAGACCTCACCGTCCGGCCCGGCCGCGATGCCGGTCGGTCCGTTGAAGAGCCCGTTTCCGGCTCCGTTTCCACCAATCTGCCCCTGCAGGATCCCGTTGGAGTCGAAGGCAAAGACCATGTCCTGATCGGTGTCGACCACATACATCCATCCCCTGCCGTCGACCGAAACGTCCTCGACCCCGTTGACGAAGTAGCTGTTCGAAACCAGAAGTCCCTGGGGGACGCCTTCGGCGCTGAACCCGAACAGGCCGGCCGAGGTCGCCACATACACGTTGCCGTTCCTGTCGACACCGATGCCGTTCTTGGTCGAGGCCTGGTAGTTGCCGGACCCACCCCACTCGCCGTAGAAGCGGTGGGTATCTGCCTGCGCAGACGCCGTGAGTAACAGTGCCGCCGCGACCGTGACCAGAACGGCGAGACCCCCGCGAATCATCCGGATGACCGGAACAGACATGAATTCCCTCCTAGCTAGTTCCTCTTCACCGTATTGGCGGTTGCGCCAGCGTGCAAGTCCAGGATGAAAAGGAGGCCCCAACCTGCCGTCGCCGCCTCCGGCATTGATCCCTTTATAAAAAGGTGGGTGCCTATCTTCGTCCCGCGGGGGACATCGAAATCAGCTCCCGTGCCGTTGATGTTGGGTCAATTTACGAGACGGCAAACGAACAGGTTCGAGCCTCGAAACCAACCTACCACTACGGGCCCCGGTAAACCGCAAAGGCGGCTATTCGAGGTCGAGGCCGGAGACGAGCTCCTCGGCCTCCGACCACATGCCGGGCGGCACCTGAAGGTGGATGTCACCACGGTTGAACCGGTCGAGTTCCCAGTCCGAGGTCAGCTCGGCCGGGATGCCGTGCTCGCGCAGGACGTCCCGCCAGGCCAGGCCGGTGGCCAGATCCTCGAACTGGTGAACCGTTTCCCAGTCGTGGAAACGCGGGTCGCCTATCTGGATCCGGTCCGAGCCGTCCCCGATCGACTTCACCTTCTCCTTGAAGCGATCGAACAGGCTCATGGCGATAACGGGTTCACGGGGATCGCCGGGCCTTCCCTCAACCCTGCCCGGGCAGTTTCTTCTTGCGCAGTTCGATGCCGACGTCTCGCAACTGGATGTCGTCAACCGGCGCGGGGGCGCCGGTAAGCGGGTCACCGCCGGAGGCTGTCTTGGGGAAGGCGATCACGTCGCGGATCGACTCGAAGCCGGCCAGAAGGGCCGCGAAGCGATCGACCCCGTAGGCAATACCACCATGAGGCGGGGCCCCGTACTTCAGCGCTTCGAGCAGGAAACCGAACCGCTCCCCGGCTTCTTCGTCGGAGATGCCGAGGGTCCGGAAGATCTCGGACTGGAGCCCGGGCTTGTTGATACGGATCGACCCGCCACCGATCTCGACCCCGTTCCAGACCAGGTCGTAGGCCTCTGCCCTGGCCTCGCCCGGATTTTCCGGGTCGAAGTCGCCCTTCGGCGCGGTGAACGGATGGTGAAGCGCATCCCATCGGTCTTCGTCCTCATTCCACTCGAAGAGCGGCCAGTCGACGATCCAGCAGAGCCGGTTGCCGGCATCCTCCGGAATCAGGTTCCAGCGCTCGGCCAGCCGGGTGCGAAGACCACCGAGGATGTGGGCAACCATGTGAGGCATATCGGCAGCGACCAGCATCAGGTCGCCCTCCTCGGCCCCCATCGCCTCGTTCAGAGACCTGAGCTCCTGCCCGGAGAGGAACTTGGCGATCGGAGCCCGCCAGCCGTCGCCTTCGCGGAAGGCCCAGACCAGGCCCTTCGCCCCTAGTTCCTTGGCGTCGTCGATCAGGCCGTCGAGCTGCGCCCTTGAAAGGTCCCGCTGGCCGAAGTTGATGCCCTTGACCTGGCCACCGCCTTCGATCACACCACCGAAGGCCTTGAATTCCGTGCCCCGGAGGATGTCGGTCAGGTCGGCGAGCTCGTAGCCGTATCGGAAGTCCGGCTTGTCCGAGCCGAAACGTCCGATCGCTTCGTCGTAACACATGCGCTCGAAGGGGATTTCGACTTCGACTCCCATTTCCGCCAGCACGTGCCTGATCAGCCGCTCGTTGACCTCGATCACGTCCTCACCGGTGACGAAGCTCATCTCGATGTCGAGCTGGGTGAAGTCGGGCTGGCGGTCGGCCCTGAGGTCTTCGTCGCGGAAGCAGCGGGCGATCTGGAAGTACCGCTCGAAGCCGGACATCATCAGCAGCTGTTTGAAGAGTTGCGGCGACTGTGGCAGCGCGTAGAAAGAGCCGCGCTGGAGGCGGGACGGAACCAGGAAGTCCCGGGCGCCCTCCGGGGTCGAAAGGGTGAGGATCGGGGTCTCGATGTCGAGGAAACCCTCGGAGTCGAGGAACGACCGCATCGCGGTGGTCAGACGGTGGCGCAGCTTGATCGCCTGCTGCATCTGGTCGCGCCGCAGGTCCAGGTACCGGTGTTTGAGACGTGTCTCTTCGCCGACTTCACCATGAAAGCCCTCGATCTCGAAGGGAGGGGTGTCGGCGGTGGCCAGGATCTCGGCTTCCTTCACACGGACCTCGAACTCGCCGGTCGGCAGCTCCGGATTCACCGTCTCCCCGGAGCGTGTCACGACCTCCCCGGAGACACTGATCACGTACTCCGAACGCAGGCTGTGCCCGAGTTCGTGGGCGCCGCCGGCCTCGTCCGGGTTGAAGACGAGCTGAACCAGCCCGGTCCGGTCCCTGAGGTCGATGAAGATCAGCCCGCCATGGTCGCGCCGACGGTGAACCCAGCCGGAGAGTCGCACCGGGCTCCCGACCCGGTCACCAAGGACCTGGCCACACCAGGTGTCGCGGTACGAATTCGGTTTCAGCTGCGGCGCGTCGTTCATCGAAGCGCCAGTCTTTCACTTCTCGGCGCCTGACCCGGACCGGACCGTGCCCGGCCCGGGATAGCGTCTTTCAATGAAAACCGCCCGCTATTTGACCTTGACCTTGAACGCGCGGGGCGCTGCCTTGACCCCGGTCGCGCTCGCGATCGCCTTGACCTTGTAGACCTTGGGTTTCGCCCTGGGCTTCGCCAGAAGCTTGATCTTCGCCCGTTTGGAGGCATTCACGGCCAGTATTCCGAGCTTCCGGCACTTCCTGCCCTTGAACTTGAACGCCTTGCGGGACGCCTTCGGGAGCTTGAGGCAGGCCTTGGTGAGCGTTGCGGCCCCGGTACCGACGTTCTTGACCACGACCGTGAAGACCTTCTTCCGGTTGCGCCGGATCACCTTCTTCTTCGGCAGGATCTTCGTGATCACCAGTCTGGGCGTGGGCACGAACTGGACCGCACCGATGTCGCAGGCGCCCACCGGGCGCGAGTTGTTGTTCTGGTCGAGAGCCGGGCATTCGTCCGGGGCAGCGCTGCCGCCGGCCCCGATCGCCGGCGAACCGGACAGCAGAGCCAGGGTCGGCGTCTGGCCGCCGCTGTAGCGGAGCGTCGAGTCGACCTTGACGTCCGAACTGACCTTGTTGGTACCCGGGTTGAACCCGACCAGGCAGTCAAGCGGTCCCATCGGCTGGCCCGAGAGCGTGTAGCGGGGGAAGAACTGGGGCCCGCTGTAGCAGTCGTAGGCATCGTTGGCGGGCATGATCGCGGTGCCCGAGTTTCCGGCGTTGATCACGTTCGTGAAGCTCACGTTCAGGCTGCCGGTGTCGGCGAACCCGCCGCCGTAACCGTTGCCGTTGTTGTCCGCGTCGGCCTTGTTGCCGAAGATGGTCGTGCTGCGGGCGACCAGTGAAGCCCCGCCCGGGACATAGAAGCCGCCGCCGTTGCCATCGGCCTCGTTTCCGGTGACGGTGCTGTTCAGCACCTGCACGTTGCTGTAGACGGCCACCCCGCCGCCCTGCTGCACGCTGCTGTTGTTGTCCACGGTCACGTTTTCGAGCGCCGTGACCCCGACCAGGTTGCGGATCCCTCCCCCGTCTTCGATCGCGGTCAGCACGCCGCCGGTGATCCGCACCGCCAGGAACTTGACCAGGCCGCTTGAGCTGTCGTCGAATACCCGGTCGATCCCGTTGCCGTCGATCACGACGCGATCGCCGGATGAAGCAGGCTGGATATCGAGCGCATTCGTGCCGGTGATGTCGAAGTCACCGGTCGCGTTGGCGTCTTCGCCGGATCCTGCGCGGGTGATCTTGTAGGTGCCGTTGGGCAGACTGATCGTGTCGGCGCCGAACCCGGCCGGACAACCACCGAATGAGACATTCCCCTGGGCCGCGGTGATCGCTTCGCGCAGCGAGCAGTCGGTACCGGTTCCGTATTCATCCGCCGTCGTGTTGACGCTGATGATCACGGCGCCGGCAACGGATGGCGCAAGGAGCAGAACGGTAAGGGCGAACATCCCTGCCAGAAATGCCTTCATCAACTTCCTCCGATCGATCGGGCCACCCCAGATCCGGCCCACTGGACCCATCGTATGCGGGTGACCTGACCCGGTCAAGAGCGAGCAGATGACTGCGGCCTTCCCGATCCGGGGCCGCCAGGACTTCAGTGCCAGGGGCTGGCGGTGGTGCGCGACTCGGTGCGCCGCAGCCGCTCGGCATGGGCGATCGCTCCTGGCAGCCGGGCGTCCTCCTCGGCCAGCAGGGTGAGCAGGAGCTCGGCCGCCTCCAGGTCGCTTTGGCCCGAGCTGGTTCCGCACCAGCGAGAGATCAGGACCGGATCCTCGGAACCTATTACCGCAGACCTCAGCATCCCGTCGACCCGGCGCCCCGCCTCGACCACGGCACCTACCTCTGAATTTGGCAGGAGGCTTTCGCGGTACCTGTCCATGGCATCCCCGACCCGGCCCGCCGCCAGGAGGGGCTCGATCTCGAGGAAGTCCGCCCGGAATTCGACCGCGATCCGGTACGGGCGGGATTCGATGATCGGGCCGGCAAGGGATCGCAGACGACTGATCTCGGCCCGCACCGACTCCGGCCGGCCCTGGTCCCCGTAGAGCTCGATCGCAAGGCGTTCGGCAGAGATGCCGTCGGGGTTGGCCGCCAGCACGGCGAGCAGTTCACAGTGACGAAGGCTGAGCGGAACCGAGCGGCCACCGATCGTCAGTTTCGGGCTCAGGGTCAGCAGTTCGATCGTCAACTCCGCCGGCAGATCGGGAGATGACTTCCCCGCGCCCCAGAGCAGCATCAGGGATTCCCCGTCGATCTTTTCCAGTTCGGCAAGGTCGGTTCCCTCTCCCAGCGAAACCCTCGACCCCCGTTTCGGAAGCTCCACCTGGCCGGTCACCCATCCTTCCGGCACGGCTGCGAGAACCTTGCCGGTGCGCCCGAGTACCGCAGCCGGCTGTTCCGGGCCCGCTCTGCCGGCGAGGTGCCGTTCGCGAATACGGCCAACCCGTCGTTCGAGGTCCTGCTGCATGAATACCTCGGCCATCCCGGCCGCGGCGCCGACCAGCGAGAGGGTGTGCGGGTGGGCGGTCTTCAGGTGGCCGGTCAGATCGATCGCCCCGAGGATCTCGTCGGTCTCCGGGTCGTGGATCGGAGCGCCCGAACACTGCCAGGGATGGACCACCTTGTTGAAGTGCTCTGCCGAAAAGATCTGGACCGGATGATCCACTGCCAGCGCCGTTCCCATCGCGTTGGTTCCGGCTTTGCCTTCGCTCCAGTCCGCGCCGGTGACCAGGTGCATGTTCTCGGTCGCTTCGACCACCCGGCGATGCCCTTCGATCCAGAGCAGGATCCCGTTCTCGTCGGTGATGACGAGCATGTGGCCGGACTGGGTGGTCGCGTCGGTGAGGAGTTGCCGGAGCAGCGGCAGGACCGGGAAAAGCGGATGGCCCTGCCAGCGTTCGGCAATCTCGTCTTCGTCGGCGACTACCGGCGGGAGTTTCTCCGGAGTCAGTCCGGCCTCTTCCGAGCGCTTCCAGGACTGGGCGACGACCGCCCGAAGCTGCGAGTCGACCGGCTGGCCCTCGTGAAAGGACTGGTAGAGCCTCCGCAGCGCAAGGGCATGCCCGACGCGATCCGAGGTCGCATCGACGGCGTGCCAGGCACTCCCGGGGATACCAAGCATGCCTCCAGCCTACGCCTCTCTCCACCCCCGTCAAGACGTTCGGCCAAACGTTGCAACCCCGTTGCAACCCCGGCCCGGATGCAGCGGACTTGCAACGGGCCGGTTTCTAGTTTCGACCCAGCCTCCCGTTGGGGGCGAGAGGGAACGAACCGCAATCCACGGACTACTCGAGGAGAGATTCAAATGGCAACAACGATTTCCGAAGCCGAAGAGCTGGTACGCCAGACCGGACCGAAGCAGATGCTGATCGGCGGCGAATGGGTCGAATCCGCCGAAGGCGCGACCTTCGAGACCCACGACCCGGCCACCGGCGACCTGCTCGGCGTGATCGCCGAGGGCGGCGCCGAAGACGTGAACCGTGCGGTCAGGGCCGCCCGTTTCGCCCTTGAAGAGGGGCCCTGGTCGAAGATGTCCGCCTCGGAGCGCGGCCGCCTGATCCACCGGGTCGGCGACCTGATCATGGAGAACGCCGAGGAGCTCGCCACGCTGGAGACCCTCGACAACGGCAAGCCGAAGGCCGTTGCGCTGGCTGCCGACGTGCCCCTCTCGGCCGACCTGTTCTGGTACATGGCGGGCTGGGCGACCAAGCTGAACGGCGGCACGATCAACCCCTCTGTCCCCTACCTCCCGGACGCCGAGTTCCACTCGTACACCCTGCGCGAGCCGGTTGGCGTGGTCGGGCAGATCATTCCCTGGAACTTCCCGCTGCTGATGGCAGCCTGGAAGCTCGGCCCGGCGCTGGCGACCGGATGCACGGTGGTTCTCAAGCCGGCCGAACAGACTCCGCTTTCCGCCCTGCGGCTCGGCGAGCTGATCCAGGAGGCCGGAATCCCGGACGGTGTCGTCAACATCGTGCCCGGCTACGGCGAGACCGCCGGTGCCGCGCTGGCCGCCCACCCGGATGTGGACAAGGTCGCCTTCACCGGCTCGACCGAGATCGGCAAGCTGATCGCCCGCACCGCGACCGGCAACCTCAAGCGTGTCTCGCTGGAGCTCGGTGGCAAGTCGCCGAACATCATCTTCTCGGACGCGGACGTGGACGCGGCGATCGAAGGTGCCGCCCAGGGGATCTTCTTCAACCAGGGAGAGGTCTGCTCGGCGGGCTCCCGCCTCTACGTCCAGTCGGATCAGTTCGACCGGGTGGTCGAAGGGATCTCCGAGGCCGCCAAAGGCATCAAGGTCGGCCACGGACTCGAGGAAGACACGGACATGGGCCCGCTGGTCTCGGCCGAGCAGTTCGAGCGGGTGACCGGCTACCTGAACCGTGGGGCCGAGGAAGGCAACCGGGCGGTGACCGGTGGCAAGGCGATTGACGGACCCGGCTTCTTCGTCGAACCGACCGTGCTGGTGGACGCGAAGCCGAGCGACACGATCGTCCGCGAGGAGGTCTTCGGACCGGTCATCGCAGCGATGCCGTTCGATGACATCGACGATCTGGCCCGCCAGGCCAACGATTCCCACTACGGGCTGGCAGCCGGCATCTGGACCCGCGACATCTCCAAGGCCCACCGCCTGGCCAGCCGGATCAAGGCCGGCACGGTCCACGTCAACACCTACCACGTGTTCGCCGCAGAGCTGCCGTTCGGCGGTTACAAGCAGAGCGGCTGGGGACGGGAGATGGGCGAGGAGGTCCTGAAGAACTACCTCGAGACCAAGTCGGTCATCGTCGGGCTCTAGACCGTAAGACAACGGTCGGGTCTCACCTCCCACCATCAAGACAGGGTCGGCGCTCTCTCCCATGAGCCGGCCCTCTCCCTCCCGAAAAAGGGGCCGGGCCCGGGTTCATCCCCGGGCCCGGCCCGTTTCGGTTCAATTGCCGGTCCGCGTTCAGGGACGGATCAGGTTGGCGACGTCTTTCGGGTCGACCGTCTGCTGGTCACCGGTTTCCATGTTCTTGAGAGACGCGGTCCCGCCTGGTTCGAGGATCAGGGTGTGCGCGGCCCCTACCCGGTCGGCCTGTTTGAACTGACCCTTGACGCTGCGGCCGGCCAGGTCCATTTCCACCGCCAGGCCGTGGTGCCTGAGTTCGGCCACGAGGGCGACCGCCTTGGTCGTGAGCTCCGGATCGGGCACCACCACGAACAGGTCCATCCCGGCCGAGGTGACTTCCTCGTCGAGGGCGAGCAGGATCCTCTCGATGCCGGCCGCCCAGCCGACCGCCGGCGTCGCCGGCCCGCCGAGCTGCTCGATCAGGCCGTCGTAGCGACCACCACCGCCGATCTCGGATTGGGCGCCAAGCCCTTCGCAGACGAAGCTGAAAATCGTGCGGGTGTAGTAGTCGAGACCGCGGACCAGGGTCGGGTCGACTGTGAACTCGACCGATGCAGTCCCGAGGAAGGACTTGACCTGCTCGAAGTGATCGGCGTCTTCCTCGCTGAGGAAATCGAGCAGTTGCGGGGCGTCGGCCATCACTGCCTGTGTGCCCTCGTGGTCGGAATCGAAGGCCCGGAGCGGATTGATCTCGATGCGCTCGCGTACATCCCCGGAAAGCTCGTCCTCCCGTGATCTGAGATGTGACTTCAATTCTTCGAGATACGTAGCCCTGGCATCGAGCGAGCCGAGGCTTCCGAGCCGCAATTCCACTCCCGGCACCCCGAGTTCCTCGATCAAGTCGCTGATCAGGGTGATTACCTCGACGTCGACCAGGGGCGAGTCGGACCCGATCGCCTCCGCACCGATCTGGTTGAACTGCCGGTATCGCCCGGCCTGGGGCCGCTCGTGGCGGAAAAACGGGCCCGCATAGAAGAGCTTCACCGGCTGCGGCCGCTTGTGCATGCCGTGTTCGATGTAGGCGCGGCAGATCGAGGCCGTTCCCTCGGGCCGCAGGGTCAGCGACCTCTCGCCCTTGTCCTCGAAGGTGAACATCTCCTTGCGGACGATGTCGGTCGACTTGCCGACGCCCCGCTCGAACAGCGCCGTGTCCTCGAAGACCGGGGTCGCGATCAGCCGGTAGCCGGCCAGGCCGAAGATCTCCCGGGCCGCCTGCAGCAGACGCTCCCGCTGGGCAGCCTGCTCGGGAAGGACGTCGAAGGTGCCTCGCGGCGCCTTGAACTTCTCGGCCATCAGGTCCTCACCTCGGGATCTCGGTCAGGAACGGATTGGTCGCCAGCTCGGCCCCGAGGGTGGTAACTCCCATGTGGCCGGGCAGGACCTGCGTCTCCTCGGGGAAATTGGTGATCAGCATGCGGATCGACTCGAGCAGGGTGTCCCAGTCGCCGCCGGGCAGGTCGACCCTTCCCACGGAGCCCTGGAAGAGGACGTCCCCGGATAGGAGCAACCCGGCCTCGGGAATCGAGTAGGTGACGTGGCCGGGGCTGTGACCGGGGGTGAACAGCACGTCGATCTCCATGCCGGCCAGCGAGAGGTGCTCGCCACCCTCAACCGTGTGATCGGCGTCGTAACTTTCGAAGGGGCCGATACCGGGCCACGGCACGTAGGCCATCACGTCGGCAAGAATCGGCACCTCGATCAGGGGGCAGTAGACCGGAGCCCCGGTCGCCCTGGCGATCGGGGCGACCGCCCCGATGTGATCGAAGTGGCAATGAGTGAGCAGGATGGCCTCGAGTTCGAGGTCCCGCTCGGCCAGGGGCTGCATCAGCCGGTCGGCCTCGTCACCGGGATCGACCAGCAACGCCTTTCCGGTTCCCTCCCTGAAGATCAGGTACGAGTTTTCCGCAACCGGCCCGACCGTGGTTCCGATGACCTCGAGCCCGGCCACGCCTAGCCCTTGCTCTTGGCCCGGATCCGCTGGCGCTCGCGTCGCCGCCAGAGGTAAAGGTCCATGTAGAAGCCGGCCGGGATGTAGAAGACCAGCATCACGAGGCCGATGATCAGCGAACTGGTGAGCGGCCGGCCGAAGAGCAGGAGCAGCAGGAGGACGAAGATGCCCGAAGCGATCAGGCCCCGGAACGCGGCGCCCCGCCAGGTCGGCGGATTGTCGCCCTTCTGCATCGAACGGCTCCGGCCACCGCCTCCGGACCGTGCCTGATTCTTCGCTTCGGCCCGGCTGCGCGGGCGGGAGCGACGGGAGGTATCGACGTTGCCGGCCTGCGTGCCGCGCTTCTTTCTCGTGCGTTTCTTCTTGGTCTGTGCCACGGTCGAAACCTATCGGAGAACGGCTATCCGCCGGCCTCGTCGCGGGGCTTCAGCCGACGTTCGATGATGTGGAAGGCCGGGTCGAAATCACGGATCGGAACGTCCTCCGGATAGTCCTCGAGTGCGGCCTCCGGGATCAGCCCGATCAACTCTGCTTCCAGCACGTAGGTGCCGCGCAGGGCTGCTTCGTCCTGGACGGCCTGGACGACCTCGCCGAGCGGGGTGCCGATCGGGTCATGGACATTGGTCGAAACCTGTGCCCTGCCGGTCGAAAGCGCCAGTCCCATCGCCCGGACGCCCGGGATTCCCTCCTCCGGACCCTCCCTTACTACCGAGGCGATCTCTCTTGCCACCCGCGGATCATCCGTCCCGAGTTCAAGGTTGAAGGCGGCGATCGGGGCGCGGGCGGTGACCAGGGTGGCGCCGGCTGTCGGATGGGGCTGGCCGGGGCCGAAGTCCGGCTTCAGTCCCCCCGAAGTCATCCGCTGCCAGAGCGAGTCGAGACCGCCGGCCCTGAAGTAGGCGCGCTCTCGCCGGTCGG
Source organism: Solirubrobacterales bacterium (assembly GCA_020438395.1). Classification (GTDB taxonomy): domain Bacteria; phylum Actinomycetota; class Thermoleophilia; order Solirubrobacterales; family 70-9; genus 67-14. The sequence continues at coordinate 1,863 of JAGQUR010000111.1, read as the reverse complement.
CGTCGGTCGCCAGGTCCCCGTAAAGGAACACGGGAACCCCCATCGCGCCGATCGCCTGTCCCACCTCGGTGGCTACTTCTGCAGCCGTCTCCCTCCGGCCTTCGCTGAGCCAGACCACCGGACATACATCGAGCGCCCCGATCGCCGGGTGAATGCCATCCCAGGCGGTCATGTCGATCTCGACCGTCGACGTGCCGGCCAGCCCGGTCAGCGCGGTGCTGAGAGTTTCGGCGGGTCCGGCCAGGGTGAACACGGCCCTGTGGTGGTCGACGTCGGCGTGGCGGTCGAGCAGTGTGACCTCTTCGCCAAGTGACGCCTCGAGCCGGTCGAGCCGCGCGAAGTCCCGGCCCTCGGAGACGTTCGGAACCGCGAGCAGGCTCACACCAGCAACCTGCCCTCGAGGACCACCGGGGTGTCGTCAATGGTGACCTCCGGGCGCATCGAAACCACGTCCAGGTGGACCGGCACCTGAACGTTGCCGCCGATCGCGGCCGACGCCCCGAAGGCGACATGGGCCGTGCCAATGATCTTTTCGTCCTCGAGGATGTTCCCGGTGAGTATCGCCTTCTCGTTGGTGCCGATTCCCAGCTCGGCGACGTTGGTGCCGTCGGGGCCGTGGACGGTGAGCAACTCCATCAGCTTCTCTCCTTCCTCTCCGGTCGCGTCGACCAGGTGACCACCCTCGATGGTCAGCCGGACCGGCCCCGAAACCAGCCCGACCCCGGCGATCGATCCGTCCACCACGAGAACTCCCTCGGCCGTCGCCGGCGCGATGAATCCCTCTCCGCAGGGCAGATTTCCGAAAGCTCCGGTTGCGGTCAGCTCGCCGGCATCGGGGATCGCCTTCCGTCCCTCCAGTCCCAGCGTGAGGTCGCTGCCGTGGTCGCAGGTCAGCCTCGCTTCGGTGCCGCGATCGAGCAGCTCGGCAACCCGGTGACCACGGTGGCGGAGCTTTTCCATGTCGTCGCTCATCACCCGGGCAAGCATCTCCACCGTGGCACCGGGAAGGGTTGCTGTCCGCGTGCCGGATTCCGTGGCACGCTTCCGGGAGGCGGTATGTGAGAGCGACTGAACGGTCGGCGCCAGCAGGACGTCGGCTGCCACCATCGCCTCCGCAACCGTCGCCGGTGGCTCGCCCGCATGCGAGGCCCGCTCGGTCATCACCGCAAGCACCGCCTCGGCACCCGCCGACTCCGCCTCGCTTCTGAGGGCGTCGCCCAGTTCTCTCGTGGCCGGGTTGCAGACCACGAGCACCTCCTCGTTCGGCCGCACCCCGAGGCATTCCCGCACGACGGTAGCCACCGCCTGGTCAAGTTCCGTGCTCATGCCGTGAATCTACCCAGTGCCGTGGCTCGCCCCCCGGCAGCCAAATGCTCGACGGCCACAAGCGCGGCGGTTACGCTGACCCCACGGGCAATTCACCAATCCGAGGAGGTAAGGATGGGACTGTCGAACAGCAAGATCGCTGCGGTCGCAGCGGTCACGGACATGGATCGGGCCAAAGAGTTCTTCGAGGAAACGCTGGCTCTCGAACCGATGGGCGGTGGCGCCGAGGGAATCGAGGTCATGTACGCCTGCGGAGACGGGACCGGTCTGCTCGTCTATCCGTCGCCCGACCACGCCGGAAAGGGCACGGCCACCGTCGCAGCCTGGGAGGTCGATGATTTCGATGCAGAGACCAGCGCCCTGAAAGAACGCGGCATCTCGTTCGAGATCTATCCCGGCTTCGACCAGGACGAGAATGGCGTCCTCGACATGGGCGGAGCAAGGGTGGTCTGGTTCAAGGATCCGGACGGAAACACCTTCGCCGTTTCCGGCAGCTGAAACCGGGTTCCCCGTTTCCGGCAGCTGAAACCGGGTTCC
>JAGQUR010000110.1 GCA_020438395.1 Solirubrobacterales bacterium | reverse complement strand
CCGTCTACGACCGCCCGTTCTGGCGCGACGAAGGCCTTTCCGGATACGTCAACTCGGACGAGGGGCCGGTCAAGCTGATGTATGACAACTCGCCACACGACGGCTCGGCCGGAGTGCTGCTCGGCTTCATCGAGGGCCAGGAAGCGCGGCTGGCCGGACGCATGAGCCCCGCCGCCAGAAAGGCGGCCGTCCTGGCGAACTTCAAGAAGACGATCGGCAACGCGGCCGGATCACCCAAGGCCTATGTGGAGAAGAACTGGGCACAGGAGGAATGGACCCGCGGCTGTTACGGCGGGTTCCTGCCGCCCGGCGTCCTGACCGGGTTCGGTCCGGCCCTTCGCAAACCCCACGGGCGGATCCATTGGGCCGGCACCGAGCACGCGGAGATCTGGAACGGCTACATGGACGGCGCCCTCCGCTCGGGCGAGGACGCCGCCAAGGCAGCCCTCTCAAAGCTTTGAACCCGGACCCGAAGCGGAGGCTCGCGATCAGGCGCGCAGGGCCTTTTCCTGCAGCTTGCGGCAGGCTTCGAGGGCGTCCCAGCCCTCGCCGCCCGAGGTGAGGCTCGAGGGATCGCCGAAGACTGCACCTTCCGCGATCTCGGTCCGGAGGCTGCGGCCGAGAACGGCGGAGGCAGACTCGACCCCGCCTGCCATCGCCCCCAGGATCCCGTGGCCCCGGCGGCTCGACACTCCGCCGAGAATCAGGCCTTGTACCGGAGTCCGGTATTCGAGCCGGAGCGGCCCGAACTGATCGGTCGCCGGCTCGATGCCGTAGGAGGACCCGCCGGACGAAAGGGTGTACCTGGTCTGGGTCATCGGGGTCGCCGCTTCCTCCCAGAGGATGTGAGAGCGGAGCTCGCCGAGCTGTTTCTCGGCCCGGTCGATCAGCTGGTCGGTGACCTTCTGCTTCGCTTCCAGGTAGCCGGCCTGGCGGCTGTACTTCGGGGCGTCCTCGCCCTCGTCGACTCCCCAGGCGGCGGGGTCGGGCGTGGCCCAGGTCATCAACTCGATCGTCGAGCAGCCGGGCGGGGCATGGCCCTCGTGACCCGGGTCCTTGGCGCTGGCTGAAGAGATGTAGACGGGCGGGTCGGTATCGAACTCGCCGGCCGCCACCGGTTCGTAATAGGCCTCCTGGTCGTAGCGGGAATGCAGCCAGTAGTTGGTGGCCGGCATGCGCTCGGTGATGTCGAAGTCGAGCCCGAGATAGACCGTGAAGAGCGGGGTTGCCATGCGATACCCCTCGACCGTGTTGCGGATCTCTTCGGGCACCGCCTCCTCATCGAGCAGTTCGAGGAAGAGGTGCTTGATGTCCCCGGTCGCGATCACGTTCCCGGTGTTTACGACCTCGCCGCCGGCCAGCTCGACTCCAGAGACCCGGTGGGCTCCCGATTCAGTCTCTTCGGTAAGGATGCGCTCGACCTCGGCGTGGGTCCGCACCCGGCCGCCGTAGGTGTGGATCAGGTCAACCAGGTGGCCGGCCATCTCCTGGCCACCCCCCTTGACGTAGAAGGCCCCCTCCTGCAGGTAGTGGTCGATAACACCCGCATGCATGATCACCGGAGTCCGGGATGGAGGGGTCGCGTAGTCACCCGCATTGCCGAGAATCACCGCCCGTGATCTCTCGCTGAGGAAATTCTCGTCAAAGAGTTCGTTTATCGGGCGCATGCCCCAGCTGACCACGGTCGGGGCCTTCTCGAGGTACTCCTGAAGATCGGTATTGCTGTCGGGGATGCCAACCGACCGGAGCTCCTCCATCGCGTTCCGCATCACGTCGGTCACCGCCCGGAGGCCCTCTTCCTCGTCGGGGAAGGTCTCGACGAGGCGGCCGACGTAGTTGTCCCAGCCCTTTGGCATTTTGAACTCGAGGTCGGGGAAGACGAAGGTGTCGAATCCGTCGGGGTCGAGCTCGGGAAACTCGATCCGCTCGTCGAGTCCCAGGCCCCCGAGGATGCGGCCGATCTCCCCCGTCTTTACCCCGCCGATGTAGTGAAGACCGACGTCGAACTGCCACTCCTTCTTGCGGCGAAAGGTCTGGCTGCAGCCGCCGGCGACGTCGTACTGCTCGAGTACCAGCACCTTGCGGTCGTTGGCGGCGAGGTAGGCGGCCGCCGTCAGTCCGGCAAGGCCGGAGCCGATCACCACCACATCCGGATCTTCGGGGACCGGGGGCACCACCCGCTGCCAGATTTCCTCACTCAACGTCTTCACCTCTCCTATAATCAACCATGTGATTACTCAATTTGTTGAGTATAGGACGATCAGCAACGGAAGTCCAGCCCGATGGCGCTGAAGCATGCGGTGCTCGCAGCGCTGAGCGCGGAACCGGGTTCGGGTTACGAACTTTCGAAGCGCTTCGACGCCTCGGTCGCCAACTTCTGGACGGCCTCCGCCCAGCAGGTCTACCGCGAACTGGACCGCCTGGAATCCGATGGCCTGGTCCGGGCCCGGACCGTCCGCCAGCAGAAACGCCCGGACAAGCGGGTCTTCCGCATCACCGGCGAGGGCGACCGCGAACTCACCGATTTCATTCGCGCGCCCAACCGGCCGACCGTGATCCGCGATGACCTTCTGGTCAAGGTCGCGAGCCTGAGCGAGGCCAATGCCGCCGACGTATCGCTTGCGGTTCGCGAGCGGGTCGAGACCAGCCGGCAGAAGCTCGCGATGTACGAGAACCTGCGGGAGGTGCTGCTGGGCGGAGTTACCGAGCAGAGATTCCTCGCGGATGGCCCCGGCCGGCCCGGTTTCGGCCCCTTCCTCGCCCTTAAACGCGGAATCGCCTTCGAAAGAGGCAACGTCCGCTGGGCCCGCGAGGTCCTCGGCCTGCTCGGGTAGCGGCACCTTCGCGACCGGCCGCTACGGCCCGGGGCTGCGCTCGCATATGCTGGCGGCAGAGCGGGTAACAGTCCCTGAACCAGTCGCAAACAAGGAGAGGACACCAATGCCGACTTTCGTGATGCTGACCAACCTGACTTCCGAGGGTGTCAAGACGTTGAAGAGCCATCCGGGCCGCGTGGCCGAGGTCAATCGCGAAGTCGAGGCACTCGGCGCCAGGGTCGTCGCCCAGTACGCGACTCTCGGCCAGTACGACTTCGTGACGATCATTGAGGCCGAGTCCGAGGAAGTGATGGCCAAGGTCTCCGTCGAGATGGGTTCCCGCGGCACCATGTCAAGCCAGACCCTCGCTGCGCTCCCGGCCGAGCGGCTCGCTGAAGTTCTTTGAGCATCCGCATCCTCGTCCTCGGCGGCGGCGGCCGCGAGCACGCCATCGTCAAGGCGCTCGCCCGCTCCCCTCAGTCGCCGGAGATCTTCTGCGCGCCGGGCAACCCGGGAATCGCGGCTGACGCAACCTGCCTGCCGGACCTCGACCCGGTCGACCCTTCAGCGGTGACCGCGAAGGCGGCGGAGCTCGGGATCAACCTGGTTGTGGTCGGGCCGGAAGCCCCGCTGGTGGCCGGGGTGGTCGACGCCCTGACCGAGGCCGGAATCGCCGCCTTCGGACCGAGTGGTGCCGCGGCGCAGCTCGAAGGCTCGAAGGCCTACGCCAAGGAGGCGATGGAGGAAGCCGGGGTGCCGACCGCCGGCTACGGGGTGGTGACCGACCGTGACTCGGCCCTGGCCAAGGTTGCCGAGACCGGCTGCCCGGTGGTGCTCAAGGCCGACGGCCTGGCCGCCGGCAAGGGCGTACTCATCTGCATGGACGAAGCCGAGGCCCGCGAGGCGATCGAGGTCTTCTTCACCGAGCAGCGTTTCGGCCAGACCGAGGTCGTGGTCGAGGAATTCCTCGAGGGCGAGGAGCTCTCGCTGCTCGCGATCTGCGACGGTGAGCGGGCAATAGCCCTCGCCCCGGCCCAGGACTACAAGCGGATCGGTGAAGGTGACACCGGCCCGAACACAGGCGGCATGGGCAGCTACTCGCCGGTTCAGACCGTGAGCAAGGACCAGCTGGCCGACCTGTCGGCGCTGGTCCACCAGCCGATCGTCGACCTGATGGCCCGTCGCGGCCACCCCTTCCATGGGGTGCTCTACGCCGGGCTGATGATGACCGCCGACGGCCCCAAGGTGCTCGAATACAACACCCGCTTCGGCGATCCCGAGACCCAGGCGGTCCTGCCCCGGCTCGAATCGGACCTCGTCGACCTCTTCCTCGCCGCGTCGAAGCCGGGAGGGCTGGCCGACAAAGAGGTCAGCTTCGCCGACATCTTCGCCGTGACCGTGGTGCTGGCCTCCGCGGGGTATCCGGCCTCGTCCTCGAAGGGCGACGTGATCACCGGCCTCGAGCAGGCGGCCGGGTCGGCAGAGGTGGTTCACGCCGGCACGGCAGAGGAGAACGGGCAGATCGTCACCGCCGGTGGCCGGGTTCTGAACCTGACCGGGGTCGGAACCGACGCAGCAACGGCGCGCGATCGTGCTTACGATGCGGCTGACGCAGTCAATTTCGATGGCAAACAGATGCGACGGGACATCGCCGAGAGGGCGGTCCGTCGCGAGAGAGACCAGGAAGCAACATGAGCGAAGAAACCCAGCAGCCGGCAACCCTCTCCTCGGTTGAGGAGCTCTTCGAGGAGATCGAAGTCGAACAGCCTCAGGTCGGGATCATCATGGGCTCGAAGAACGACAAGCCCAAGATGCAGCCTGCCGGACAGGCTCTCGAGGATGCCGGAATCGCCTACGAGGTGCGGGTCATGTCCGCCCACCGCGACCCCGATCTCGTGGTCGATTACTGCACCAACGCCAAGATGCGCGGCCTCAAGGTGATCATCGCCGGAGCCGGCATGTCCGCCGCCCTGCCCGGCGTCGCCGCCGCCCACACGGAGCTGCCGGTCATCGGCGTGCCGATTCTCGGCAAGTCGCTCGGCGGCCTTGACGCCCTGCTTTCCGCGGTGCAGATGCCCCCGGGCGTGCCGGTTGCCTGCGTGGCGATCGACGGCGCCAAGAATGCCGGCGTGCTCGCCACACGCATCATCAACCTGGCCGGCTAGCAGCGCATGATCGAGCGCTACACCCGTCCGGAGATGGGCGCGGTCTGGACCCAGCAGGCCAAGTTCCAGTCCTGGCTGGACGTCGAGCTGGCAGCGACGGACGCCTGGGCGGCCGAGGGAGTCGTCCCGTCCGAGGCGGCAACCGCCTGCCGGGAGAAGGGCGCGTTCACGGTCGAGGAAGTCAACGCTCGTGAGGAGATCACCAACCACGACGTCGCCGCCTTCGTCGACGTGGTGGCAGCCTCGATAGGGGAGGAGGGCCGCTGGATCCACTTCGGCCTGACTTCGTCCGACGTGCTCGACACCGCCCTCGCGGTTCAGCTGACCAAGGCCGGCGAGATCCTCGTCGCGGGGGCGAAGACCTACCGCGACGCCCTGATCGAACGAGCCTTCGAGTTCCGCGACACCCTGGCGATGGGCCGCACCCACGGCGTCCACGCCGAGCCCACGACCTTCGGCCTGCGTTTGGCCGGTTTCGCCTTCGAGGCGGACCGAAACTGGAAACGCCTCCAGCAGGCCACCGCCCAGGCCGCGCGGGGCAAGCTTTCCGGCGCGGTCGGCACCTACGCCTCGGTGCCGCCGACGATCGAGCGCCGGGTCATGGACACGCTCGGACTCCAGCGGGAAGAGATCGCCACCCAGGTGGTGCCCCGCGACCGTCACGCCGAGCTGCTCTCCGCAATCGCCCTGGCCGGAGCCGGGATCGAACGCTTCGCGACCGAGGTGCGGCACCTGCAGCGGACCGAGGTCCGCGAGGCCGAGGAGCCTTTCGCAACCGGTCAGCAGAAGGGCTCGTCGGCGATGCCGCACAAGCGCAACCCGATCCGCACCGAACGGATGACCGGTCTGGCGAGACTGCTTCGCGGCTACGCCCAGACCGGGCTGGAGAACGTCGCCCTCTGGCACGAGCGCGACATCAGCCACTCCGGCGCCGAAAGGGTGATCCTGCCCGACGCGACGATCTGCCTCGACTACATGCATCACGTGATCACCCAGGTCGCCTCCGGACTGGTGGTCCACGTTGATCGCCTGCAGTCAAACCTCGAGCAGACCAACGGCGCGATGTTCAGCCAGCGGGCCCTGACCGCCCTGGTCGAATCCGGCATGACCCGGGACGACGCCTACCGGACGGTCCAGGCCGCCGCCCACGAGGCTTTCGACGGCGGACCGCACTTCCGTGAACTGATCGGCAAGGCCGCCCCGGAACTCGACCTCGACGAGATCTTCGACTACGGCGCCTACCTGACCCACCTCCCCGAGGTCTTCGAGCGGTTGGAAGAAATTCGCTAGGAGAAGTTAGGCTCCGGCCATGAAGCTCTACGTCTGTGGTCAAGGCACCAGCGGTCCGGCGGCGATGCATCCCTGCGCGAAGGCGGGCAAGGCGCTCGACGAAGCCGGCTACACCTACGAACTGGAGAAGGTGGGCGGCTACCGAATGTTGCCGTGGACCTGGCGAACCCGGGCCGCAGACCGCAAGAAGATCAAGGAGATCTCGGGCACCAACGAAGTGCCGGTTCTCGTACTCGACGACGGTGAAGTGATCAGCGACTCCGGCGCGATCGCCAGGTGGGCCCGGGAGAACCCTGCCCCCGGTTCCTGAACTGATCGGGCCATCCGACGCGAAGGACGCGGCGGATGCAATCGCCCGCGGATTTCAGGACAACGAGATCTGGATGTGGCTGCTGCCGGACGACCGGGTCCGGGCCAGGGTGGAAAAGCGCCAGTACCGGTCCGTCGTAAAGCACATCTTCGTGCCCCGCCGATCCGGCTGGGTCCTGCGCCGGCCCGACGGCGAGGCGGTCGGGGCGGCGCTCTGGTACCCGCCCGGCACCAAGAAGCACAGCTTCAGGGAGTCGATCTTCGAAAGCCTGCCCTTCCTGCCGGCCGGAATCCCCCACCTCGGAAAAGCTGCCCGTCTTCAGCGTCTCGTCGTCTCGCATTGGCCGAGGAAGCCCCACTGGTACCTCTCGGTGCTTTCGGTTTCTCCCGAATCGCAACGCCGGGGATACGGCGGCGCCCTGCTCCGGCCGGGTCTGGAAGCGGCAGACGCTCAGGGGCTCGGCTGCTGGCTCGAGACCCAGCGCGAGAGCAACATCCCCTTCTATCACCGGTTCGGCTTCGACCTGGCCGGGGAACTGGAAGTCGAGCCCGGCATCCGGCTCTGGCTGATGTGGCGGCCGCCGGTCACCGGCTGAACCGGCGCGTCGCCGGGCACGGAGCCCGTCAACCCGTCAGGAAGTCCTCAGGCGGCGGGGACGGTGGCCCGCCGGGCACCCTTGATCCGGACGATCTCCCCGCCGAAGCTGACCGCGTAAAGGTTCGCGATCCTGAAGCCCTTCCGGCCCTTGCCGAAGGCGACGTTCGAGGGTCGGTCCAGCCCTGAGGCCAGCACGCAGGCTTCGTGCTCGGGAGTGATCTTCCAGATCTGGCCGGGCAGCCAGGCCGCCGCGTAGAGGTTGCCCTTTCCGTCGATGGTCAGTCCGTCGAGGGTGCCCACTCCGGGAGCCTCGGCCGTGAACCAGTTGATCACGTTGGCGGGATGGGCGATCTCGATCCTCGCAACAGTCGAAGGCACGGCCGAGGTCTGGTTCGCGAACAGGTACCTGCCGTCCGTGGAAATCGCCAGTCCGTTGGCGCCGGGGAGGCTCGCCCATCCATTAGTGGTCTTGCCCGAAGTCGATATGCGGTCGAGTTTCTCGCCGAGGGCGTTGGAGGCGAAGATCGTGCCGTTTGAAGCCCTCGCCACCCCGTTGGCCATGCCCAGGGTCTTCGAAACTGTTTTCCGGGTTCCCTTCGAAGGCAGAACCGAGAACAGGCGCGCGGTCGGATTCAGGTCACCGGCCGAGCCGTTGGCCTGGGTGTTGCCGTTGCCCCAGAGCAGGCGCCTTCCCGCCCAGGCCAGACCGCCGGGACCGGGACCGGCACTCGAGATCAGTCCCGGCTTCGCGCCCGGCTTGCCGTAGCGCCTGAGCAGGGCGGAATCGCTGCTGCCGTCGGTACCGGAAACGAAGAGCTTTCCCCGCCCGCCGGCGACCACTGATTCCAGCACTCCCTGATCTTCATAAATGGTCTTCTGGCTGACCGGTCCTCCGCAATCGGGAATCGCGGCGAAGGCCGGAGAGACGGCGGCACCGAAAGCCGCAGACAGGGACAGGACGATCACGAAAAGCCGGAGCATGCAGGGACCTTATCGCCGGACGTTTCTCCGACGCGAACGCCTTGTAGAGTCGGGGCCAATGAGCACCTCGATTGAAGACCTCAAACTCGTCAATTCCGGCAAGGTCCGAGAGATCTACGAGATCGAGGATGACCTCCTCCTCGTCGCTTCCGACCGGATCTCGATCTACGACGTGATCATGCCTACCGCGATCCCGGACAAGGGCAAGGTTCTCACCCAGATGTCGAACTTCTGGTTCGAGAACACCACGGGGATCGTTCCGAACCATTTCATCTCGAATGACGTGCCCGAAGAGGTCGCCGGACGTGCCGTCCGGGTGCGGAAACTGGAGATGTACCCGGTCGAATGCGTGGTCCGCGGTTACCTGTCCGGCTCGGGCTGGAAGGAGTACCAGCAGACCGGGGCGGTCTGCGGGGTCGGGCTGCCCGAGGGACTCAAGGAGTCCGACAAGCTTCCACGCCCGATCTTCACCCCCGCCACCAAGGCGGAGATGGGCGACCACGACGAGAACGTGGACTTCGACCGGGCAGCCGAGATCGTCGGTGACCGGCACCTCATGGAGGAACTGCGGCGGATCGCGATCGAGATCTACGAGTACGGGGCCAACCACGCCGCCGAGAAGGGCATCATCCTCGCCGACACCAAGTTCG
>JAGQUR010000109.1 GCA_020438395.1 Solirubrobacterales bacterium | reverse complement strand
CGGCGAACTTGCCGGGGATGTTCGTCCCGAAAACGACGAACATTGCGATGAACCAGACAGCGACTGTTATCCAGCGGGCCCGGGGCCCGGCGGGCAGGAGGAGGAGAGACTTCATGGGCGAGACACTAGTATGCCCGCCATGGAACGCAAGAAGCTCGGGGTTCTCATTGGCCTGTTCGTATTGGTTGCCGCTCTGGTTGCGGTCATCCTGATCGGCCGCGGCAGCGGCGACGATTCGGGTGGCTCGGCATCGGGCGAGGTCCCGAGCGCGGTTATCGCCGACGTCTCGGAGGATCTCGACACGCGGCCGAAACTCGCCGGCTCCACGGAAACCCCGCCCACGACCCTGGTCAAGAAGGACATCGTGGTCGGTGACGGCACCGAGGCCAAGGCAGGAGACACGGTCAAGGTCCAGTACGTCGGTGCGCTCTTCAACAACGGCAATGAATTCGACGCCTCCTGGGACCGCGGCAATCAGCCCTTCAGCTTCACGCTCGGCAGCGGCCAGGTCATCAAGGGCTGGGATGAGGGCGTCGAAGGCATGAAGGTCGGTGGCCGCCGGGTGCTGGTCATTCCGCCCGACCTCGGTTACGGAGCGCAGGGCAGCCCGCCCACGATTCCGGCCAACTCCACCCTGGTCTTCGTGGTCGACCTCGAAGACGTCCAGAGCCAGTAGAAGCGTCGATGGGAGTAATCGACGACCTGGTCGAGAACAACCGGGCCTTTTCCGCCCGGGTTCCCGACCAGCATCTCGATGTCAAGCCCAGCAGCAAGCTGACCATCGTCACCTGCATGGATTCCCGGCTCGACGTCTTCCAGGCCCTCGGTCTTGAGGATGGCCAGGCCCACATCCTGCGCAACGCCGGCGGGGTGATCACCGATGACGTGATCCGCTCGCTCTCGATCTCCCAGCGCAAGCTCGGCACCGAGTCGATCATGCTTATCCACCACACCGACTGCGGCATGCAGAAGATCACCGACGACGGTTTCCGCTCCGAGCTCCAGGAGGCAACCGGCACCGCGCCGGCCTTTGCGATCGAGTCGTTCACCGACGTCGAGAGGGACGTCGCCCAGTCGATCCGCCGGGTCCGGCGTTCCGACTTCATCCCGCACCGGTCGAATGTGCGCGGCTTCGTTTACAACGTTGACGACCACGCCCTGACCGAGGTCGTGGTCGAGGACTGAAGAGAGGTCCGGACCGGGAAGTCGCGATGGCGATCACCGTCTACGAAAAACCGACCTGCACCACCTGCCGCAAGCTCTACAGGCTGCTCGAGGCCGAAGGGGTCGATTTCGACAAGGTCAACTACCACGTCACCGGCCTGACCGAAGACGAGATCCGCGACCTGCTCGGCAAGGCGGACATCACGGCTGCCGAGGCCCTTCGCATGCGTGAGGACGGCGCCCGGGATCTGGCGTCCGCGGACGAGGACGAGATCATCGCCGCCATGGCCGAACGGCCAGAACTGCTGCAACGCCCGATCGTCGTCAACGGCGATAGGGCCGTTCTCGCAAGGCCGATCGAACGCGCTCTGGAAGTCCTCTAGTCCGCTCCCTTCTTGCCGACGTGCCCGGCCGGGTACCCTCGGTTCGTGAGCATTCCGAGCATCGACCTCAACGACGGACACTCGATCCCGCAGCTGGGATTCGGGGTCTTCCAGATCAGACCGGAACACACCGCGGAGGCGGTGAGGCAGGCCCTGGAGATCGGGTACCGCCACATCGACACCGCCCAGATGTACGGCAACGAAGCCGAGGTGGGCCAGGGCATCCGCGATGCCGGCGTGCCCCGCGACGAGGTCTTCATCACCAGCAAGCTGAACAACGCCCACCATGAGCCGGATGACGCCCGCCGGGAGTTCGAGACCACGCTGGAACAACTCGGCACCGACTATCTGAACCTCTTCCTGATCCACTGGCCGCTGCCGACCCGGTTCGGCGGCGATTACCCGGCCACCTGGACCGTGATGGAGGAGTTCAAGGCCGACGGCCGGACCCGCTCGATCGGCGTCTCCAACTTCCAGGTTCCTCATCTGGAGCGCCTGAGCGCCCAGACCGACGTCACCCCGGCGGTCAACCAGGTCGAGCTTCATCCCTACTTCCAGAACCGCTCGGTGAAAGCCTGGGGCGAGAGCCACGGCATCGTCACCGAGGCCTGGTCACCGATCGCCCAGGGCGGGGTCCTGGACGATCCGACGATCGGCGGGATCGCTGCCCGTCTCGACCGCAGCCCCGCCCAGGTAACCCTGCGCTGGCACATCCAGAAGGGCAACGTGGTCTTCCCGAAGTCGGTCAATGCGGACCGGATGAAGCTCAATTTCGAGCTGTTCGACTTCAGCCTCGACGGCGAGGACATGACCGCGATCGACGGCCTGGAGAAGGGTGAGGACGGCCGCACCGGACCTCATCCGGAAACCTTCGACCGCCTCTAAGCGGCCGGCTTGCGCCCCTCGCGGGCGGTCAGACCGCTCCGGAGGGGTATCTTCTCGGCATGACCGGACCCTGGCGTGACCTCGAAGAACGGCTGGAATTCGAAAACGAGGCGGAGCGGCCTCTGCGCGAATCCGGCGAGGGCGAATCGGAAGGCTTCGAAGAAGCCGAAGCCGAACTGATCCACCAGTCCGAGGATCCCGAACTCGGCCGCGATCCGGAACTGGACGCGATCAATCAGGAAGAGGACGCCGGCTCCGTCTACTCGGAGGCCGACAAGATCCTCAGCTCCGAGGAACCGGACTCTGACTTCGACGGCTGAGACTGGCGCCCCGGCCGGTGCTCACTTGAGCAGCCGGCTCATGCGGCGATCCTTGAGCGACTGCCCGTTGGTCTGTCCGTGGGGGCAGTAACAGAGGATGTAGTCCTTGTAGTGGACCGCGTGGATCGTCCCGCCGCAGCGGGGGCAAATCTCCCCTTCGCGGCCGTGGATCTTGAGCGGTCTCGGCAGCTTGTCCGGCAACGGCAGCTCGAGTTCCTCTTCGTAGAACGAGATCGCTCCGCCCAGCCTGTCCGGGATCGCGGCGATAAGCCGGTAGATCTCTTCCGCTTCCATGTCATCGGCCCGCTTGAAGGGCGACAGCCGCGCCGTCCAGAGAATCTCGTCAGCCCAGGTCCGGCCGATCCCCGCCAGGGTCTGTTGGTCCCTGAGCAGCGAGTAGAGCGGCCGGTTGGTGTCGGACACGAGTTCCGGCGCAACCGTTCCCGGCCACGCATCCGGCCCGAGCTTCGCGACCGCCTCATCCTCTTCTATCTCGCCGGTCGGCATCAGCTTCGCCCAGGTCCGCTGCCTGGTTCCGGTCTCGCGGATCCGCAGCTCATGGCCCTCGTCCAGCCGGATCAGCACCCGGGAAGTGCGGTCCCTGGAGCCGGCCCGTTTTTCGAAGAGCTGCAGCTTCCCGCTTGACATCAGGTGGGTCAGCAAAGACAGGCCGGATGCAAAATCGATGATCAGCAGCTTGCCCCGGCGCCTCATGCCAAGAATCTCGTCCCCGTTCAGGACGTCCAGCGACGGCTTGAAGGACCTCATCACGTTGACGCCCGGAGCAAGGACGGACTCGACCTTCGCCCCGGCGACGGCGTCTCCGACGAGCCGGGCCGTGATCTCGACTTCCGGCAGCTCCGGCATCCGTCAGGAAGCGCCGGCGGCTACGGGCGCGGGGCGGGCGATGCCGCTGACGATCGGCCGGGCGACGGGCGGCATCGGGAACTTGTCCTGTTCCGCGGTCACCTCGACCTCGAATCCGCTGCCCCTCAGCATCGGCACGGTGCGGCGATTGCAGTGGCAGCCGTCGGCGATCTTCTTCCAAGGATTCTCGAGCCGGTCCTGAAGCCGCCCCAACCTCGGCTTGTCGGATCGCACGTGTTCCATGAAGAGGAACCTGCCGCCGGGCTTGAGCACCCGCCTGATCTCCGCCGCCGTCTTCTCGGGATCAGCGACGGTGCAGAGCACGAGGGTCTCGACGACGGTGTCGAAGGTGTCGTCTTCGAAGGGCAGCATCTCCCCCGGAGCCCGGACGATCTCCGGCGAAACGCCCTCCGGCGGGGTCTTCTGCGCCAGCAGCCTTGCCTTGTGGACGTCGGGCTCGACCAGCACCAGCCGTTCGAGCCCGGCCGGATAATGGGCAAGGTTGAGCCCCGTCCCGGCCCCGAGCTCGAGCACCGATCCGGATACCTGGGAGATCAGCTTCCGCCGCCAGCGACGGAAACCGGATTTCTCCCCCAGCCAGAGAAACGGTTCGTAGATGCGGGCCGAGAAGCTGCTTCCCGGCACCAGGTCCGCTGCGGATTCGGCTTCCTGTCTTGTTGCGGTCATGACTCCTCCGGATGTTCCCGCATCCAGCCCCGGACAAACGGGCACTCCGGGATGATCGTACGGCCCCTCGATCGAGCATCCCTCACCGCGAATCCGACCAGCTTCGATCCCAGCCCCTGCCCGCCGAAGGCCGGTTCGATTTCCGTGTGGATGAAGGTGATGACGTCACCGTCAAGGCGGTACTCCGAGAATCCGGCGAGCATCCCGTCGACCTCGATCTCGTAGCGGCTGGCATCCGTGGCGTCACGAACCTGGACTTCCTGCTCCGTGGTTTCGGTCATGACTGAATGTTAGTAAGCGCATTTTCTGTTTCGGCCCGCCCCCGGGTGGTTAAATGACTTTGAGTCATGACCGTCTTTGAACCGACGCTCTCGAGCGAGAAGCTCGCCGCAGCGACCGGCCGGAATTGGGACGAGTGGCTCGAGCTACTCGACCAGGCCGGTGCTGCAAAGCGGACCCACACCGAGATTGCCCGCTGGCTGACCGATGATCAGGGCGTGCCCGGCTGGTGGGCGCAGTCGATCACGGTCGGTTACGAGCGGGCCCGTGGACTGCGCGAACCGGGCCAGCGGGCCGACGGCTGGTCGGTCACCGCCTCAAAGACGGTCGAGGTCCCCGTCGAGAGACTCTTCGAAGCTTTCGAGCGGGATTCGGTCCGGGAGCAATGGCTTCCGGAAGCGGAACTTCACCTGCGAACCGCCACCGCCCCTGTTTCGGCCCGTTACGACTGGGGGGACGGCACCACCCGACTGATCGTCGGCTTCGAGAGTCTCGGGCCGGACAAGAGCCGGGTCGCCCTCGAACACGAGAAGCTCCCCGACGGCGAGGTCGCCGAGCGCATGAAGGTCTGGTGGCGGGAGCGGGTCGTCGCCCTCAAGGAACTGCTCGAGTCCGCATAGCCCGCCCGGTCCTCCGGTGGCCTCGCGCCCGATCCGACGCCCCGAGAGGTCAGGCGCCGGGCTTGACCACCATCAGGTAGATCGAAATGATGATCAGGATCCCTGTGACCGCCCCGATAATCCCCTCGATCCGGGCCTGCCGCATGTACTCCTCCGACGGGGTGAACTCGCCGGGCCCGGCCGCCTCGATCTCCCCCGTGATCATCGCTTCCAGCCGCTTGTCGGCGGGGATGAAGTAGGCGCCGTTGATGCCGCCGATCAGGATCACGACCGCGAAGGTGGCGCTGATCCAGAACGAACCGAAGTCCCAGTTGCCGTCACTGACCTGGTAGATGCCGGTGACCAGGATCAGCAGCAGGGCGGGGCTGGCGACGTACCGGTTGATGGTCAGCTGAAGCCGGTGGACATACGGCAGATGCCGGGGGTCCAGCTTCATCGCGACCGGGAAGAGCACGGCCTCGGCGAAGGTCATCCCGAGCCCGACGACCACGGCGGTGATGTGAATCCACACGGACAGCTGATAGCCGGTCACGGCCAGCGGCAGGTTCTCCATGACCCGACCCTATCCCGCCCGCCGGAGCCTTTACGATGGCCCGGTTCCGTCTCAAGCCCATTCGAAAGGTCTCAATGAGAAACCCCTTCACCATCGGCGCGGCCACGCTGGCCGTCGTGCTTTCCCTCGGCCTCGCCGCCTGTGGTTCCAGCGACGATTCCGGAGATTCCGGTGAAGACACGCTGACCAAGTCCGAGCTGATCACCCAGGCCGACCAGATCTGCCAGAAAGGCAACCAGGAACTCCAGAAACTGGCCGCCGACGCCTTCCCCGGTAATTCCCAGCCCAGCACCAGCGAGGTCGCAAGCTTCATCAGCGACGAGATCGTCCCCCACTACCGCGACGAGGTCGATCAGCTGCGTGCCCTCAACCCGGACGAGGCCGACAGCTCGGACTGGAACAACGTCGTTGACACCTTCGAGAAGGAACTCGACGCGGTCGAGGAAGATCCCCAGGTAGCAGCCAAGAGCAGCGATCCGTTCACGGAATCCAGCGCCGCTGCCAAGGACTTCGGTCTGAAGGTCTGCGGAGCCAGCTGAGTCTCGGGCGTTCGTCGGTCAGGTGACTCGGGCGGCAGCCTGGTTCACGTGGCCGACGAACCGCTCAGCTTCATCCTGCCGCTCCAGCGGCACCCAGATCGCCAGGTCGAGACGGCCGAAGTCGGTCCTCACCCGCTCCTCCTTCTTGCCGAAGACCCCGAGCAGCTTGCCCTTGTCATGGCGCAGCACCTGACCTGACTCGATCTCGGTCAGCGGCACCCGCGCCTCTTCGGCTCCCCACCGAAGGGCGGACAGGTGGGTGTCCTCCAGAATCAGCGCCCGATCGTCACAACCCTCCAGCTTTTCCATGCTGCGAACGTATCCGCTCAGGCCCGGCCTGACCAGTCGTTCTTCCCGCCTCCGGGGATAGCCTGCCGCCCATGTACCTGCTCTTCCTCGACGAGTCCGGAATCCCCGGTGAGGACGGAATCTTCGCCCTGGGCGGAGTGGCGATACGGGTCGACCAGTGGGCCGAGGTCAAGGATCGCTTCGAGTCATGCCTCGACGAGGCAGGCTGGCCCGCCGAGAAGGAGTTCAAGTGGTCGGAGATCAACACCAGCACGGATGCGGAGAACGCCTCGTATCCGGTCTACGATTGCCTCTCGGACATGCCCCTCAGCTGCCTGGTCACCGTTCTCTACACGGACGGAGAGGACCCGGAATTTCACGAGAGGTACTTCGCCGATGCGGACACGATTTACCGCACCGCCCTCACGTTCGTGGCCGAGAGATTCCAGCTCTTCCTGGCCAAGCAGGATTCCTGGGGCGTGATCGTGCTCGATTCCCGCCGCTACGAGGAAGACGACCGGATCCGCAGGTACTTCGACCGGATCCACAAGGAGGGAACGGACTTCGCCGAACTGGACCGGATCGTTGACGGCCTCCTGCTCGGCCCTTCCCATTACTCACTCGGACTTCAGCTGGCGGATCTTGTCGTCGGACCCACCAGGGCGGCCCAGTTCCAGGGGCTCGGCACGTCCTCACGCTGCTTCAAGAAGCTCAAGCCGAATTTCATGACCCACCCCGACACTGGCCGGCTCGTCGGCGTCGGACTCAAGATCTTTCCCCTGCCGAAGACCGAGGAAGACAAGGAAGAGGACCGCCTGTTCCGGCCTGCCTAGTCACCCTCTTCGGATGATCGGGGCGGGACCTTCCCGGCGCTACACTTGGCGTGCAGGAGAGGAAACGAGGAGAGAGGAGCACCCTGGTGCTTGACGAGAACCGCCTTGCCGTCCTGAACGCCGTCTGCGACACGATCGTGCCGTCGCTGACCCGGGACGATGACCCGACCGGGTTCTGGGCCCGGTCCGCCACCGACACGGGGGCCAACCAAGCCGTCGCCGACGCCATCAGCGAGATGCCCGAGGCCGATCAGTCCGGCATGGAAGAACTGCTCGACGGCCTGGAGATGCAGAACTTCTCCGCCCTCTCGCAGGTCTCCCGCGAGCAGATCCTGACCAACATGTCGCTCGCCAACCGCGAAGCGGCAATCGGGGTCGCGGCGCTCACCCAGCTCACCCTCTTCATGCATTATGGAATCCCCCCGAACCCCTCCTGGGAGCAGTTCGGCTTCCCCGGTCCGACCTCCGCCCCTCCGGAGGTAGAGAAGCCGATCCGGCCACTGACCCCTTCGGACGGGGACGTGCTCGAGGCGGACGCGGTGATCGTCGGCTCCGGAGCCGGCGGCGGCGTGATCGCCGCCCGGCTGGCCGAAGCGGGCCTGAAGGTGATCGTCCTCGAGATGGGCGGCTACTTCAACGAGGCCGACTTCGACCAGACCGAGCTGAACGGCTTCGCCCGGATGTACTGGCGCGGCGGCCCGTCCTACACGGCCGATTTCAACGTCAGCCTCCAGGCCGGCAGATGCCTCGGCGGCGGCACCCTGATCAACTGGACCAACTGCCTCAAGCCGCAGCCGTGGGTCCGGCAGGAATGGGCCGACGAGTACGGACTCGAAGACGTGAACACCCCCGACTTCGACCGGCACATCGACTCGGTCTGGCAGCGGATCAAGGTCAACGACGACTGCTCGGAGCTGAACCAGACCCAGAAGACCTGGATCGACGCGGCCGAGAAGCTCGGCTGGAGCTGGCACAAGACCAACCGCAACTGGGACCCGGAGAAGCATGACCCGAAGGTCGCCGGACTGATGGGCTGGGGTGATCAGTCCGGGGCCAAGCAGTCCACGCTGAAGACCTACCTCGAGGACGCGGTCGGAAACGGCGCCGAGGTGATCGTCGGCTGCCAGGCCGAGAAGGTCCTGGTCGAAAGCGGCCGGGCAGCCGGGGTCGAGGCGAACTTCGGTGGAGCGAAGGTGACGGTCCGCGCCCCGCGGGTTGTGGTCGCCGGCGGCGCGCTTGAGTCCCCTGCCCTGCTTCTCCGTTCCGGCATCGGCGGGCCGGCGACCGGCAAGTACCTGCGCCTCCACCCCTGCACCCTGATCTTCGCGACCTACCCCGAGGACCAGCAGGCATGGTGGGGTCCGCCCCACGCCGCGGTGGTCGACGAGTTCGACCAGGGCCTCGAGAACGACGGTTACGGCTTCCTGATCGAGGGCGCCCAGTACACGACCGGTCTCGGCGGCTCGGCGATCCCCTTCACGACCGCCGAGCAACATCGGGAGCTGATGGCCGGGTACGCGAACGGCTCGATAACGATCAACCTGACCCGCGAGCGTGGTGGCGGCCAGGTGCTGATCGACGGTGACGGCCAGTCGATGCCGATCTACTCGATGACCGATCCCCGCGACATCGCGAACATGCATTTCGGCCTCGAGCAGCAGGCCCGCCTCCATCGGGCGGCGGGAGCCGGACAGATCTTCGCCCTGGCGACCGGCATGCCGGGCTGGCGGGTCGGTGACGACTTCGAGGCCTTCGTCGAAAGGATCCACCGGATCCCGCTCAGGGCCGGCGGAGCGAAGCTGTTCGCCGCCCATCAGATGGGCTCCTGCCGGATGGGCAGCGACCCGGCCGAAAGCGTGGCCGACCCCCGTGGCGAGCTTCACGACACGCCCGGGGTCTGGATCGGCGACGGCTCCGCGTTCCCGACGCCTTCCGGCACCAACCCGATGATCACGATCATGTCGCTCGCCTCCCGTACCGCCGAGAAGATCCTCGAGGACGCGGGAGCGGACGGACGAGAAACCAGCAAGACAGTGGAGGCAGGAGCATGAACCCCACCGAAGCCCCCGTCGGGACCGAAGAAGCCACGGACACCGGCACCGATCAGACCGCGGAGGCGCCCACCTGGGCTGCGAAATGCGGCAGCCACTTCATCGGAGGCCAGTGGCGCGAGCCGGTCTCCAGCGACGTGATCGAGGTGATCAACGCGGTCACCGAAGAGGTGATGGGAACCGTTCCCGCCGGCACCGCGGTGGATGTCGACTTCGCGGTCGAGGCCGCCCGGGCCGCCCTGCCTGGCTGGAAGGCCCTTCCGGTCCAGGACCGGGCCGGGTTCTGCACCCTGATCGGCCACGGCCTCCAGGACCGGGCCGAGGAGATCGCCGGTCTGATCAGCCAGGAGCTCGGCACCCCGGTGACCGAGGGCATGCTGATTCAGGCCGCCCTGCCGGCGATCGACTTCACCTCGATGGAGCACCTGATCGAGGAGATGCCCTGGGAGCAGACGATCGGCAACTCGAAGGTCGTCCGCGAACCGCTCGGCGTGGTCGGCGCGATCACCCCCTGGAACTATCCGATCCACCAGATCGCGGCCAAGGTCGCCCCGGCGATCACCGCCGGCTGCACCGTGGTCCTCAAGCCCAGCGAGATGACCCCGCTGGCCGCCTACCTGCTGATGGAGGTGATCGAATCGGTCGGCCTGCCCGGTGGCGTGGTCAACATGGTCTGCGGCACCGGCCCGGTGGTCGGCGAGGCGATCGCCTCCCACCCGGGCATCGACATGGTCTCCTTCACCGGTTCGACCCGGGCCGGCGTCAGGGTTTCGGAGCTGGCGGCGGCATCGGTCAAGCCGGTCACGGTCGAGCTCGGCGGCAAGTCGGCCAACGTGATCCTCGATGACGCCGACTTCGAGGCGGCGGTGGTCAACGGCATCCAGAAGTGCTTCATCAACGGTGGCCAGACCTGCTCGGCCCTGACCCGGATGGTGGTTCCCCGCGAATCGCTGCCGGTCGTGGAGGCGGTCGCCGCGGCGGCGATCGAGCAGATCAAGGTCGGCGACCCGACCGATCCCGAAACAGAGATCGGCCCGATGAGCTCCGCAGCCCAGCGCGACCGGGTCCGCGGGTACATCGAGAAGGGCGTCGAGGAAGGCGCGAAGCTGGTCGCCGGCGGCTCCGAGACCCCGGAGGGCCTCGAGACCGGATTCTTCGTCCGGCCGACCGTCTTTTCCGAGGTGACCCGGGAGATGACGATCGCCCAGGAGGAGAT
>JAGQUR010000108.1 GCA_020438395.1 Solirubrobacterales bacterium | reverse complement strand
CCTGTTTAGTTCGCACGCCCTCGCGCGAACCGCTGTGCCAAAGCCGGGGCGATGCCACCGTTCGCACGAGGGCGTGCGAACTGGACGGAGTGTCTGCCCCAAATTTGAGATGCACCAGCCGGATCCGCGCTTTTGGATGAATGCAGCCGATCCGGTAGACTTATGCAGTTAAGGCGCAGATGTCGCGGACGACGTTCCCGCGGCGTCGTCCGGTCCCACATTCGGGCGTTGCCGCCGCTGGAATTGGGGATGGACCAAGGGTCAGCGCGGGCGACCTGCGGCGCAGACGGGATCGTCCGCATGGGTGGTTGACGATTGCACAAGGAGAACCAGATGAGCAGCGAACAGCAGTATGCCAACGGCACCAACGGGGCAGGCGCCATCACCGGCACCTTTGCCGTGAAGGTCGGGCTGGCCCAGATGTTGAAGGGCGGCGTGATCATGGACGTGGTGACGCCGGAGCAGGCCCGCATCGCCGAAGAAGCCGGCGCGTGCGCGGTCATGGCGCTGGAGCGGGTGCCCGCCGACATCCGCAAGGACGGCGGCGTGGCCCGCATGTCGAACCCGCGGATGATCAAGGAGATCCAGGATGCGGTCTCGATTCCGGTGATGGCGAAGGTGCGCATCGGCCACTTCGTGGAAGCCCAGGTCCTGCAGTCGCTTTCGATCGACTTCATCGACGAGTCGGAGGTTCTCACCCCGGCCGACGAGACCAATCACGTCGACAAGTTCGAGTTCGACGCGCCCTTCGTCTGCGGCGCGACCAACCTCGGCGAGGCGCTGCGCCGGATCGGCGAGGGCGCCGCGATGATCCGCTCGAAGGGCGAGGCCGGCACCGGCAACGTGGTCGAGGCTGTCCGTCACATGCGCGAGATAGTCGGCGGGATCAAGCGGCTGACCACGCTCAGCTCGACCGAGCTCCCGACCGCGGCTAAGGACCTTCAGGCACCGCTGGAGCTGGTCCGCGAGGTCGCGACCGCCGGATGGCTTCCGGTCCCGGTCTTCTGCGCCGGAGGCATCGCCACTCCGGCCGACGCCGCTCTGATGATGCAACTCGGGGCCGAAGGCAACTTCGTCGGCTCGGGCATCTTCAAGTCCGATGACCCGGAACGCCGGGCCAAGGCAATCGTCGAAGCGACCACTCACTTCAACGATCCGGAGCGCATCGCTGCCGCATCCGAGCAGCTCGGTGAAGCGATGCCCGGCATCGAGATGGCAGCCCTCGGCGAAGAGGGTCGTCTCGCCGGTCGCGGCTGGTAATCACACGAACGCAACCCCGAACATTCCGCGAATTGGCGTCCTGGCTGTCCAGGGCGGCTTTCAGCGGCATGTCGAACACCTGGCCGGGGCCGGTGCGGAGCCGGTCGAAGTTCGCCTGCCGGAGGAGCTGGAACGCCTGGACGGCCTGATACTCCCCGGCGGTGAAAGCACCACGATCACGATGGGCATCGAAAACGCCGGTCTGGCCCCGGCGATCCTGTCGCACCACGAGGCCGGCCGGCCGATTCTTGGTACCTGCGCCGGGATGATCGTCGCCGGCCGTGAGCACCTCGGCCTGATCGACATCACCACCAGACGCAACGCCTTCGGCCGGCAGCTCGCCTCATTTGAAGATGACATCGAGGTCAGGGGGATAGTCGAGGGAACGATCCGGGCCGTCTTCATCCGCGCGCCCTGGGTTGAGTCGACCGGAGAGGAGGTGGAGGTGCTCTCGACCGTGCGCGACCACCCGGTCGCGGTCAGTCAGGGCAACGTCACCGCGCTCTCCTTCCATCCGGAATTGACCCCCGACGACCGGATCCACCGGTGGTTCACGGAGCTCTGCCGCCCCGGTTGAGTCCTAATTACCCGGGAGGGGGGATCCTGCGAGGACGAAGAACCAGGCGATGAAGGCGAAGAAGGCGATCACCACGGAGCCGATGATCACCACTTCGATCAGCGAGGGCGGGTCGCCCGTCTTCTCGCTGTCCCTGAGGCTCTTCATCCAGCCCATGCGAATCGGTCCGACGTCTCGGGCGCCGGTCAGCCGGATGTAGACCTCGTTCAGTCGTCCCAGAACCCAGGCGACCACCAGGATCGAGGCGATCGCCCCGAACAGGACGATCAGGTACGGACCCAGGCTGGGGAACTGGCTGTTGGAGAACTGCGATCCGATCCACAGCCAGACCAGCGGAATCACCGACCAGAGCGAAAGCGCCGCGAGCAGCATCATTCCCGCCACCACACCTGCCGCGACGGTCCTTGAGGCCTTGTGTTTGCCCTCGGGAATCATTGAGCGCTCTTGTTCATAGAATCACAACATGTCCGGTCACTCGAAATGGTCTTCGATCAAGCACAAGAAGGGCGCCGCCGACGCCAAGCGCGGCAAGCTCTTCACCAAACTCGCAAAGGCGATCACCATCGCCGCCCGCGAGGGCGGCGGCGACCCTGAAGGCAACCCTTCGCTGGCCACCGCGATCCAGAAGGCCAAGGCGCAGTCGATGCCCAAGGCGAACATCGACCGGGCGATCGACCGCGGCACCGGAGAGGGCGCCGATGCGGAGGTCGTCGAGCGAATCCAGTTCGAGGGATACGGGCCGGGCGGAGCGGCGATCCTGGTCGAGGCGCTGACCGATAACCGCAACCGGACCAGCGCCGAGGTCCGGCACGCTTTCACCAAGCACGGCGGAAACCTGGGTGAGCCCGGGTCGGTCGCCTGGATGTTCGAAACCCACGGGGTGGTCGTGGTCGATGGCGAGGCCAACTCGGAAGACGACCTGATGGGCGCCATCGACGCGGGGGCGAGCGACGTCCTCGAGGAAGACGGGAAGCTCCGGGTTCTCGCCGAGCCGTCCGATCTGACCGCGGTCAGGCAGGCGATCGAGGCCGACGGGATCGAGATCGAATCGGCCGGGCTCGAGGTGATCCCGAAGAACACGGTTGAGGTCGAGGAATCCGAGGCCGGGACCCTGATCAAACTGCTCGATGCGATCGAGGATCAGGAAGACGTGAACGAGGTTCACGCCAACTTCGACATCCCCGAAGAGGTCCTTGAGCGAATTGCCGGTTGATTAGAGTCTTCTCGCATTTCTCGAATTGGCGCCCGATTCCCGCTAGCGTGGCGGCATGAAAAATGAGGGGAGTCGCTGGAGCCGGGCCTCTTGGCCGAAACGTCTGGGCTGGATCGGGGGCGGCATCCTCGCCCTGTTCCTGGTGATTCAGCTGGTTCCTTACGGTCGTGACCACAGTAATCCGCCGGTCACGAAATCGCCGGCCTGGGTCGGGGCGCAGACCGAGCAGATCTTCAACAACTCCTGTGGCGACTGCCACAGCAACCTGACCAAGTGGCCCTGGTATTCCAACGTGGCACCGATGTCCTGGCTGGTCCAGTCGGATGTCGACGAGGGGCGGAGCATCATGAACTTCTCGGAATGGGACAAGCCCCAGCCGGCCGTCGATGAACTGGTCGAACAGATCAGCTCGGGCTCGATGCCGCCTTCCAAGTACACGATCATCCACAGCGGAACGAAGCTTTCGGATACCGAGAAACAGACCCTGATCCGGGGTCTGATCGCGACCTACAACGCCGATCCGCCAGGCGGCGTCAAAGGCGGCTGAAAGAGGCATCCGACGGCCGGTACAGAATCATGAGGGATGAAGGTCGTGATGGGGATAGATCCCGGGACGGCGAATCTCGGGTTCGGAGTGGTTCGAATCGAAGGGGGTCACATGATGGCCCTCGACGGTGGAGTGGTCGAGACCGACTCGGGGGACCCCCTCGAACGGCGTCTGAGTGAGATCCACTCGACGCTCTCCCGGCTGATCAAGTGGCATCAGCCGGTGGCCCTGGCGATCGAGGATCTCTACTTCGGCAAGAACGTCGGCTCGGCTATGAAGGTGGGCCAGGCTTCGGGCGTCTCCATGCTGGCGGCCGCCCAATGCGATGTTCCCTGCTTCAGTTACACGCCGCAGGCGATCAAGACTGCGGTCTGCGGTTCCGGCAATGCTGCCAAGCGACAGGTTCAGAAGATGGTCGCGACCCTGCTGAACCTGAACGAGGTGCCGCAGCCCGACCATGCGGCAGACGCGCTGGCGGTTGCCATCTGCCACGGCGGCACGGCAGGCCGGAGGGACGCGACCGAGGCCGCCCTGGCCGGGTCTGCCTCGTCCCTGCGGGTGGCAAGTTGATCGCCACGGTTCGCGGCGAGGTCCTGGTCCGGCGTTCCGATTACGTCGTGATCGAGGCAGCCGGTGTCGGCTACCGGCTTGCGGTCAGCTCCGAGACGCTGCGCAGCGTTCCGGCGGCCGGACAGGAGATTTTCCTTCACGCGGAAACGATCAGCCGTGACGACAGCCTTCTCCTCTACGGATTCGCCTCCGAGGAGGAGCGGGACCTCTTCAACATGCTGATCGGGGTCAGCGGGATCGGTCCGAAGGTGGCGGTCGCCGCGCTCTCGGGCGGGCCGCACCGTGAGCTGGTCAGGGCGATCATTGCCGGTGACGCGAAGCGCTTTCAGGCTGTTCCGGGTATCGGAAAGCGGACGGCCGAGCGGATCATCCTCGAGCTGAAAGACAAGGTGACCAGCGACGCCGAGGAGGCGGGGGAGACCGTCGTTCCGGCCGCTTCCGACGCGCGGTCGCTGGCCAGGGACGGTCTGATCAATCTCGGCTACGCGCCACTCGAGGCGGAGCAGCTTCTCGACGGTGTCGGGACGGGAGATGATCCGCAGGAGCTGATCGGTGCTGCGCTGAAGCGTGCCGCGGCTTCCGGCCGGGGCGAGTGAGAACCTTGACACATGAGTGACCTGCCTGATTTCGGTGGAAAGCGGATCGACCTCGGGGTCGAGGCGGACCTGCCCGAAGGCGCCGAGCCGCGGGTCCATGATGCGCGGGCCGACCAGCCCGACCGTGAACTCGACCTGTCGCTCAGGCCGAAAGGCCTCGAAGACTTCGTAAACCAGAAGCAGGTCACCGATCAGCTGGCCGTTTTCATAGAGGCGGCGCGCCGCCGTGGCGAGCCGCTTGACCACGTCCTTCTGGCCGGCCCGCCGGGGTTGGGCAAGACCTCTCTGGCCAATATCGTCGCCGCCGAGATGGGGGTTCCGCTGGTTCAGACCGCGGGGCCGGCGCTGGAGAGGAAAGGCGACGTGGCCGCGTTCCTGACCTCGCTCGAGCCTGGCAGCGTTTTTTTCATCGACGAGATCCACCGTCTCGGCCGGGCCGTGGAGGAGACGCTCTACCCGGCGATGGAAGACGGCGAGTTGCCGGTGGTCCTCGGCCAGGGGGCGGGGGCCCAGACCGTGACCCTGCCGCTGCCACCGTTCACGCTGATCGGCGCGACCACCCGCAGCGGCCTGCTCACGACGCCGTTGCGCGACCGCTTCGGCGTCTCACACCGGCTCGAGTACTACTCGCCGGAGGATCTGTCGACGATCGTCAAGCGATCGGCCGGCATCCTCGGAGTGGAGATAGACGCCGGCGGGGCGCTGGCGATCGCCGAGCGTTCCCGCGGAACGCCGCGGGTGGCGAACCGGCTGTTGAAGAGAGTGCGGGACTTCGCCGAGGTGAAGGGCTCGGGGTCGGTCGACGCCGACATGGCCGATGCGGCGCTGGAGATGCTGGAGGTGGACAAGGCCGGTCTCGACCGGGCCGACCGCGCCCTGCTGGATCTGATCGCAACCCGGTTCGGTGGCGGACCGGTCGGCCTTTCAACGATTGCCGTGGCGATCGGGGAGGAACAGGACACGATCGAGGACGTGCTCGAGCCCTATCTGCTCCAGATGGGGATGCTGAAGCGGACCCCGCGCGGACGGGTCCTCACGCCCTCGGCTTTCGAGCACCTCGGCCTTCCGGTGCCGTCGGGGCACCAGTCCCTGTTCTAGAGCGCCTCGAAGAACCCCTGGCGCCAGCTCGGTATCGAGGGCTGCCAGCCGGTCTCTGCCTTGAACTTCGCGTTCGAGGCGCCGCGCCCGTCCGTGGCCTGTCGGACGATAGCCCGGCCCGCAACCAGTGACGCGAGCCAGGCCGGGACCCGCCGCGGCGGTTTGGCTTCGAGCGCTTCCGCGAGCACCGGGAGCCACTCGGCCAGCGGAGCTGGCTCGTCATCGGTCACGTTGTAGATGCCTTCTCCCCGGTCGAGGGCCACGACCCCAGCGGAGGCGGCGTCCTCTACGTGAAGGAACGAGGAGTACCCGCCACCGTCGCCCACAACCGGAAGGCGCCGCTTGCGGACTTCCTCGCTTATGTGGCCGTCCGCCGCGTACCAGGTCCCCGGCCCGTAGAGCAATCCGTAGCGCAGCACAACCGTTTCGAAGCGACCGTCTTCGAGCGCTTTCTGTTCATGCCCGAGTACGGCGTCGTGGGTGCCGCTTCTGTCGACCGCCTCATCTTCGGTCTTGATCATCGGACCCTCGAGTTCGTAGAGGAAGGAGATGCTCTGGGTGACCAGCCGTCCGGCTCCGGCCGCCGCGGTGGCCGCGATCACGTTGTCGCCGCCCTCGGAGCGGATCCGGTTGTTGGCGTCGTAGAACCCTTTCTTCTTCGGCTCGAACTTCGGCGGCAGGCTGGTCAGCTGGTTGACGACGATGTCCGGCCCCGCCTGTTTCACGGCCTCGGTCAACTGGCCGCGGTTGAAGACGTCACAGGCCACGGCGACCCCGCCAGCCTCTCTGATCCTGCCGGCGCCGCCGCCGCCCCGGGTCGACCCGGTCACCTGATGGCCGGCAGCGACGAGCTGGCGAACCAGGGGGAGCCCGATGGCTCCGCTTGCTCCGGCGACGAAGATCTTCATGACCGCAGCCTAGGGCACCGATTCAATACCCTTCCCGGGATGCCGTTCTTCATCTGCCCCAACTGTGGAAACCGGGAGACCAGCGGTGACCGGACCGCCGGGTTCAGCCCGCGTCCGAAGGGCTGCTCGAAGTGCGGTTTCGGTTTCGTGTTCGAATTGCTGGACGACTATTACCCGGCCCCCAACGCGGCGTTCTTCGTCTGTGACCAGGAAGGCCGGGTCATCGATGCGGGCCGCGGCAGCTTCGAACTCACCGGCCTCACCGACGAGGACGTGATCGGCCGTCCGGTTCGCGACGTGCTCGGCCTCGAATGGATCGATGCCGGAGACGGCGGCCCCGAAGCCGACACCAACGGTGACGGCGAGACTGACCCGATCGAGACCTCGCTCGAATGGGGCGTCCGCTCGCTCGGAAAGCGCGTAGAAGTGCGCTCCGAGAAGGAATCCGCCGCCCAGGCGATCGCCGATGTCTTCCCCGCCTATGACGACGACGGGGGCCTGATGATCGTCTTGACGCCAGAAGGGTAAGCTTCCGCTCGAATGGGAGGCAGGCGCCGCAACATATTCGTGCTGCTGTTTGTGCTCGGTCTGGTGATCGTTTCGGCGGTCGTCTGCCTGAAGAAGCCGACGCAGTTGGGACTCGACCTCCAGGGAGGCATCGAGCTGACCCTGCAGGGCCGTCCGACCCCGCAGGTCAAGGAAGTCACATCCGATGCGATGGACCGCTCGGTGGACATCATCCGCTCGGGCTGCGACAAGCTCGGCGTCTCCGAGATCGAGGTCTCCCGTCTCGGCGCCGACCAGATTTCGGTCGGCATTCCGGGAGCCACCAACGTCGGTACCGCAACCGAATGTGCGACCAAACCGGCTCGCCTCTACTTTTACAACTGGCAGGACAACCTGATCGGACCGGCCCGCGACCTCAGCCTGGTCGGGACCGGAGCAGATCAGGAACAGGTTCTGAAGGACGTACGCAAGGCCTGGATCAAGGCCGGCCGTCCGCCGACCGAGGATTTCAACCGGACCTGGATCAACCAGGGCGCCGAGCCGACGGTGTGGGACGCGGTCAATCTCGCTTCGAAGCAGCCGCGGAACGACAATTGCGAGAACTGCACCTCCGGTGACAAGTACTACCTGTTCAACGAGAAGACCCATGAGTTGATCTCGGGGCCTGTCACCGCCAAGGAAGACCTCTACTTCAACGACCAGGGCCGTCCGATCCCGCACAAGGGGATCGTCAAGAAGGTCCCGCAGGGCACGATCGTCGTCGACGAACTGCCCACCGACGCGGACGGCCGGACGATCGACGACCAGTCGCAGGCCGGCTATTTCGTGGTCAAGGACGATGCCGCCCTCTCCGGGTCGGAGATCAAGGATCCGCAGCAGAGCCTGGACGAGTTCAACCAGCCCAACGTGACCTTCGAGTTCACGGGCGAGGGGCGCAAGGCGTTCCAGGACATCACCCGGACCATCGCCCAGGAAGGACAGGCGCGCGCGATTGGCGGCGTCACTTCATCCGACCAGGCAGCCCCGCTTTCCGGCAACTTCGCGATCATCCTCGACGGCCAGGTCGTCTCGAAGCCGATCATCAACTTCTTCGACAACCCGGACGGGATCGACGGGCGTCAGGGTGCGCAGATCTCCGGCGGGTTCACGATCGATCAGGCCCAGAGCCTCGCGGAGTACCTGCAGCGTGGCGCCCTTCCGATCGACCTCAAACTGACCTCGCAGAGCCAGGTCTCCGCGACCCTCGGTCAGGAAGCGCTCGATCAGGGCGTCCTGGCCCTGCTGGTCGGCCTCGCCTGCGTGATCATCTTCCTGATCAGCTTCTACCGCTTCCTCGGTGGTGTCGCCTCGCTGGCCCTGCTGGTCTACGCGGTTCTCTTCCTCGCCCTGATCAAGCTGATCCCGATCACCATGACCCTGCCGGGAATCGCGGGTCTGGTGCTGACGATCGGGGTCGCGGCAGACTCGAACATCGTCATATTCGAACGCGTCAAGGAAGAGATGCGTGCAGGAAGATCCGTGCAATCGGCGATCACGCTCGGTTACCGGCGCGGAATCAGCACGATCATCGACGCCAACGTCGTCACCCTGCTCACCGCCTTCATCCTCTTCGTGCTCGCCACTTCGGGCATCAAGGGCTTCGCTTTCACGCTCGGTGTCGGCACCCTCGTCTCGCTGCTCACCGCCGTCGTCTTCACCCAGGCCCTGCTCGGTTCGATGTCGAACACGAAGCTGCTCAGATCCGGCAAGGGATTCTCGGGGATGGAAGGCAAGGAGAGATGGCACTTCGACTTCATGGGCAACGCGCCCAAGTTCTTTGCCATATCGGGTGTGATCCTGCTGATCGGCGCCGGCGCGTTGACCACCAAGGGACTCAATTTCGGCATCGACTTCGAGTCCGGCACCCGGATCGAGGTGAGCCTCGACAAGTCGGCTTCCACCTCGGAGGTCCGTGACGTCCTCAGTCCGCTCGGCCTGGGCAACGCCGACATCCAGACGATCTCGAACAACCCGGCCCTCGGTGACAACGCTTTCCAGATCGAGAGCGACACCCTCGACCCGTCCCAGGTCTCGGACGTGGACGACGCCCTGGACAGTAACTTCGGGGTCAGCGCCGACGGCTTCAACAGCACATCGGTCGGCCCGACCTTCGGCGCCTCTGTTGCCCGCAGCGCCGCACTCGCGATCTTCTTCTCGCTGATCCTGATCATGGGGTACGTGGCAATCCGCTTCGGCGGCAAGTACACGGTCCCGGTCCTGATCGCCATCGCCCACGACTTCCTGATCGCACTCGGGATCTATGCCTTGCTCGGGTTCGAGGTCTCGAGCGCCACGGTGGCCGCCTTCCTGACGATTCTGGGTTACTCCCAGTACGACACGATCATCGTGTTCGACCGCATCCGCGAGAACGAACCGAAGATGCCGCGGGCTACCTACTCGCAGGTGGTCAACAAGTCGATGAGCGAGGTCATGACGAGATCGCTGGTTACCAGCTTCTCGACCGTGATCGGTGTCGTCGCACTGCTGATTTTCGGTGGCGAGGTGCTCCGCTCGTTCGCCATCGCGATCCTGGTCGGTGTCGCCTCCGGCACCTACTCCTCGATCTTCATCGCCTCGCCGGTTCTCGCCCTGTGGAAGGAACACGAGCCCGGATTCAAGCGGCGTCGTCGCCAGCAGATCGAGTCTCAGGGTTATGTCCCGGCCTTCGCCTCGGATCTTGAAGTTGCTCGCAAGGACGACGCGAACGGCGAAGCAGTGGCCGGTGACGGGGAGGACGGAAGCCCCTCTGACACCGGGGAAAAGCTTTCGCCCCGGGAACGCCGCCGCCGGGAACGCCAGGCGGCCCGCCCGGACACGGCAGGAGAGGACACCTGATGTCGATCGTTATCTGGTTCACCGTCGCCCTCGCCCTCTGGCACTTCACGATCTTCGTGCCCGACCGTTTCTGGCAGGGCATCATCGGGGCCTTCATCGGCTGCGTCGTCGGAGGCATGATCTCCGGCGCGATCGTCGAACTGATACTCGGCAACGGGCTCTCCGACACTGATCTGATCACCTTCCTCGCGGCTGTGCCCGGCACGGCGCTCGGGGCCTGGGTCATCTACCGGATCGGCGTCAGCCAGGGCACCGAGCCGATCGAAGACATCGGACCGACCGAAAAGGTCTAGCGCGATTCGTTTCCGGGCGAAGCCCTACCCGGTGGACCTGGCGCTCGAACTGGAGCGCGCCACCGGGCTGAAACGGCCTGTAGCAACGGTTCTGACCAGGCGCGGACACGGCAAGCCCGCCGACGCCCAGGCCTTTCTCGCGGCGGCCGAGAGCCACGACCCGTCGTCTTTTGCCGGAATGGACGAAGCGGTCACCCTGGTCGGGGAGGCACTCGCGGCAGGGGAAAGGATCACGGTCTACGGGGACTTCGACTGCGACGGCGTCTGTGCGACGGCGATCCTGGTCGCCGCGATCCGCGAACTGGGCGGCCAGTGCGACTGGTTCATTCCCGACCGGATCGCGGACGGTTACGGGCTGAACCAGGAGTCGATCCGCCAGATCAGCGAGCGCGGCACAAAACTGGTGATCACCGTGGACTGCGGGGTCACTTCCGTCGAGGAGGTCGCCCTGGCCCGGGATCTCGGCATGAAGATTGTGGTGACCGACCACCACAAGGTCGAGCCGGACCTGCCGGACTGCCCGATCCTCCACCCGCAGGTCAGCGGCTACCCCTTTCCATTCCTCTGCGGGGCAGCGGTCGCGGCCAAGTTCGCCTCTGCGCTGAGAAAACAGGCCGGAGTCGCACCGGAACGGGACGAGGAAGACCTCGATCTCGTCGCCCTGGCTACGGTCGCGGATGTGATGCCCCTGACCGGGGAGAACCGCCATCTGGTTCGGGAAGGGGTGAAGGTCGCCCGTCGTGCCCGGCGACTCGGACTTGCGGCGCTGATCGCCGACGCCAGGCTGGAGCCGTCGCGGCTCAACTCCGAGGACTTCGGATTCAAGCTCGGACCCAGGATCAACGCGGCCGGGAGGCTCTACCGGGCCGACGCGGGCGTCGAGTTGTTCCTGGCCGAGTCGCCCGACCGTGCCGCCGAGATCGCCCGGGAACTCGCCCTGGTGAACGCCGAACGCCGGAAGATTGAGCAGGAAGTCGAAAGCCTCGCGAAGACGGAGCTGAAATCGCTGGGGGAACCTGGTCCCGCAGTGGTCGTCGCAGGCGAAGGGTGGCATCCCGGGGTGGTCGGGATCGTTGCCTCCAAACTGGTCAAGGCAACCGGCCGGCCATCGGTGGTCATCTCGCTGGACGGTGAAACCGGCCGGGGCTCGGCGAGGTCGGTCCCGGGCCTTGACCTGCACGCGGCCCTGGGAGAGACCTCCGGACTGCTGGAGACTTTCGGGGGACACGCGGCGGCGGCCGGACTGACCATCAGGACCGACCGGATCGACGAGTTCCGGGAAGCCCTCGGAAGGGCGGTGTCGGCCCGGATCGGCGACGAGCCTGCCGAGCGGACAATCGAGTTCGATGCGGTGGCCGGCGGGTCAGATCTCGGCATGGACATGGCCGAGGAGATGGAGAAGCTCCAGCCGTTCGGCAGCGGAAACCCGTCGGTGAGACTTCTCGTGCCCGGCGCCCGGATCGAGAACCTGAACGAGATGGGGGAGGGGAAACACTGTCGCTTTTCGATCCGGACGGGCTCCCATCTCGCCAAGGGCGTCGCCTTCGGACGAACCTCCTTCGGGCTCGCGGAGGGCGAGAGGGCCGACGTCGTTGCCGAACTGGGGATCAACCATTGGAACGGCTCGATCGAGCCCCAGCTCAGGGTCACCCATGTGGCCGCCGTGCCGGTTGCGGAGACTCTGCCCGAATGCTCGCCGGAGGAATGGTGGGAACGGTTCGACATCGCCCTGGAAGAGCTGGACGAAATCGACCCCCGGGGAGCGGCCGGCGCCGGCTCGGCCGGACTCGACCTCGCCTCCGGCCCCGAGGGGTTGCCGGGGGTGGCCATCGCCGAGCTGATCAGCTCCGGCGAGCGGGTCGCGATCCTGACCGCTGACGCCCGGCAACGCTGGATGGGACTTGGCGGGGCGGGGCTCTCCAGGTTCTTCCCGGACCCGGCCGACGGCCCGCCCGCCGCGGGATCCGCGTCGGGATCCGCGTCGGGTTCCGCATCGGGATCCGCGTCGGGTTCCGGAGACGGGGTGGCGGGACTATGGGCCGGCAGTCCACGCTCGGACGTAGAGCCGGCGGGAAGGGCCCAAGTGCTGCTGACCGACTTCGCCACGATTTCCGGGTCGCCGGCGGCAGGCCCGGGGGCGAACCCGTCGCTTGGGGAGTTCGACCGGATCGCTCTGCTGGACCCGCCCTTCACGGTGAAGGCCATCGAGGCTGTTTCCGCCCCGGCCATCCCGGTTCACCTGCTGGCGGGACCCGACGAGTTCGAGTTCGCCGGGAGGGTCGCAGGCCACCGTCTCGATCTGACCGCACAGCTGAGAGGTCTCTACCGTGGGCTTCGTGACGGTGCCGCGGGCGAAGGTGGCGAGCTCTCCGGGGATCCCCTGCGCGAGGTTCTGCTGTCCGACGGCAATTCGACCCGCTCGCCCGAGGATTCCGCGATCCTGTTGAGGGTTCTGCTCGAGACAGGTCTGGCCCGGAGTGAAGGCCTCGGGAGTGCCCGTCGCGTCGGGGCCGTATCCTCGAAGGAGACGGATCTTTCGGCCTCGGCCGTTTTCGTCCACCATTTCGAGCTTCACCAGGAGCACAGAAAATTTCTCAGTCAACTCGACAGGCAGACGCAGAACCGATGATTTCCGAGGTGAGAACCCCGGTGGACGCTCCTGCTCCGGGCAACGGTTCCGCACCGGCGGGCAACCGTTCTGCGCCAGCCCCGGTGCTGCCGGACACCGCCGGCCTGACCGCCAGGGAAAGGTCCCTGCTTGACGACCTGATGGCGGTGATCCAGCAGTTCGAGGCCGACCTCGCAACCCACGGGTCGGTCCCGACGGTGGCCATCGACCGCGATGAAGTCACCCGCGCCTTCGTCTTTGCCTGCCGCCATCACGCTGACCAGAAGAGGAAATCCGGGGACGAGTTCATCACCCATCCGGTCGGAGTGGCCCGGATTTGCGTGGGAATGGCTCTCGACACGGAGACACTCTGCGCGGCGCTCCTGCATGACACGGTCGAGGACACCTCGGCCAGTCTCGAAGAGATCGAGCAGGACTTCAGCCCGACCGTCGCCCGCCTGGTCGATGGCGTCACGAAGCTGACCGAGATCACCTTCGAGAGCCGCGACGAGAGGCAGGCCGAGAACTATCGCAAGATGATGGTGGCGATGGCCACCGACGTGCGGGTCATCCTGATCAAGCTCGCCGACC
>JAGQUR010000018.1:42185-119821 GCA_020438395.1 Solirubrobacterales bacterium | reverse complement strand
GCCTCGCCCATGTCGTGAGTCACATCGGAAAGAACTTCGGCGATCCGGATCTCGACCCGGTCCTCGGTCGCCCCGGCCCGTTTGGTCACGACGATGCGGGCCGGCTCATCCCCTTCCGCCTCGAGTTCTTCGATCGTGGTCGGCGGCGTCATCCAGTTCTGCGGCTTGTAACCGCCGGTATCGGCGTGGATCATCACCGAGCCGTCCGACTTGATCATCACCAGCCGCAGGGCTTCGGGAAGAAAGGTCTCCAGCCGCCCGGAGTACCGGGCCTCGCAACGGGCAACGATCAGACGCATCGCGGGAAGCCTACGGAAGGCGCCAGTCGATTGGTTCGGCTCCCTGATCGGCCAGCAATTGATTGGCCCGGCTGAAGGGCCGGGAACCGAAGAAGCCGTTGTGGGCGGCCATCGGACTCGGATGGGCCGATTCGATCGCCGGGACCGGACCGAGCAGCGGCGCCAGGTTGCGGGCGTTGCGGCCCCAGAGGATCGCGACCATCGGACCGCCTCGCGCGGCGAGAGTGGTGATCGCCTGTTCGGTCACCGTCTCCCAGCCCTTGCCCTGATGCGAGTTCGGCCTGCCGGGCTGGACCGAGAGGGACCGGTTCAGCAGCAGCACCCCGCGATCGAACCAGGGCGAGAGGTCGCCGTTCGAGGGTGTCGGGTAACCGAGGTCCTCCGAGTACTCCTTGAAGATGTTGACCAGGCTGGGCGGCAGCGGGCGCACGTCCGGAGCGACCGAGAAGCATAGCCCGACCGCATGGCCCGGAGTCGGGTAAGGATCCTGCCCGACGATCAGCACCCGGACCTGGTCCAGCGGCAGGGTGAAGGCCCGCAGGATGTTCTCTCCGGCCGGAAGGTGACCCCTTCCCGCCCGCGCCTCGGCGCGAAGGAACTCCCCCATCGCCGAGATCTGGCCGGCCACCGGCTCAAGCGCCTCGACCCAGCCCGGATCGATTACCTCGTTGAGTGGACGCGCCGGCACGAACCCAGAATACGAGTTACCGGCCGTCCGTCTCCTTCGGCGGGTGGCCCCGCAGCGAGCCTGCGTGGGCCTTCATCTCCGGGTTCCGGCCTGACTTGATCAGGCTGGCCACGGTGGTGACCGCCAGCACGATGCCGATCACCACGAGCGAGAAGGTCGTCGAGATCTCGGGGACCGAATCGCTCTGGAGGTGACCCCAGTGGAGGCCGAGCTTGACGCCGATGAAGGCCAGGACGATCGCCAGCCCGCTGGATAGATAGACCAGCCGGTCGAGCAGGCCGGTGAC
Organism: Solirubrobacterales bacterium; assembly: GCA_020438395.1. Taxonomy (GTDB): domain Bacteria; phylum Actinomycetota; class Thermoleophilia; order Solirubrobacterales; family 70-9; genus 67-14. The sequence goes on along the minus strand of JAGQUR010000018.1, from coordinate 118,548 downwards.
CAGGAAGAAGAGCGCCCGCAGGCCGAGCAGGGCGAAGGCGTTGGCGGCGAAGACGATGAAGACCTCGTCGGTGATGCCGAAGATCGCCGGGATCGAGTCGAGGGCGAAGAGGATGTCGACGCTGCCGATCGCCAGCAGGACCAGGAACAGCGGGGTGAAGAAGCGTTTGCCGTCGATCCGGGTGGTCAGCTTCCCCCCGTCGTACTCGTCGGTCACCGGCAGCCGCTTCTGCGCCAGGTTGACCACTGCGTTGTCCTCGACCGAGGGATCCTCGTCCCGGTGGCGGAAGAGCTGGATCGCGGTGAAGACGAGCAGTAGCCCGAACAGCAGGAACATGATCGAGAAGGACTCGAGCAGGGTCGCCCCGAGCATGATGAAGACGACCCGCAGCAGCAGGGCCGCGAAGATGCCGATCAGGAGAACCTTCTGCTGATGCTCCTGCGGCACCGCGAAGGTGGTCATGATCACCACGAAGACGAAGAGGTTGTCGACCGAGAGGCTCTTCTCGAGGATGTAGCCGGCGAAGTACTCGCCGCCCGATTCCCAGCCGGCGATCATCCCGAAGGCGACGCCGAAGGCGACCGCAACCGCGATGTAGAAGGTCGACGCGAAAGCCGCCTCCTTGAAGCCGACCGCATGCGGGCGGGCAATCGCCACGCCAAGGTCGATCACGAAGAGGGCCAGGACGATTCCGCAGGTGACGAGCCAGGCCGTCGTGGTCACATCGAGCATGACCGGGATTCTTTCAGCGGGTCAGGCCGCGGGCAATCGGGGATAACCCCCTGATTGCCCGCGGCATTCCCCTAGAAGTCGCGGCTAGGAAGCGACCAGTTCTTCGGCCGGCTGATCGGCGTAGGTCTCGCCGCGTTCGGCCTTCTCGACCAGGGAGGCCGGGGGCTCGAAACGCTCGCCGTACTTCGCCGCCAGCTCGCGGCTGCGCTCGACGAAACCGGCCAGGCCCTTGCGGTCCGGGTGGGCTTCCGAGGTGTAGCCGTTGATGTACTGGAGCACGCCTCCGGTCCAGCCGGGGAAGCCGATCCCGAAGATCGAGCCGATGTTCGCATCGGCGACCGATTCGATCACGCCCTCGTCGAGGCACTTGACCGTCTCGAGCGACTCGACGAAGAGCATCCGCTCCTGCAGCTCGAGCAGGTCGATCTGCGAGGGGTCCCCGACCGGCGGGAACTCTTCCTTCAGACCGGCCCAGAGTCCGGTCCGTTTTCCGTCCTCGTAGTCGTAGAAGCCGGCCCCGGCCAGCTTGCCGGCCCGACCCGCTTCGACCATGCGGTCGACCACGGCGAAGGCCGGGTGCGGCGCCCACTCGACCCCTTCGGCTTCGAGTGCCTCGCGGGTGGCCTTGCGGATCTTGATCATCAGCTCCATGTTCAGCTCATCGCTCAACTGAAGCACCGGGGCCGGGTATCCGGCCTGGCTCGAAGCCTGCTCGATGGTCGAGGCCGGTACTCCCTCGGCGAGGAAGGCGATGCCTTCGTTGATGAAGGTACCGATCACGCGGCTGGTGAAGAAGCCGCGCGAGTCATTGACCACGATCGGGGTCTTCTTGATCTGCTTCGCGAGGTCGAGCGAGCGGTGAAGGGTGTGATCGCTGGTCTCTTCGCCCTTGATGATCTCCAGCAGCGGCATCTTGTCGACCGGGCTGAAGAAGTGGAGGCCGATGAAGTCGTCCGGCCGGGAAACGCCTTCGGCCAGGCCGGTGATCGGCAAGGTCGAAGTGTTCGATCCGAGCAGCGCACCATCGGCCAGGAACGGCTCGATCTCGGCGAAGACCTGGGCCTTGACGCCCGGGTCCTCGAAGACGGCCTCGATCACCAGGTCGGCGCCTTCGGCGTCGCTGGCCTCGGCGGTCGGCTTGATCAGGGCCAGGAGGGCCTCGCCCTTCTCCTCGGTCGAGCGGCCGCGGGAAATCGCCTTGTCGACGATGTCCTTCGAGTAGCCCTTGCCGCGCTCGGCGGCTTCGAGCGAGATGTCCTTGAGCACGACCTCGATGCCGGCCTTGGCGCAGACATAGGCAATTGCGGCACCCATCATGCCGGCGCCGAGCACGACCGCCTTCTTCGCCGTGTACTTCTCGCCGTCGGCCGGTCGGCCGCGGTCACCATTGACCTGCTGCAGGTCGAAGAAGAAGGCCTGGATCATGTTCTTGGCGATCTGGCCGGTGGCGAGCTCGAGGAAGTAGCGGCCCTCGATCTCGATCGCGGTGTCGAAATCGACCTGCGAACCCTCAACTGCGGCCGACATGATCGCGATCGGGGCCGGGTAGTTCGCACCCTTGAGCTGCTTCTTCAGGTTCGAAGGGAAGGCCGGCAGGGTCATCGCCAGCTTCGGGCTGGACGGGGTGCCGCCGGGGATCTTGTAGCCCTTGACGTCCCAGCGCTGGACCGCCTCGGGGTTCTCGCCGATCCACTTCTTCGCGGCCGGGATCAGGTCGTCCTTCGACTCGACCAGTTCGTCGATCAGGCCGATCTCCTTCGCCTTCTGCGGGCGAAGCGGCTTGCCCTGGATCAGGACCTGCATCAGCGCGTCGGCCAGGCCAAGCATGCGCACGGTGCGAACCACGCCGCCACCGCCGGGCAGCAGGCCGAGCTGGACCTCCGGAGTCCCGAGCTGGATCTTCGTGTCGTCGACCACGATCCGGTGATGGGTCGCGAGGGTGATCTCGAGGCCGCCGCCGAGCGCCGAGCCGCCAACCGCGGCCACGACGGGCACGCCGAGCGTTTCGAGACGGCGAAGCTGCTGCTTGACGATGCGGATGCCCTCGGCGAACTCGACCGACTGCTCCTTGGTCACAGCGAGCAGGTCGTTCAGGTCACCGCCGGCGAAGAAGGTCTTCTTGCCGGAGGTGATGATCACGCCCTTGACGGATTCCTTCTCGGCTTCGAGCCGGTCCACGATCTGCCCCATCGACTCGATGTAGTCGCGGTTCATCGTGTTCGCGCCCTGGCTGGGGTCGTCGATGGTCAGAATGACGATGCCGTCGTCGCCCTTTTCCCACTGGATGGTCTTGGTTTCACTCATGTTCAGGTTCTCCTGGTCTTTTCCGGCTCAGACGCGCTCGACGACCGTGGCGATGCCCATGCCGCCGCCGACGCAGAGGGTGCAGAGGCCGTAGCGGCCGCCGGTCCGTTCGAGTTCATCGACGATCGTGCCGAGGATCATCGCGCCGGTCGCGCCGAGGGGATGGCCCATGGCGATTGCGCCGCCGTTGACGTTTACCTTCTCCATGTCCACGTCGAGGTCACGGACCAGGCGGAGCGCCACCGCGGCGAAAGCCTCGTTGATCTCGATCAGGTCGAGGTCATCGGCGGTGATGCCGGCCTTCTCGAGGGCCTTCTTGGAAGCCGGGCCGGGGGCGGTGAGCATGATCGTCGGGTCTGCACCGGAAACTGCGGTCGAGACGATGCGGGCCCGCGCGGTAAGACCATTCCGCTCGCCTGCCTTCTCGCTGCCGATCGCGACCAGTGATGCACCGTCGACGATTCCCGAGGAGTTGCCTGCGTGATGGACGTGATCGATCTTTTCGACCCAGTGGTACTTCTGAAGCGCCACCGCGTCGAAGCCGCCCATCTCGCCCATTCCGGCGAATGAGGGGTTCAGCTTGCCTAGCGACTCGGCGGTCGTGCCCTCGCGGATGAACTCGTCGTGGTCGAGCACGACCGTGTCGTTGAAGTCCTTGACCGGGATCACCGAGCCCTTGAAGCGGCCTTCCTTCTGGGCAGTTGCGGCCCTTTCCTGCGAGCGGGCCGCGAACTGGTCGACATCGTCGCGGGTGAAGCCCTCGATCGTCGCGATCAGGTCGGCACCGATGCCCTGCGGCACGAAGCTGGTGTCGTAGTTGGTCTCGGGGTCCATCGCCCAGGCGCCACCGTCGGAGCCCATCGGCACGCGGGACATCGACTCGACGCCGCCGGCGAGGACGAGGTCCTCCCAGCCGGAAGCGACCTTCTGGGCGGCGATGTTGACGGCCTCGAGGCCGGAGGCGCAGAAGCGGTTGAGCTGGACGCCAGCGACGGTGTCCGGCAGTCCGGCCTTGATCGCCGCGGTCTTGGCGATGTCAGCGCCCTGGTCGCCGACCGGGGAGACGCAGCCGAGGACGACGTCGTCGATCGTGTTCGGGTCGAGCTTCTCGTTGCGGATCAGGGTCTCGTGCATCAGTCCGACCACGAGGTCGACCGGCTTGGTCGAGTGAAGCGAGCCATTGCTCTTGCCTTTGCCGCGAGGGGTGCGGATGGCATCGAAGATCAATGCGTCAGTACTCATCGAAATGCTCCGTTTCGGAAGGAGAGGGAATTTTCTGTGCTGGCTGACACAGGAACGTCCCCAATTATGTCAAATAGCCAGATTCGATTCCATGCTGCGAAGGACTTCGCGGTAGATCGGGCCGACGTCGGCATCCGGTACCAGGATCACCAGGTGGCCAATCCCGGCCAGGGTCGAAAGCACCAGTCTCGCCCCGACTTCCGGATCGAGCCCGTCGGAGATCTCCCCCGCTTCCTGGCCTTCCTTGATGTAGCCATGAAGCCGGAGGTAGAGGTCGGCGTGCATCTTCCGCACCCGCTCGGCCAGTTCCTCGTTGGCGCTGACCTCGGCGATCAGCGCGTAGTAGAGCCGATTGTCGGCGGGAGCCTCCTCGATGAAGCGGCGGTGGGCCTCGATCACCCGGACGATCGCCTGTCGGCCGCCCGGCTTTCCCGACTCGCTGCCATCGAATTCCGGGGCCCAGGAAAGATAGGAGCGTTCAACCACCGCTTCGAGCAGGGCGTCCTTGGTCCCGAAATGCCAGACGATCGAACCCCGGCTGATCCCGGCCTCCTCCCCGATCGCCTGCAGCGAGGCCTTGTGGAAGCCCTCCCGTGCAAACACCACCGCCGCCGCATCAAGCAGCTTCTTGCGCGAAAGCTCCGATTGCTCCTGCTGGGAACCCGGTCCGGGCTGATCCTTGACTGGCGTCACCCGGCAAGTATTGCCACTTGACTCAGCCGGGCGGGTTCTCGGCGAACTGCGGCGCGTCTCCCCCGATCTCGTGCCAGGGCGCCTTGTAAGCCACCTGCAGATGGAAGCTCGGCTCGAGGTCGAGCTCTCTCATCAGTCCCGCAGCCACGAAGTAGTTCTCGCCCAGATCGTCATAGATGCTCGACCCGCAGTTGCTGCAGAAATTGCGCGGCGCGAACTCGCTCTCGTAGGTCTTGACCAGTTCCTCGCCCTTGGTGAACTCGAAGTTGTCGGCAGCCACCACGACTCCGGCCAGACTCTCGCCGGTCCACCTCTGGCATCTGGTGCAATGGCAATAACCCATCGACTGCGGATCCCGGACCTCGTACTCCACCCCGCCACAAAGGCAAGCTCCTTTGAGTGCCTCACTCATCACGGCCTCCTCGTCTCGGCATTTTGATGACGCCCTTCGAGCCTATCCGGGAGAGTCGTACAGCTGGGAATTGATTTCACGCAAACCCGGCCGGGCAACTCCGGCTTGAGGGGTGAGCGACGGGATTCGAACCCGCGACCGCCTGGACCACAACCAGGAGCTCTACCAACTGAGCTACGCCCACCGCGAGACGAGGAAATCTACCGGTCGTGGGTCGGATACGCTGCGCCGGTGCCGGAACGGATGAATCAGGGGGAAAGGGCTTGAGCGTGCGCCGCGAGATGCGCGGCTTCGTGATCGGCTCCCTGCTGTTCGCGCTCGGCGCGACCCCGGGTTACCTGGGTCTGGTCGGCACCACGGCGGACAATCTCACCTACTTCCTGGGATCGATCTTCTTCACCATCGCCGGCTTCACCCAGCTCCGGCTGACCGGAAGGTGGCAGCCGGGAGGATGGTCCTCCAGGGATGACTGGGACGACTGGTGGGCGGCCGCGATCCAGTTCCTCGGGACGATCGCCTTCAACATCTCGACTTTCGTCGCCATCGCCCAGAACCTCGATTCCGAGACCTACCAGCATCACGTCTGGCGGCCTGATTTCCTCGGATCGATTTTCTTTCTCGTCGCTTCGGCGCTGGCTGTCAAGGCGACGACCCATCGCAGTTCTCTCTGGGACCCGGAGGCACGCAACTGGTGGAGCACATGGCTCAACATGATCGGGTCGGTCGCCTTCATGGCCTCGGCTATCGCCGCCTGGTCGGATCCCTCGACCGGCCAGCAGCTGAGCACCTACTGGGTCAACGCCGGGACCTTCATCGGGGCGATCTGCTTCATGTCGGCCGCAATCCTCCTGAGGCCGGAAGCAAGACGGGAGTCAGATCCATCCCTCAACGGGAACGGACCTCATCCCGAGGAGGACTGAGGGCACCCGACGGACGGGTCAGGGCTCGACCGGAGCCGGTGCCCGGCTCGACCAGAGCGCCCCGGCCGAGGCCGAGACGACCAGGGCGATCGCAACCAGCTGTGTCGGGTTCATTCCCTGCGAGAGCAGCACGAACCCGACGGTCGCGGCAATCGCCGGTTCGAGGCTCATCATCACCCCGAAGACATTCGAGGCGAGCCGGCGCATTGCTTCCATCTCCAGCGAAAGAGGGAACGTCGAACTGAGAATCGCCACCGCCGCACCGATGGCCAGAACTGCTGGATCCAGCAGCTTCGCGCCGCCATCGGCCACGCCGAACGGAGCAGCGATCAGAGCGGAGACCGCCATCGCGACCGCCAGACCCTTACCGCCCGTCCAGGTCTCGCCGACCCGCTTGCCGAGAAGGATGTAGCCACCCCAGAACAATCCGGCCACGATGGCCAATGCCACTCCCCAGGGATCCAGTCCGTGACTCTCGATACCGCCGGAGAGCAGCAGGATTCCAGCCGCGGCCATCGCCGCCCAGACCAGGTCACGCCGTCGATGTGAAGTGATCAGAGCGACCAGCAGCGGACCGATGAACTCGAAGGTGACTGCGGTGCCCAACGGGATCCGGTCGATCGCCTGGTAGAAGCAGATGTTCATGCCGGCCATTACCCCGCCGAAGGCCAGGGCCAGTTTCTGCGACCGTCGGTCCATCCGGTACGCGGGGCGCCAGATCACCGCCAGCAGAACCGCTGAAATGAAAAGACGCAGGAACACTGCGCCCGAGGCACCCACCTCGTCGAAGAGGTTCGTCGCGATCGCCGCCCCGATCTGAATGGAACTGATCGCACCGATCACCATCACCACCGCCGGAACGGTGGGCGATCCGGGAACCGGAGCTGAGGTGGACGAGGGCATCCGGGCAGTGAATCAACCGTAGAGATTCCGTGCCACGAAGCCGGCAAGGTCCGCGACACTCCGCCCGATTGTCGCTTCGGGATAATCACCGCATGAGCGACTCGCCACCTTCCCCTGACGGGTACCCGCACTTCCTCACCATTCCGACCCGCTGGAAGGACAACGACATCTACGGGCACGTGAACAACGTCGAGTACTACTCGTACTTCGACACGGTGATCAACGAGTACCTGATCAGCGCCGGGGGACTCGACATCCACGCAGGAGAGACAATCGGGGTCTGCGCCGAGTCACACTGCAGCTTTCTGGCCGCGGTCGCCTTCCCGGAAGCAGTTCAGGCCGGCCTCAGGGTCGGGCACCTGGGCAGTTCATCCGTCCGCTACGAGATCGGACTGTTCGGTCCGGACCACAATCCCCTCGCGGAAGGATGGTTCGTCCACGTCTTCGTGAACCGGGAGAGCCGCCGCCCGGACGGGATTCCCGATTCGATCCGATCCGCCCTCGAAAAACTGGAGGTTGAGTCTTGAAGACCACCGCGACCGTCCTGAGGGAGATGGGCCAGCCCGCCCCATTTGCCGAGACCGAACCTCTGGAACGGGTTGAGCTCGAGCTCTCTCCCCCCGGTGAAGGCGAGCTGCTGATCCGGATCCGGGCCGCCGGTCTCTGTCACTCGGACCTTTCGGTGATAACCGGCCAGCGGCCCCGGGTCATGCCGATGGCCCTGGGGCACGAAGCGGCCGGCGAAGTCGTGGAGACCGGACCCGGCGACCACGGATTCGTCAAAGGCGATCATGTCGTCCTGGCTTTCGTCCCGGCCTGTGGCGAGTGCCATTTCTGTGTCGGGGAACGACCGGCCCTGTGTGTTCCTGGCGGTGAAGCCAACGTTGAGGGGACGCTGCTCGGCGGTCACATCAGGCTCTTCGACGACGGAGGCACCGAGGTCCACCACCACCTTGGCGTCTCCGCCCTGGCCGACCACGCCGTCGTTTCGGCCCGTTCAGCGGTCAAGGTGCCCGACGACCTGCCGTTTGACATCGCTGCCCTCTTTGGCTGCGCCGTGCTGACCGGCGCCGGCGCGGTGCTCAACACCGGTGCCGGCGCGCTGCCGGCCCGGTCGATCGCGGTCTTCGGACTGGGCGGCGTCGGACTGGCCGCCCTGCTTGCGGCGAAGTCACAGAATCCCGAGACGCTGGTCGCGGTGGACACCGTCCCTTCCAAACTCGAACTGGCGAAGGAAATGGGTGCCGACGTGACGATCCACGCCGGACCGGACGCCGTCGAGCAGGTCCGGGAAGCCACCGGCGGCGGGGCCGACCTCACGGTGGAGACGGTCGGCAACGAGAACGTCCTGGCGGAGGCTTATGCCGCGACCGGACGCGGCGGCACCACGGTGACGGCCGGCCTGCCCCACCCCAGCCGCAAACTCGAGATCCCGGCGATTTCACTGGTCGCCGAGGAGCGGACTCTGAAGGGCTCCTACCTCGGGTCATGTGTTCCTCGCCGCGACATTCCCGAATTCATCCGGATGTACCGGAACGGCGAGATGCCGGTCGAGAAGCTGCTCAGCCACCGGCTCACGCCGGACCAGATCAACGAAGGCTTCGACCGCCTCGCCAGGGGCGAGGCGGTCCGCCAGATCGTGATTTTCGACTGACTACTTGACCTGCTTCTTCAGGAACGGCACCAGCGTCTTGATGAAGTCGTTCTTCGCCGGAAGGGCGCTGAGCGGGTCGATGTGGGCGTAGGTCTTCTTCCGGACCACGGTCCGCACCCACTTCTTCGGCACCTTCGACTGCGCCGCCAGAGCTTCGGTTGCCTTTTTCACTCGACCGTCGCCGAGCGAGGTGTCGAACGAGTACATCGGCAGGTGTACCCGCTTGCCCATCGTCGTCTTGATGCCGAAGACCTTCTGAGCCGGATTCGCAATGCCGTTGTTGATCGCTCCGGCGTCGATCGAAAGCCGCAGCGGGTGATACCAGGACGTACCGTCCATGCCGTCGATCTCGGTGAAGACCTGGGCAGCCCGCTGGGCGGTGCCGAGCTGGCCGTTCACCCAGCCGCGCGGATCGCCGGAAGGAGCCAGGTCACCGATGTGACTCTGCACCAGCTGCAGGTTCTCGGGACCCGTGTCGGCATCTACCGCGTAGGCGTACTGGGCAAGGTTGGTAGAGGACACGGGAGGTTTCAGGTCCGCGGGCAGGAGGGGGAAATCGCCGACCAGCGAACGGGAGTTCGGATCCTTCAGCGCCGCAAGGGATCCCATCGCGTTGAAGACGCCGGCCGCCCACGGAAGCGGCGGGACCAGCTGGATGAAGGGAGACGCCGAGGGTTCGTTTAGCGCATCCAGTCTCTCCTGGGCGTCTGCGGCGGTCGGAAGATCCGCAGGTTCCCGGGCTCCCGCTCCGTCAATGAACACGAGACCGGAGAGGCCCTTGGCTCCGGGCTTTCCGTTGAAGTTCCAGGTCGCGTAGGCAGTGACGATCGATCCGCCAAGTGAGTGGCCGCCGAGAACCACCTTGCGGCCGCCCTTCCTCGCGATCTTCACGACCTTGCGGATGTCATGAACCACCATGCTCAGGCCCCACTTCTTGGCGTATTCGGTCTCTTCGGTTGTCTTGCCCTGGAAATGAGGCTGGATCGAGCTGTTGATGATCCACCCGAGGTAATAGTCCAGCATCTCCTGGTTGGTCGCCTGATCCTTGAGGTACTTCTCCAGCATCGAGTGGTCTTCGAGCAGGTTCTCGCGGCGTTCGATCGACCAGACCTGCCAGCCCTTCAGCTGCTTGATCAGGGAATTGGTCAGCGGGCGGAAATTGGTAGCGCCGGCCGAGGTACCGGGTTCGAGCAGGAGGATCTTCTTCGCCTTTTTCGGTCCCTGCTTTACGACCTTGAACTTGTTGTACTTGGCCGGGGTTCCCGGTGCGGGAGTGCCCTTCAAGGTCATTACGTTCAGCTTGGCCGTCGCGCTGCCGGTCATGCACAGACAAATAGCTGCCGCAATTGCGACCAGTGCCAGCGATCCCCTGCGAACCACGTACATATATCTCTCCTCTTGCTCGTCGCGGCCCTCCCCGGAGCCGCGTTGCCAGACGATTCTAGTCTGTCAAACCAGAAAAAAGGGCCCGCCGTGGCGGGCCCTGACTTTGAAACGGTCCTCCGCTAGGCGACGGTGTAGGTCTTTTCCGCGCTCTTCTTGACTTTGCCGGCAGCGACTGCCTTCTTGGCCAGCCCGTTGGCCGCGCTGTTCTGCACCCCGATGCCGCGGGCGATGTCGGCCAGCTTCGAGTCCGGGTTGGCCTTTACGTAGTCCACGAACTGGGCTTCACGCTCGCCGCGCTTCGCCCGCTTTCCGCTGCTGGACGTCGACTTCTCGGAACCGAGCGCCTTCTGGATCCGCGATTGTGCGTCTTTGATCGCCTTCTCGGCTTCCTTTGCTTCCTTGCGAGCCTGGGCCTTCTTTTCCTTGTATTCAGCCTTGACCTTGTCGGTGGCTTCCTTGGTCGCGTCCTTTACCGCTTCGCGGATTGCGCGACTCTCTTCAACTGAGAGCTTCTTGAGTTTCGAAGCAGAAGTTTCAAGTTGTTCGATTGCGTCTTCAATGCTGGACATATCTTCTCCTGTTGGCCTTTGTCATGTAATTGCCAGAGATCATCATGACACCGGCTTAATGACTATAACCAAACCAGCCGGGCTCAATGTCAATTGAAACCCGGACGACAATCAGGGAGCCAATCGGTAATTAAATGCAGACTTGCAGACCGGTCCGCATTGGTACGGTCCGTGGTCGCTCCCCCACCGGCTTCCCACATGTCTTCGTCAACCCTTCGCCTGTCCCGCAATCCGATCACCCATAGCCGCGCCTTCTGGGCGATGGCGGCGATTGCCGTGACTTTTCCGGCCATCTCCGCCGTTCCTTCACCGCTGTATTCGCTCTATCAGGACCTGTGGGGCTTCTCCGACACCGTACTGACCGAGGTTTTCGCCATCTACGTGGTCGCCCTGCTCGTTTCACTGCTCGTCTTCGGGGCCCTTTCCGATCACGTCGGCAGACGCCCGGTACTGCTCGGGGCAATCCTGCTCGAGGCCGTTTCACTGGTCCTCTTCCTGGTCGCCGGCGGCGTGGCGACTCTGGCCGTGGCCCGGGTGGTCCAGGGCCTCGCGACCGGAGTGGCCCTGGCGACGCTCGGGGCCGTGATCGTCGACCTCCAGCCGGAACATGCCCCGAAACGCAGTGGCGTCGTGAACGGAGTTGCGCCGCTGGCAGGCCTCGCCATCGGCGCCCTCGGCTGCGGGCTTCTCATCCAGCTTGCCCCCTGGCCGACTTCGCTCGTCTTTATCATCCTGCTAGCCGCCCTGGCCGCGGCCGCGGTGGCGGTCTGGTTCTCCCCCGAGACCTCCACCATGCACCCCGGGGCCAGGGAATCGCTAAGACCCAGGGTGGGCCTGCCGCCCCACCTCCGGCACGATTTCATCTCGCTGGTGCCGATAATGATCGCCGGCTGGGCGCTGGCCGGCCTGTACCTCTCGCTTGGGCCTTCGATTGCCGGGATCTTTCTCGATGACGACAGCTACCTGACCGGGGGGCTCGTGGTGACCGCGCTCTGCGGAACCGGCGCGGTCGTCGTGTTCCTGCTGCGGGAACGAGAGCCACGGTCGGTCATCCGGCTGGCGGCCGGCTGGCTGGCTCTCGGAACCGCGGTTTCCCTGACCGGACTCGAGCTCGAGTTCGCGCCCCTGGCGCTGGCTGGCACCTTCGTCTCCGGCATCGGCTTCGGCGCCTCGGCGCTGGGCTCTTTCGGGGCCCTGGTCAACATGGCTGAGCCCGACACCCGCGGCGAGCTGTACGCCCTCGCCTACGTCGTCGGCTACATCGCCTTCAGCCTGCCGGCAGTGGCCGGCGGTTTCGCGGCCGACCGGCTGGGACTTCACACCACCGCGCTGATCTACGGCGGTGTGATCCTCGTGGTCAGCCTGGTCGCCTTCCACGCCGCCCGGCCCAGGCACCCCCGGCAGGATTCGAACCTGCGACATCCGGCTTAGAAGGCCGGCGCTCTATCCAGCTGAGCTACGGGGGCGCGGGAAACTGAACTTAGCCGTTCGGGGCTTCGGCCGCGATCAGGCGGCTATTGCGAACCGCTGGAATCGCTCGAGCTCGCGGCGGCGGCTTCCGCTGCCGCGTCTTCGGCTTCCTTGATCGCGGCTTCGCGTTCCCGTTCCTTTTCAGCCTGGATCGCTTCGATCCGGTCGCTGTAGATGACCTTGGGATCGAGTTCGGCGCAGCGATCGGGGTCTAGCTTTCCGTTGACCTTGTAGACGTAATCCGGCTGGGGCGTAATGTTGTCTTCCGAGACCACCAGCTCGACCGCCGGGTCATCGTCGATCCAGGCCCGGACCGGGTACCAGTAGTCCGCATCCGGCGAGTCCTGTGTGTACTCGCTGGTGACGATGTAGTCGTAGTCGCCCTCGTTGATCTTGTTGATGAACTCGCGGCAGTTGTCGATCAGGCGGTAGGTGCCGTTCGGCCCTTCCTCACCGATGTACTGAACGTGGTTCGAACGGTCCACCCCGTAGAAGCCGTACTGGCCGAAGAAGATCTCGCCGGACCCGGCCAGCGCGATTCGCTTGTTCTTCAGGTCGCGGGTGAAGTCGAAAGCTTCCTGCGGACCGCCCTCCTGGAGGAAGAGTGTGCTCCGGGTGTAGTGCTTCTCCGCGTAACCAACTTCCTCTCCACGACCCCAGACCGCCGCGATCACCGCGATCGCCGCCACACAACCGACGATCACCGACAGCGGAACCTTTGTGTTCGCCTTCAGCCAGCTGAGGCCGACCGGGGCCCAGACGATCGCCAGGGTGAGGAAGATCGTGCCGGCGAGGAAGCTCGGGTACCACTTGGGCGAGGTCAGGACGGTGATCGCGTAAACGCCGGTCAGGAAGATCAGGACCTTCCTCGCCCGGTCCTCCGGCACCCTCAACTGCCTGATCAGCGGCAGCATCACCGCCGCCAGAAGCAGCCCCGGCAACAGATACCTCGTGTTGGTGAAGAAGCCGCGCGGCTGGAATTCCTGCCCGGCCGCGGTCAGCGGGGTGAAGACATAGACCACGGCGGTTATGAGCGCCGCCGCCGAGATCACCCGGACGATCTTGTTGCGGGACCTGATGACCAGCCAGAGCGCCGCCGCAGCGAGCATGATCAGAATCAGCGGGAAAAGCACCCCGAACGCGTCGTCCAGGCGGGGGAAGAACCACCATCGGTATATGCCGGGATCGGTCAGGTAATGGGCGACCGAGAACCGTGGCCGTGGATCGAGTGGCATCTGATCCGGCTGCGGGAGGTGAAGCGGGCCCCATCCGACCGCGGGCACCGGGTTTCCTCCGGTGTAGAGCATCGCCCGCACATACCAGTAACCGCCGACCAGGAACATCGGAATTCCCAGCCAGAGTGCCGTGGTCAGAGCCCGGGCGCGGCCGCTGATCAGGATCATTCCGACGAAGATCACACCGACCGGTGCCAGCATCGATACCTTCATCGAGATCGCCAGCCCGGCGGCGATACCGGCCATGATCAGCGGTCCCTTGTCCAGCAGGGGAGCATCCGGATCCGGCTTCTCGTCGACCGCGCCCGATTTCGGGGCACGACGCTGGTGGCCGTTGATCAGGAAGGCGACGAAGGCGATCAGGAAGGCGAAGCAGACGATGTCGTTTCGCGCCTCACCCGGCTGGGTCTCGATCATCACGCCGGACGAGAGCAGGATCGCTCCCGCGACCAGCGTTCCCGGCCCGACGGCGTAGGGGCGACCGACGCACCAGCAGGCGAGCAGGGCAATACCGAGCGGCAGCAGGTTGAAGACCGGCGAAAGCCAGTCGCTGCCCATCAGACCCATCAGGGCGCCATGCATCAGCTCCGAGTTCTGCGGGTAAAACCAGACCGCGAGGCGGAGCGCGTCCGTGAAGTGGAGCGGGATGGTCGATGCGTCCTGAATGAATCGGGCCGCCGCGGGCATGTGGTACCAGGTGGTGTCACCGCCGAACATTCCCTGGTCCAGGCTCAGCTGAGTCGGGAAGGTCCATTCGGCCACGCACCACGAGGCCACCGCGATGGCGACCAGGAAGGCCCAGTTCGGGATGGCCGGCGCGGCAATCGGCTTCACGCCCTGGGGCGCGAACCTGCGGGCCAGGCCGGCCCCGATCAACGGGATCACGATGCACGCGACCGTGATCCAGGCCTCCTTCAGAAGGCCGACCGAGCCGACCAGCTCAAGTGAAATGGTGATCAGCGCGAAGCCGATGGTGAGCTCTGCCAGCCTCGCGAGGGCACCCGAGAATTCGGGCACGATCCATCGCCGCAGCCACCAGGAGCCGTACCAGACGGCGCCCACGATGGCGGCGATCTGGAGTACTCCAGCTACGTATGAAGCTAGGGACGGGTTCACGACCGTCCTGTGAACAGGTTTGGCACCGCGGGAATCCTAATTTATGGCCGGGCGAGAGGACCGGCCCCCGCGAGACCGGTCAGCCGGAACCACCGGGAACGGGAACCCGGCAGGCCACCCCGGTACCGGCCAGACCGCAGTAACCGTTCGGAACCTTGTCCAGATACTGCTGATGCGGGCCCTCCGCGTAGTAGAAGGGGCCGGCCTCTTCTATGCCGGTCGTTATCTCCCCCAGTCCCCGCTCCTTCAGCGCCTCCTGGTAAGTGTCGCGGGCCATTTCCGCGACCTCGCGCTGCCGGTCACCGACCGTGAAGATGGCCGACCGGTACTGGGTGCCGACGTCATTGCCCTGGCGCATTCCCTGGGTCGGGTCATGCTCGGAGAAGAAGACTTCGAGCAGCTTCTCGTAGCTGATTTTCCCGGGGTCAAAAGCGACCAGCACCGCTTCGGCGTGACCCGTCTTGCCGGTGCAGACTTCCTCGTAGGTCGGGTACGGCGTGAAACCGTTCTGGTAGCCGACAGCGGTCGTGTAGACGCCATCGAGGTTCCAGAAGAGTCGCTCCGCTCCCCAGAAGCAGCCGAGGGCAAAGTAGGCGGTCTCGATCCCTTCCGGGAAAGGCCCCTTTATCGGGGTGCCCAGGACCGTGTGTTTGTCCGGGATCGGAAAGTCGTAGTCGGATCGGCCCGGGAGCGCATCCTCCGGGGCGGGCATGGTGGTCTTGTCGCGGCCGAAGAACATGAACCGATGCTACTCCGGAGGTATTAACAGTCGGTGAATGAACGGCCGGTGAATCCCGGCAGCGGGCCTTCCGGAGTTCAGGAGCCGGGAGCGGGCACCTGGCTGGCCATGTGCAGATAGCCGGCCGCGCTGGGATGGATCCCGGTATCCCCGCTGATGATCCAGGGCGACCCGATCGCTGGCCCGGAGCAGAAGGAAAGGGGGTGGTCGACCTCCAGTTCGTCCTGGCTGATCGTCGCCTGGACGCTCGGCCCATCGACCTTGTAGCCGAGGAAAGAACAGCTGTAGTTCGACTGGTAGAGCGGTTCCATGTCGATGCCCACGTCAAAGCGCGGCGGGGCGACCACCGTGATCCGGCTGGGCGAGACCTGTGCCGCCTCGTCGCTGATCACGCCATTCAGGAGTTCGGTCATCATTTCCAGCTGGGTCGCGCTGTAGGCGATCGCGGTCGAAGGTACCGCCAGGTGGTACTGCATGACGACGATATGCGAGGTGGAGTTACTGACCAGACTGGTGTAAAGGTCATTCAGTTTCTGGTTCAGGTCCACCGCCGAGAAGGCATCCAGCACGCATTGGCGGAAATCGCCGAAAAGGTCCGATTCGAGGGCACAGCCCATGTTGTCCACGCCGAACAGAACATCCGAGAGCAGGGGATTGGCGCCCATCGTCATCAGGATGTAGGTGGGGTCCTGCTGCTCGATCGACTGGAGGGTCGACTCGAACTGGCCGCCCGGCAGCCAGTCGCTCGGGGCCGAACCGGTCACCGCGTAGTTCCGGTAACTGGTAATCCCGTACTGATTGGTCCACTGCGCGGCCCAGGAAATATTCCTTGAGAGACCGAAGTCCGGCAGGTAATTCGGTTTGGTCCCGATCGAACTGTCGCGGTTCGTGGAATTCGACGAACAGGCGTCATTGAAGGTGGTCGCGCCGGGCCGGCAGTCGTCGAGCTGGGTCACCCCCATCTGCTTGCCGGTGGCACCGAAATAGCCGAAGCCCGCGGTGACCGAATCACCGAAGGCGACCACGGAAATGTTCGAGGCATCGCCGTCCAGCAGGCGCACCTGAACCCTCTGCTTCGCGGTCAGGCGCCCCCTCCGGAATCCCTCGATCACGAATTCGTCGACCCCGGCTCCGCCCGAGGGCCGGTAAAGCATCGCGCGGCCCTTGCGAATCACCTTTCCCTTGCGCGGGGATTCGCCGATCCTCCAGTTCAGCTTGCGCCCACAGGCCGGCAGGGCGATCCGTTGGGCCCCGTTCGACGAGGGGCGGACCAGAAGCCTCGGCAGGGTCTCGCAGAAACCGGCCCCCGCCCTGGGCATTCCGGTCTGGGTCGAGGCGAAGCCGCCGGTCGAGACCTCGGAAAGTTCGGCGGACGGGATGCGGTACCCGACCTTCAGCGTCGTTCTGATCGCCTGATGCCTTCTCGCGATGACCCCCGCGACCGCCTTCGGGACCCGCACCCCCTTGATGAAGGTGAACTTCCGGCGCTGGTCTCCAAGCCTGAGCCTTCCCGCGTGGGCCGTGAACCCCCATCGGGAAGTCCAGCTGCCCCGAGGGAGATTGATCGTGATCCGTCCGTTGACCTTCTGCCCGGACACGTTCAGCGGCAGTCGCACCGGGAAGAGAACCTTCCAGCTGGAACCGGAACCGGCAAGGCGAACCGGACCCGAACCCTTGCCGGCTGCGTTCGAGCCGGCTGTGAGGAGAGTCGACCCTGCCAGCAGCGCAAGAGCAAACGAGACCACCCACACGAGTCCCCTGTGTCTGAAGTCCGATCCCCGCATTTCGCAAACCTTAACCCTCGCGGTAGTCATTCGGTTCGCATGCAGGAATAAACTTCCCATCGTGGGCGCGAGGATCATCGAGAACGGCGAGATCGGAATCAGCTGGGTCATGGACGAGCCGATGGCCCGTGCCTCGCATGCCCTCACCGATGGCGAGAAGGTCTGGCTGATCGATCCGGTCGATGACGAAGCCGCGATGGACCGCGCACTTTCCCTCGGCAAGCCTGCGGTTGTCTTCCAGTTGCTCGATCGCCATAACCGGGATTGTCAGGAGGTTGCCGACCGGCTCGGCGTTGATCTGGTCGCCCTTCCGCTCGAGTTGAGGGGCACCCCTTTCGAGGCGATCGAGGTTGTCGAGAACCGGATCTGGAAAGAGCGGGCACTCTGGTGGAAGAAGACCAAGACCCTGGTCGTGGCCGAGGCGATCGGCGCCAGCAAGATGTTCAATCCCTCGGAGGCGGGTGCCGGCGTTCACATCGGCCTGCGGGCCACGCCGCCGCGCCGGCAACTCGGCACCTACAACCCGAAACACCTGCTGATGGGCCACGGTGATCCGATCAACGGAAAACAAGCCACGATTGCCCTGCAGGAAGCGCTGGAACGATCCCGGCGGGACCTTCCGGGCACGATGCTGAAGATTCCGTTCGCGTTTCGCTGATGCGGTCGTCACTGCGAAGGGTCACCGGGATCGTGATCGGGGCCCTGGCGGCCGTCGTTCTCACGTTCGCACTGACCGGCTGTGAGATTTCCGACAGCGCTTCCGGGACGTTCACTCCCGCCCATGACAACGTCCTGACGGTAGTGACCCAGCCCTTCCCCACGGTCGGCTTCTGGGAGGGCACAGCCGCCCACCCCACCGGCGGGTTCGAGTACGAAATGGCCGAAGAGCTCGCCAGCCGGCTGGGGCTCGACGGAGTGAAGGTGGAGACCAGGGAGTTCTCGGAGATCGTTGCCGGGAATCTCGGCGACGCCGACATCGCCATGTCCCTGCTGACGCCAACTTCGGAGCGCGAAGAGAATCTCGACTTCACCACGCCTTACCTGCAGACAACCCCGGCCTTCCTGACCAGGGACGGAACCGAAATACCGGATCTGGAAACGGCCCAGGGCATGAAGATCGCGGTCGGCAGGAACACGACCCTGGAAGGGATCGTCGACGACACGATCCGGCCCGATCAGGAGCCGCTTCGCTTCGAGAACCGCGACCGGGAAATCGAGGCGGTCAGGAAGGGCACCGCCGACGCGGCGCTGTTCGACCTGGCTGCCGCCCAGGCGATCATCAAGGAGAGCCCCAACCTCACGATCGCCGCTCAACTCAACGATCCGGAGCCGATAGCCGCGGCACTTCCGAAGGGCTCGTCCAATACCGATGCGGTCGGCTCCGCGCTTCGTTCGATGGAAGCCGACGGAACGATCGACCAGCTCTCGGCCGATTGGCTTGGCATTTCCGTATCCGACCTTTCGGCCAACATCCCGCTGTTGAGGACCAACCAATGAGTCGGAAATGCTGAATCTGGCCTCCATCACCCTTGAATCGCCATCGGGAGGGGCATGGGAGTTTCTGGCCCTCTTCGTGGTCGTGATCCTCGGGCCTCCCCTGGTCAGGATGGCCCGGATACCGGGCATCATCGGACTGCTCGTCGGCGGATTTCTGATCGGTCCCAACGGGTTCGGCCTGCTCGATCCGGGCAGCACCACCATCCCGGATCTCGGCCAGCTCGGCCTGCTCTACCTGATGTTCATCGCCGGAGTGGAGCTAGACCTCTCGCTGCTCAGGCGACACCGGAAGTCGGCCACCACCTTCGGATTGCTCACCTTCGCGTTCCCAATGGCGTTCGGCGTGATGGTCGGTGCCGGCCTCGGCTGGGAGCTCCCGGCCAGCCTGCTGCTCGGCTCGCTGCTCGCCTCGCACACCCTCCTGCTGTATCCGCTGGCGAAGGACGCCGGCCTGAACAACGACCCGGTCGTGGCAAGTGTCGTGGGAGCCACCGTCCTGACCGACACGATCGCGCTGGTGATCCTCGCGGTCGTTGCGGGAACGCAATCGGGAACGGGCAGCACCAGCGACGTGATCCTGGAGCTCGGTCTCGGCTTCCTCAGCCTGGGTCTGGTCTGTTTCGTCGCCCTGCCGTTTCTCGCACGTCGTGCCTTCCGGTTCCTCGGCCAGGAACGGACGGTCAGGTACGCGATCGCGATCGCTTCCTTCCTGATCGCCGCGGTCGTGGCCGAGACTTTCGGGATCGAGGGCATCGTCGGGGCCTTCTTCGCCGGGCTGGCCATGAACCGGCTCGTGCCAACCGAGGGACCCCTGATGAACCGGATCGACTTCTTCGGGGGCGCGGTCTTCATCCCGGTCTTCCTGGTGTCGGTCGGGCTGCTGCTCAAGCCGGCCGTGATGTTCGAAGGCGAGACGATCGGCCTGGCGGCGCTCTTGATCGTCGCCTGCCTCGGCGGCAAGTACATAGCGGGACAGCTGACCCGGCTCATACTCAAGGCGACCGGCCCCCAGGCGAACCTGGCGTTCGCGCTCTCGGCCCCGCAGGCAGCCGCCACACTCGCCGCGACCACTGTGGGCTTCAACATCGGGCTCTTCGGAGAGTCCGTTGTGAACGCGGTGCTGGTCCTGATTCTGGTCAGTGTGCTGGTCGCGACAATCGTCGCCGAGCGTGCGAAGTCCAGGATCGAGCTGCCGGAAGAGTTGACCCCGGAACTGGGCGAAAGGGTTCTGGTGGCGATCGCAAACCTTGAGGGCGCCCAGCTCGGACTCCGGCTCGCCCGGAGCGTCGCCCGCCGGGAGGCGGGAAAGGTTGAGGTCCTGCTGCTGGCCGGAGAAGACTCACCGCCCCGGCAGCGTCGGGCCGAACTCGACCGGTTGAGCGGAACCTGTCGCCGGCTCGGGATCGACGCGGATCCGCTGATCAGGATCACCGACAACACCGCCCGGACTACCCTTTTTGCCGCTCACGATTTCAACGCGTCGCTGGTCCTCGCCGTGACCGACCCCGGACAGGAAGAATGGGTCAGGTCGGTCGGCCTGAAGGTCAGCTGCCCGATCGCCGTGGTGCTTGGGGATGTGGACGCGCCGCTCGGTGAGGTCGTGAAGGGAGAAGGTCCCGACGCGAGTGGACTGGTCACCGATTTCGGTGATGCGGTCGAAAGCAACCATCGCTCGAGCGACCACGCGACGGTCAGGATCAGGGTTCTTGACGGCTGGTCGGACCTCCCCGGGCAGGCCCCGCCCGAGGGAACCGGGATGGTGCTGCTCCACCCGGGGCCGGCGTCCGTCGATCCGGACGAGGCCTGGCAGGAGCCCACGCGGATGGGCAGCGCCCTGACCTGAGACCGGAATTGGCCGGCATCGGCGGGTCTTTGGCGATGCGATCGGTCTTTATCGACCCGGCGGGTCTTCAGCGATGCGGTGGGTCTTCAGCGATGCGGTGGGTCTTCACCGATGCGGCGAAACCTCAGCGAGCGTTGTGACCCGTCCGGTCCCCTCTGATCCGGAAACGGAGCACCGCCGGACTGCGATCGATGCGGCCATGGTCGTCGACCGCCGCGACCCTGAAGACATGCCTTCCCCGCTTCAGATTCCTGTAGCTCTTCGGCGAGCGGCAGTTCCTGAACTTCCTCCTGTCCAGCCGGCAGCGGAAGGTCGAGCCGGCTTTGCTCGACTTGAACCTGAACGTGGCCTGGTGTTTTCTGCCCTTGACCAGGACCTTGCGGATCGTGGTCTGTGGTCGAGCCCGGGATGCACCGTTGCCGGTCTCCTGTGAGAGCGACTTGAACGCCTCCTCGGCCATCTTCGACTCGCCGAGCGCGTTGGGGTGAACGATCACGGGATTGGTGCCAAGCAGGACCGGTTCGATCCAGCGGGTGCCGATCGGCTGGCAGGCGTCGTGGCCGTTCGAGACAGAGTTCATGTTCACGTAGATCGAGTCCGTGTCCCGGGCGGCACGACGGACCGCGTCGTTGAGGGTCCGCTGCAGGGACCGCAGGTACGGGACGTCCCCGCTGGCCACCGGCATCTGCGGAAAGCAGCCGTCGGCCTCGGGCATGATCCAGGGGTAACCGAGGATGGCGACCCGGGCCTTTGGCGCCTTCGCGTGAACAGCGTTCAGTGCCTCGACCAGGGATGGGTAGGTGGTCCCGCGGATCGTGTTCTCGTACTGGTCTCCGAAAGTGTCCCGGCAGGGGCTCCCCTGGCCGAGAGATGCCGCGCCGAGTGACCCGCAGCTGAGGATGGCGCCGATGAAGACACTGCTGTCGTTGCCGCCGATGGTCATGGTGACCAGGTCGGTGTCATCGGCCAATGCGTCCAGCTGCGGAGCCACTCCCTGATATTGCGATTCGGTGAAATCCGAGGTTTCAGCAGCGCCGCAGGTCACGTCGGTCAGGTCGGCCCCCAGCTTCTTCGCCAGGACATGCGGGTAGTTCAGGGAGGAGCGGAGGCATTCCGGCGGTGCGGAAGGGTCGGGAGGGAGCACGCCGGACGCGGCGCTGTAGGAATCGCCCATCGCGACGTAGTTGAGCGACTGGTCCGCGGCGTTGGCGGGAGCGGTCAGAGCCAGACCGGCCACGACCAGACCGGCCAACAAGGCGAGGGCGGACACAAAGCGACTGCGAAGCTTCATCAAATCTCCCGGGGTAGTTGGGAACACCAGCGTTCCTGAGTGCTCCGTGACTACCCCGGGGTCCGAACCCCAAACCGGGTCAGTCCGAACCCCAAACCGGGTCGGACGGGGATGGCGACCGCCCCGACCCTGCAGATCGCGGCCGCCCCTGCACTGCTCCCGGCCCCGCGGCAGACCGACTGGACCTCGCGACTAACCCTGCTTCAGGTAGTTGACCTTCTCGGGCTCGAGGGTGAACTTGACTCTGACCTCACCTGGCTGGCGGAAGGGATATTCGTCCGCGTCGATGTACTTCTTGGCCAGCATGTTGATGTCTTCGTCCGCGCCCTCGTGCGTGTCTCCGACCAGCTTGCCGCGGATCGACACATACTCGTAGGGATTGCCGTCGGCCATCATGGTCACGGTCGCCCTGCCAGCCTTCCTGAGGTTCTTCGGCCATGCACGGCCCTCGGCGCTGTTCAGGGTCACGTTGCCAGCCTCATCGGCATGCGCCCAGACGATCACGGACTGAACCGAGCCGTCATCGGTCGGAACGGCGACGATCGCGTAGTTCTGGCCGTCCCTGACGATTTCGAGCGAGCGACCTTCAAGTTCTGCCATTTGAATCTCCTCTTCGGACTGGTTGGAATTGACTGATCCGGGACCGGACCGAATCTACAGAGGCGGATTCACCGGCCCGAAAGCTCAGCCGGCAAGGCAGGCCCTGGCCTGCTCGGGCCATGGAGCGGGGTTCCCGTCACCGTCGACGTGGACGGTGATCAGCTTCGCCCGCGCGCAGACGTCGCCGTCCCGTTCGATCACAAAACCGAAGGTGACCGAGGTCCTGCCGAGGTCGACCACCTCCACGGTGATTTCGACCTCATCAAGGAAACGCAGGGTCGAGACGTAGTCGACCTCGAGCCGCGCCCGCGGCATCGAGGTGTAGATCGAATCCAGCAACCCGAGTTCCGCAAGCAGTTCCACCTCGGCCGCCTCGATCAACCTGATCACGGTCCCGTAGTGGTACCGGCCGGAAGAGTCGACATCAGAAAACTCGATCCGTCGTCGAACGGAAGCGCGGGGTCCGGAAGCGGAATCCATCGGGATCAGAATCTATTGAATCGGGGCAGGGCAGTCTGGTCCGGCGGCCATGTTTCTTCACGATTCGAAACCCTGGCCGGGTTGCGCAGTGAGCTCCCGGTCTGCAGGCCGGCGACCCCATTCTCAAGGTCACCGTCCCGCAGACACCCCGACCCCAATTTCAGGCGGAAAGGCCCAGAATTTTCAGGATTTCGCTGTGGCTGGTGATCACATGGTCGGCTTCGGCTGACTCGTGGTCATCGTCCTCGAGCAGCCCGGTATAGCGAACCGCGGTCATTCCGAAGCTTCGGGAACCAGCGACATCGGTTCGCCGGAGATCACCGACATGAACGGCGTGCTCGGGGGCGACTTCGATCGATTCCAGGGCGTGCCTGAAGATTTCCGGTGACGGCTTGTAGTGACCGACCTCGTCCGAGAAGGCCCAGGCATCGAATAGTCCGATCAGGCCCGCGCTTTCGAGGCTTCGGCGAAGGACCGTTGAAGGGGCAAGCCCGACGTCACATACGATCGCGGTCCGGATTCCGTTCTCCTTCAGGACCTCAAGAGTGTCCTCAACTTCGGGAGCGATGTTCAGGTCAGGCTGTACCGAGTCCAGCAGCAAGGCTGCGGTCAGTGCGTCCGCATGTTTCTCCGCGGTCCCCTCTCCAAGCGACGCGATGAAATGGTCGGCTCCGTCACGGGGGTTGAAAAGCTCACCTCGCATCCAGGCTTCGCTGTGCAACTCACCGATCGCAAGCAGTCCCTGTTCGATCGCATCCGGAGGCAGTTCCAGCCCGATGCCTTCCGCCGCCAGTTCAATCTGGCCGCGTCGAAGCTCCCCCATCATCCCGGGCTCCGCCCACATCAGGGTGTTCCAGAAGTCGTAGGTGACTGCTCTCAAGGGACCCAGAATAGGGTTACCGCATGCCTTCCGACTCGGAACTCGTCTGGTCAAGCGACGGCGGGGATTTTCGCCCCGAACAGAAGCAGGGCAAGAAGAAGCGGGGTCGCAGTGGAAAGTCTGCCGCCGCACCGGCCCCCGGCCCGGCTCCGGCCGGTTCGACGATCAAGGTGAAGCGGGAGACCTCGGGTCGCAAGGGCAAGACCGCCACCACGATATCCGAGATCCCGCTCGGCGAAGCTGAAACGAAGGCCCTGGCGAAAAAGCTGAAGCAGCATTGCGGGGTCGGCGGAACTGCACGTGGGTCGAGCATCGAGCTTCAGGGAGACCATCGCGACAAAGTGATCACCTTCCTCGAAAAGGAAGGGCACCGGGCCGTGAAGGCCGGGGGCTGAGGGAATACCGGAAGACGATCGCTTCCTTCCCCTCAACCAAACTGGCCCTCAAAATGAGGGCGGCAAACAGCAGATGAGCCAATCGGGGCGATTGGTCCAATTTCGTGCTCATCTGGCTCAGCTCCTGACTTTGAACAATTCCGTTCGCACTACCTTTCTCACTACCCGCATGGTCCACGCGGATCCGAGGTTCGTTGGCAGGCGTGTTTCCAGCAATTTTACCGCGCCGGAACACCGAACAAGAAACTCCCAGATAGTTCATCCAACCCGTAACGCGCCGGCCGAGGGGACCAAACTGCGGGTGCTGTTCAGGACGTATTCGACATTTCGCTAGGAACCGAATGTTGCGAATCCTGCCCACTTGTGCGGGTGAGATAGCCATTCGGCGTTGACCGAGAAAGGGTGGCCCTTCACGGCAGCACGATCTAGAGCTTCCTTGATCTTGGAATGGAGAGTCGGATGCGCGTCCAGGAAGTGTTCTAATTGACTATCGGACAAGTCTCGCATCCAGAGATGTGCGCGTTGGAGAGCGACCGCCGGCTCATTGAGGACATCCGGGTCGTTATAAAAACGAACCATCAGGATTCCCGCTGCGATGTCGTTGACTCGCCAGTGACTCGCGACTACGCATCTTGCCCCCGCGGCCATCAAACAACTGGCGAATGAGAACGACTCATCCGACGCTCTAATTTTTTCTGGGACAGCAGTTTGGCATGCGGACGCGACCGCCAGCCTAGCTTTGAGGGGCATGGCCACCACCTCATTGGCAAATATGACCCCATCGTGAAGGCGGATACCGGTCTCGCTGAATCTGAGAAGACTCGCTTCCGCATGGCATCCAATGTGGAGTAAGTCAGCGCTGGGAGCTTGCGTTCGAAAGAAACCCATCGAAGCTTCGTCGCCCAAAGCGGTTTCTCCCGCACCCAGGGTCTCTGACGCTGTTTCACATTCGGCCTCGGTTACTGGCAGGGTTCCATCGGGATTTCCCAGAGCCACAACGTTGGTCATGACGGAATTGCTTTCTGAGCGTTCTAGGCTGCTCGCCAGCATTTTCCCGGAGGGAGAAAATCGCGTGGGATAGAGATCTAGGAGGCTGAGCTCCTGACCATCATGCTCAAAATGGGCGGCCTGCAACGGAACAAGGGGCAACCAGCCACAGGGAATGAGGGATAACCCGACCTGTTCTCGTTCCCCTAGAAACGCGACCAACGGCCTTATTACTCTCTCCCCGATCCAAGGGAGAACGAGTTCAAGGGCGGAACGCACGCTTCCTGGACCCGGAACTCCCAAGACGTTGCCGACGTAAGAAACCGTCCCGTGCGCTACATCACCTTCGAGGAGGAATCGCTCTATCTCTTCGGAATCAACTTTTTCTGAGAATGACCCGCGTATGCCCGCCTCATCGATCAAGATGATGGAAAGACCACTTGGCACAGGGTTCACATACACAACAGGCCAACCTGGCTGGACGCTGGCTGCTAGGTCCTCGCTGGTCACCGGAAGGCCAAACCGTTCATAGCCTGGGTAGGCCCGGATCGCCTCACGACACTCATAGAACCCGACAGCGGCACCTGAAGCACCCTCTGAAAGCCCTTCCGCGCTCAATTGCCGCGCGTGAATTCTCATCTGGCTCACAAGCTCTGCCGGAACGCCTGGCATCTCAATACTTGCGGCCTCCGAGAACCGTGCTCTAGTCCCAAACTCTCTCGCGAGACCTTTCTCGAGAGTGATCGCGGCTTCTTCTAGAAGACCGAATCGCAACATTGCCCCCGAAGCCCATCGGTACAATTTTCCGTCCGCGTTCGCCTCCGCTTGACGCCCCAGACTCTGAATTCTTGAGTCGTGTGAAAGCTCGGAAGCTTCGATCGCAATGCGATAGGCCTCCACCGCACCTTCGAGATCACCATCTTTCTCGGATACGGCCGCCAGACACTTGGCCGCGTGAAGCCTTCGGTCCGGCCAATCCAGAGTGAGGAGTTCTAGCGCCTCGGCTAGACGCAATTTTGCTCTATTGAGATCTCCCATGTCCCACAGGATCTCTCCGAGCCTTCGAAGCAAACGACCCCGGACTTCAGGATGTTCTTCAGTGGCTATGTCCAGAGCATCCAGGCATACTTCCTCCATCCACATGAGCGTCAGTGCTCGCGCCTCTGTTGGATCACCCATCGCGATCGCTCGGTGTATTACTCGGGTGGTTCCAAGGGCCGCGAAAGCCCCGTACCAAGGCGAATCCAATTTCCGCGCATTGGTTCGAACCAGTTCGTATGTTTCCGCGACTTCCTGTGGCTGAAAATCGCCTCTAATCATGAGGTTCTCTTGTGCAGAACCAAGATTGATCTGAGCGATGGCCCAGCCGTCTGAATCTCTCCTCGGATCTTGTCCTTCTAATCCCGCTTTGGCCTCCTCCAGCGCGAGATCGCGTTTGTCATCGGCATCGCCGCCGTCGGTCGTGAGCGTCGCGTGAGATCGATTCGTTCGGATCTGCGATCTAAGATGATCGGCTTCCTCTCCATCTAGGCCAGTGAGTTTCTTCTCCGCTTCTTCCAATGATGCAAGCGCCTTTTCGGTGTTGGCCGATCGGTCGCCTGGGGTGAGTCCGTGAGCGGCGGCCATCAGACAGTGGGCCTCGGCAGCTCGAATTGGTTGAGGATCAGCATCCAATACCTCATCCAAGAGAGCTTTGGACCTGGATACTCGATCCCCGACGGAGCCAGCGTTCCAATTTAAGAAGGATCGCGCCGTCTCGATCTTCACTTTGACATTCAACTGCGTCTCTCCCAAACTCTCCATACGGGCTATCAGCTCTTCACCCGCTACCGAAGCCTCCTCCCAGCGCCGTTCTTGGAGTGCTTTCAGGAAGGAGGACGTCAGAGCCTGAGCTCTCTTGCGAGCCACGAATGACCGCATTCGTGAACTCATGGGCCAGCTCCGTTCTTGGTTGTCACTTGGGCTCCAGAGCGGTGTAACTCCCCGCTTCTTTGGAGGTGTTGAGCTTTCGAGCGCCGATTACTACTCCTAACCTCGCCCCAAATCAGAGATGACTTCGGTCCGAACGATGTCGATCCTTGAATCGCCCGCCAGTCGGTCCATGAAGACTGCGAGCACCAGGCCCTCCCCGGCCGCTGACGGGGCGAGGATTCCCTCGAACCCAAGGTGCTGGCTTGCTTCCCCGACGGCCTGGCAATCCGATATTGGCAATTCTGAAACTTGCGCTGGTGGCAGACCGATACTTTCTCGGGTCTCCTGCAGCCGAAGGTCGACGATCTTCCCGAGCTTGACTTCGTATTCGACGAAACTCCTTGGCAGGAAGTCTTGGGGATCGCGACCTTGTTTCGTTGCCATGCGCGCGAACTCAAGTTCCACCACCTCTCTCGAAAGCCCCAGGTAGAGCGTCGAAAAGCTATTGCGCGGGTTCCAGCGGCCGCCCATAGTTCTTGCGCCAGCACCAGAGAGCGGATGGCGATTCTGGGCAACATGGCGGAACGCGCTCCCGGAGAAAGACTCCTGGCCGAGTGCGTCGAGAGCCTCGAATATTCGGTTCGAGTCCAAGCTGGCTACAGAAAGACGCCTTCGCCCATGGCGTCGATCGCACCCAAGACTGTCCGATAATCGCCTTCACGAAGCAACTCCACCGGCTTGAAGTGATCTAGAGCCGGATTCGGGGAGAGAAGCCAATCGTGGGCGGCCTGAGGCTTCAGGACGCCAGAGAGTCGATCAAGAACTGCGATCAGTTCGAGCAAACGCTCTCTTGCGTCCGGTCTCGGAGACGACTCCTGCTGCAACCATCGACCGATGGTCCGAGGATCTGTGTCTAGCAACCGAGCCAAATCAGACTGATCCAAAGCCGCTTGTTCGCTCGAGAACTTGAGTCGCTCTGCCAACTCTGTCATTGGAATGCCCCCGCTTTGTCGTCATATCTGTCGGCTACCATGCCCGAACTATGACACAACCATTGGCGGAACCTCCCGACACACTTTGCAAAACAACTTTCCTCCCCCGCGTCACGCGAAGGGACTCGCTCGGGATCTCACCGCTTGCTTACCCTGCAATCCAAGCTCAATTCGGAACCAATGAAACTAGCCAAGCTCCGCTCTGCCATCCGTCTTCGATTGTTGAGGTTTCATCTGACGGTCCGAAGTTGGTCCGTCTCGGTTTCTGACCTGATTCGCACGGTCCTCGTAACTTGGGTCGAGTGGCGCGGATACTGGCTACTCCCCCTGAATATCTCGTCGATATTCGCGGCCCAGCACGCCTACTCCTCTCCCGATCCGACTTTCATTGATGTATTGCCCCTAACCATCCTCTGGGGACTTGGCGGCGCCGTGACGCTCGTCGCCGGCGAACGCCTTTCGACCAAGTTCGGACCAATTACGGGCTGTAAGGCCGTCAATCTCTTGCCGGTCGGATCGCTGAAACTTCGCCTAGGAATTGTCGGATTTGCGATCGCCTCCTCACTCGCGTTGGTTGGTCTCGCTTTGCCCCAAACAAGTGAAGCGTGGCGCGACCTGAGCGAGAGCAATATGGCGGCCTTCGTCGGATGTCGACTGCTACTAAATGTCGTGGTATGGAGCGGTGTGCGCTATTGCTGCACTTGGCTCTTCGCGCCAAGGCGTTCTCCTGGGCAACTCGCCGGATTCCCAAATTCCGGCCACCGTTTCTACATTTTCGCCCTGGCCGCCCTCGTCGGCGCCTTCGGAATAACTTTCTATCTCGGGAGCTAAGAATCCGCTTGAGTCGCCAGTCAAGTTGCTTCTCCGCGACCATCAGTGACCGAATTGCTTGATGTCGTGGAGATTCGCTTGACCCCTTCATGCGCCCTTGGGAATAGGGGTTCAAGGATGGCGGCCTCGTCACCCAAGTCTGTGCGCAATCCGTCGCTTGGCCGGCCGCAGTCCTGGAGATGGTTGCGGCCGGCCTAGTCACATCCGCGTTTATGGGAGAGGGACTACGGATGACCAGCCCGAGAGGCTGTAGCTGAGTCTAAATGAACGTGCACCCCACCCAGCTATTACTCGCAGCACCGTTTTGAATCTGCAGGACACTACGCAATACGACAGCTATTCGCGACAATAGCGTCGAACGATACATAGGCGTTCAGGACCCATCCGTGCTTCGGGTTTGCTCGCCAAACGCGATTCCTAAGGGCGGCTACCCGAGAGTCGTAATCAAAGCGTGCTTCGAAAAAGCCATCCTTACTTAGCTCGGAAAGACCGACCATGCCAATTGAGAGAAATAACGACCGGGAGCTCGTCTGGTACTCGAGTCTGGCGGAAGTCGCCGGGATCGAGTGGGCGTTCCCCGACGGAATGGAGATACCCCCGACGCAGGCCGGCGCCAGGCCGGTTCTCGAGGTCTACGGAGACGCCAGGCTAACCGACGTCACGTGGGTAGCCGCGGATGGATCCCGACTTCCGGGCGGAGGCCACTCCAGTCCGGCGGAGCAGGCGGCAGAAGAGATGTTCGACGCCGAAACGGTCGAGGACGTCGCCCGAACGGTTTCGCTCTCCCTGGCCCTGCCGGGGACCAAACACGACTACTTCGAGACGGTGACCCGGGCTCTGGACAGGTTCTGGAACCTGAAGCCCGACCCGCTTTCCTCCGGCACCCGGTTTCACCTCGCGCTCCTTGCGATCGACCTAGTCGAATCGGGAATGGAAGAGGCCGCGAATCCCCCCTTCCTCTCGCTCATCCTCGATAGCGAACCGGACATTCGGTCGGTCAGCATGCCGTACCACACCCTTCTCGAGATGTACCAGTCCGAAGGATTCCTTAGCGAGGCGACTCGTACGTTCGATGCCATCCGCGGATTACCCGAAACGGCGCGTAGAGAAGATCGGCTGTACGGGGACCCGCGGGAACTCGTCGAGGCCCTGAACGATCTTTGCGACGCGGTGGACTGGCTCGAATGACAGTGTCCCTAGGAAGACAACTGTTCGAGTCGCCCGCCGAGGAGAAAATCGTGATACACCGGGCTGCCTGGCCCGCGTCGGCGATCGAGTACCAACGTATTGTCAGCTCCGTCCTCTCCCCAGTCCTCGCGGGAATCCAGGTGATTGACGATCTGCCGGGTTCGCAGGAGGGTCCCACCAAAATCTCCGTCCGGGGATTGACCGGCGACGAGGCGAAGCTACTGGACGCGAGGCTTCCGCCGCCAGAGGGCAGTCGCAACAAGCCGGCGAGCAAGGGAACTCATCGCTGGGCGATGGAACTGCCGCGCTCGGTGCGATCGGATCCCCGGTTCGCGATGGGCACCGCCGCCAGATTTCCTTCATGGCTCGAGCTGGCGGACGGTCCGACGATGCTCGTGGTCACGGTCATCTCACCGATCATGAATGAGCTGGCGACGGTGTTTCGCATCCGCGAGGGCGCGGGCCCCAAGACCCTGAAGGGCGCGAAGAAGGCCGTGGAGAGATCCATCGCGGCGCACAGGATGCTCGGACTCGACTGGCGGCCGATCAAGGACCTGCTCGATCCGACCCTCGACGCCGAGGCAGTCATCGCCGCGAGGCGCCGGCTGATCGAGGGCTGGGCTGAGCCGGCCACGGATCCCGGGGAGGGCGCCATGGCTTTTCTCTGCTCCCGCCTCGCCCACAGCTACTACGGCAAGGCGCGAAAAGAGGGGACGGCGATCCGATCCCAGGTCATCAACTCGAAGACCGAACCGGTGTTGCTCGGGACCCTACAGACCTGGGATTCGTTGCTCGATTACCTGGGCGAGCACATCTCGGACGTCGACTCGGCCACCGCAGCTCCGATCTCGACGAGGATCCCTGCCGGCCCTCCTCCCGAGGTCGGGGAACGCATCCAGCTGGCTCGCAGATGGTTCGTCGAGGTGTTCGACTCGGCCCATACATCGCAGGAACCCGGGAACCCCGAACTGTGGGGACTCGTCCCCCCATCGCACGCGAGCAACTGGGACGAAGACATCGGCGATCTTCGTGGCGAAGCCGGAGAGTCGGGCGGCCTCGCCCAGATCGAAGTCGAATCATCGGAACCGATCGAGCCCTTGCCGCTTTCGACGGATGTCGTCCGGTCTGGTTCGTCGGAGGAAATCGCCATCCCGGACACGGAAGACGCATCAACGGCGGCCAGGGGATTCGACTCGAACCTCTGGCTCACCCAGCTCTCGCCGGGCATGGCCGACTCGATCTGGGAACTCTGGGGCACCACGGTTATCGCTCGCCATCCGGATGTCCTCGTCGACTGCTCTTATCCGGAGGTCACCTTCGCGGGCATTTTGCAGCCGGCGGCCATGGTCTGGGAAGACATCGCCCTCACATGCTGGTTTCTGTGTTTCGGCCCCTACTCGCGAACCACCCTCGACGGCCTCGAGGCCCGGCTCGACAAGTCCCTCGAAGACCTTTCCGACCTCGGATGCCCGGTGGACCGACAGGTCTTTCGCGACCTGATCGCGGCGGGCGAGGGCAAGGACTGGCTGTTTGCAGAGGGACTCGTGGTCAGCATCACCATCGGTTCGAATGTCACTGCGAATGACGACAAGCCGGACGCCGATGAGGTGTTCGTCCGGTTGAGAGACATCGTCTCCCGACACCGGAAGGCGTGGCTTGAGGCGAGCCTGGACAAGTACCTCGAGGAGAGCTGGAAACGCGATCTCGAGCAGGCATCGCTCGCGTACCGGGAGCTCGAGGCCGGGCGGGGCAAGCCTCCGACCGCTAAGCAGTCGTACCCGAAACTAGCCGGGGCCGCCAAGACCTGGTTCGGTGGCGACCTTTCGAGACTAGCGGGCGTTCTCGAGCTCGCGGGACCGGTTGCGGAGATGCCGGTGAGCCTCAGCGACAGGGGCCTGCCGGGAGACATGCGAACGGTTCGGACCCGGGTCAACGAGCTGCTCGGCGGTACCCTCGATGGCGAAGGAAACCAGCGCTGGCAGATGCGACGCCGCTTCGATCTTTCCCGCCACGTGGACACGGTGCTGACCTTTTGGCAGGCGAGCGGAGAGCTGCCGTCGCGGCCGGCCTTCGGGAAGAACTGGCTGCTGAAAGAAGCGTTTCCGGACGACTTCGAGCAGGGTTACCTTGAGTACATCGAGGCGATCAGGCTGGCCCTCGACGAGACCGGTCACCCCGCCGGCGAAGCCCCGCTCGCAAAATAGTCCGGTGAGTCCCGGCTAGATCAGCTGGAGGATGTCTCTGACTTCCTCCGGCCTCGGTTCTCCGCCAAACCAGTCGAGGTCGGCTCGTCGCAGGTCCTCGAGGTCGAGCATCCCGGGCGCCACCCCGGAAGAGAGCTTCCACGCCCTCCCGAACGGTTTGCCGCTCGCGGCTTGCCGCTCGATGATCAGCCATGGCTTGCACCACGCCGTCGTGACCGCTGGCCCCGATTCGATGGTGCCGCGAACGAAGACCGGCCCGTCATCACGTGTGTAGAGGAGGGCACGCATCAGGAGAGGTTCGGGAACCCGGCTGAGTGGCTGTAGAATTTCTACCACGACGCCCCCTGACACCTCGGCGAGGATTCCATCCTCGTCCCACAGTTCACGCACCGCCCTCTCCGCACCTGTGAGCGGAGCGAGCACTTCCGAGACCACCAACGAAACCACCTCCTGAAGGTCGACTCGGGGAGTGATGTCAGCCGACTCCGCGAGTAGCGTTGCAATCTGTACTTGGTCAGCGTCAGGTAGAAGATGCGCGACGCTCTCCCCCGCCTGTCTGAACCTCAACGCGTTCTCATCGACCATGGAGGCCGATGGAACTCTTGTGTGAAGGAGGCCCAAGCCGACCGACGCGCATGAGCCGGCGGCTTCCCTCTCGAATTCGTTCGACTCTTCTTCACGTTCGCCAAGAGCCAAGAGGCACTTGCAGACCAGGTCCGGCCACTGCTCCGACGACCAAAGCTTCTCCGAGGCGGCGTGTAGTAACGAGCGAAACGCGAGTGTCCGAACGATTAGCGGGTAGTCCGACGAGCGGTCGATGAGACGCTCCAGGAACCGTCTGTATCGATTTCTCTCTTTCTCGGTGGACTCCTGGAGCACTTCCCTCAAGCCGAGTTCGGAGGTGGTGCGGGCCGGCTCGTTCGTCTCCTCGTCGGAATCTTCCTCGAGCGTTCCCGGGGCATCGAAAGGATCTCCCGACCCCGGCAGCGCCGGGAGGACGAGCGCGAAAGCCGTCGCTTGTTCGCCGAGAACCGGATCGCAGGCCGCCAGATACTCCTCCCGTGTCAAGCCGCTTCGCGCACGCGACTTCGAACCTTCCGTCGCAGGTGTCGAAACTTCCTGTTCGTCGCTTTTCTGCACAGTGGCTCCGGCCTTCAGCAGATATGGGCGAAGCTCGTCTAGATCGGCCAGCAATTGACTTTCGAGGCCGAGCCGCAGAATGTCGGCGGGACTCGCCCGGGCCAAACCGATCGCTTTGAACTTGGGGGTCTGAGTTCGCTTTAAGTCGGTCACGAAGACGCTGTTCGAGAATCCAAGATCGGCCGAATGGACACGGATCGCGCCTCCGAGCGGTGCCGCGGCGACACCGACTTTCTGTTCGAGACCTCCCGCTCGCAGGGTGGCCGTCCTGCGCCATTGGTCGGTCGTCGAGTCGTACCGCTCGAGGTCCACGTCCGTGGATGGTTCGGAGCCGAACAGGATCGAAACTTCGCCGCCGGTGACGGTCGCCGAAAGCAGCACCGCCGGCGGGCGTTCGTCACGGTCGCTGGGGGGCCGCTCCAGCGTCGAGACACCACCGGACGGCGCCTCACCCTCGGGAGGCGTCAAGTCCGAGCTCCCGGCGGTCAGCACCGCCAGCTCGCAGTTCCCGTCGAGAACCGTGCGGCAAAGCGCGGGTGCCGAGACATTCGGGCTGCCGGTGAGCGACCAGAGCTTCCCGTCTTTGGTCCACTGGACAAATTTGCCATGCCAGAACCGCTCGTCCGTATGGTCCTTCCCGTCGATCGTGATCACGTCGCTTCCCCAGGCGATACGACCGCCCCGATCGACCGCGACCCTCTCGAGCCGATCCCCGTCTACCTCGGTGCCCGGACGGACGAAAATGGTCCAGACATCTGGTTGAAGCCGATCGAGGATCGCCTCCAGACCGTCGAGTCTCGCATCGAAATACGGTGAATATAGGACCAGCTCATCGACTGGTCCGGCCGGGATCTGGTCAGCTATCGGCACGTCCAGCGAATGAAGAATCGTCGGCCCGTTTCCCAGATCCGGGAACCGATCTAGCAGCAGGGCAACTCTCTCGCACGCGTCGCCGCCTCCGGGGCTAATCGAGACATTTGAACCCCGAAGCCTTCGCAAGAAGGCTGCCACTTCTCGGATCGCGGTGGGTCCACCCTCGGAGTCGGCCCTGAAGGTCGACCACAACTCCGCGTTGGAGCCCCAGCCGGACATGGTCAGGTTCCCAGAGCCGATCGCGACCCGGGCGTCGGACTCCCCCACCACGACAACCAGTTTCGGGTGAAAGGCTCCACGGGAACAGACGGCTCGAGAGTCCAGATACTGCGTGCCGGCTCCCCTTACAAGGACGGGATCGGCATTCACAGCAGTGATGTCCGAGATCACGGTGACCACGGCCCCAAGCCCCCTCGCGCTCGAAAGAACGAACCTCTCGAAGTACTCGAGACTAGATGTGTAGGTGAGGACGAAGACTTCGCGGGCCTCCTCGATCTCGTCCAGAAGGAATCGTGGAGATCGCGCTTCAGGCATGTCTGGAGAGGAAAGTCCGGCCGCGATCGGATGGCACGGCTCCTCCGGTATCTACCTTCAACAGGTCCAGCTCGGAAAGGATCGAGACCAGGGAGTCGGTCCTGAGGGCGACGGGCCCTGCTCCTTCCTCTCCATTGATGCTGAGCAGGCCGTCACGGTCCCTGAGTCTCGATGGAACGAACGGGTGGCCTGAACGGGTCAGGTACATCTTCGAGAAGGCGACTCTCTTCGCGCGCCGGACCAGCAGCACCGCGAGATCCGACGCGAGATCCCGGATCTTCTTATTCCGGTTCGTATCCAGGAGATCGAGCACCCATCTCGGCCCGAGATCGTCGGTCTCCGTTCCCACGAAGGTCTTCAGCGCCGCTCCCTCCAGGTCCCCGGTCCGCAAGGCACCCACGGTCAGCGTTTTGAGCGCGCCCATGGTCGACCAGGTCTCATCAGCGAGCGATGCTTCCAACGGCAGGAGTTTGTTCTCATGCCGGCGATCGGGCAAAGACTCGATCAGATACTCGACGCTCACATCGTCGAGATCGTCTGCAAACCTACTTCCGAGATCCTCGGCCGTCATGGGCTCACGGTTCAGTTCGCTCGCCAGCCATCGCCAGAGCTGTCGCCAGGCACTGACCGAGTAGTTCCTGAGCGCCGCGCCCTGCCACATGGCCACAACTTCCGCGCGTTCCCCTTCGATGTCCGAACCGATGGGCGTCTCGAAAGCCAGACGCTCCCGGAACACTCTTGTCGGGTCCGGCGAGGGGTGCTCTCTGAGCGCTTCCAACAGGAGTACGCATGTGATCTGACGGTGCCTGTCGGACTGCGTCTCCGGCTCTTCGGTCAACAACCGCCGGAGCCAGTCGCCATCGGATGCTTCGGCTATTTCGCACAAGCAGAGATGAGCGGCCGACTCGATCTCGTCGACGGAAACCTGGTCGCGGTCAGCGAGCTCCAACAAACCATGCAGCCCCCCACGAACCGCGTCTTCGTCGAAGCGCGGCCCGGGCCTCGGGACCCGGTCGGTCGAGAGCGCACCAATGACGACGCAGGCACCCTGGTAGACGTTTGCGAAGCCGTACTGACTGATCCCGGTACCGGGACGCGCGGCGTCCGCGACGTTCAGTTGGTCATCCCGAATGAACCTGTGAATCCTGTCCTCACCGTGTGCAGAGTTGATTTCGATTCGATGGCCGGAATGGAAATGGTGGACCGCAGCCATGATCACTTCGCACCGGCGGATCAACGCCCGCGCGTCTTCGTAATCCAGGCCTCGCGCCTCTGCCTCGGACCAACCAAGTGAATGGACCGAATACATCCGGGCGTGTTTGGTGGTCGTGATGACCCCCGGGACGAGCTTGTCCACGACGTTTGACACGGCGGGTTCCACCCGGAGCGGATTGCGGCCCGCGGACTCCTCGATGCCGATCCCGGTCCACGCCGGTCCCTCTATGGAGGCTTCGGTTATCGCCATGTTCGGTCAAGCATGGTTTTCGCATCGGTCGACATCGGGCGGTTGGTCCAAATTCGGGCTCATTCCTGATCACCACTGCCTTCCTCGGTCTTGTTTTCACGAACTATCTCACGATCGCTCTTGCTTCTCGCGTCTTGCAGGAGCTTCGTGCGTTGGGCTCTCAGCCCGCTGGACTTGTCGGTCAGGTTCCGATTGGGCATTTCCACTGAATCGACTTGTCGCAGTCGTGGCGGTCTGAATTCAGCGCGTCCCTGTAGTTCGAGCGGCTTCGTTTTTTCCGCCAGTGCTGCATCAATGTGCTCAAGAGCGTTGTTTCTCTTTTCGATGTATCCCTGAGTGGTTTCGTGACCGGAAACCCCATGACCAAGCTGAACCGCTATGGCCCAGAGATCTATTCCCTGTTTGTCCAACCACGTCGCGTGGTAGCGACGGAGCTCATGGAATTGCAGCCCCGGGATCCCACTCGCTGCTGCAACTTGCACCCATCGGTCGTACAGATTGGATGTCTCCCAATACTGCCCGTCGTCCATGGGAAACATCGGCCCCGATCCGCTCTTGGCATCTAGGCGCGACCACGCTTCGATCGCTTGCGAAGTGAGGACGATTACCCGCTCGCCTGTTTTGGGGTCCCTCGCAACTCGCTTCTTCCCAACCTGGAGATCGACGAGAACTCGACGGCCGACTGGGTCTACACATTCAGATGAAAGCGCTACGGCTTCAGACTTTCTGAGCCCCAAGTAGGCGCTTGTAGCGATCAGGCCAGCTATGGGCTTCCCTACTTCCGGAACGAAAATTGACTGCGCAGTGTCAATGAGGCCCTCTACTTCTGAATCACCCAGCACCGGCCAACCTTTGCGGCCACGCGACCTTGTCCGTCCCAGCTTTTCGAGAGGGTTGAAAGCGATCAGGTAATCCATGTCTCTCATGTCCGCCAGCATGATTCTCGCCGCGTTCACGGACCAATCCGGCTCTGATTCCGCCCATGCGACGCACTCAGAACGATCCAGGTCGCGAACCAGAACTTCTCCGAATCGCTCAACGAAACGCTTCACGCCCTCGCGATAGGTTCGAAGCGTCGACTCGGACCGATCCTTCGGGTGGATTTCTGGCCACCGCGACGCGTACTGGGCAACAGTCGTACGGCCAGCTTTCCTGAAGCCCGAACTCTTGGCTTTCTCCTCGAAAGCTCGCTTTGCGGCCTTGGCCTCGGCACGGGAATCGAAGGTCCCGATCCAAACGGTAGCCCCAAACTTGGGAGGCAACCCCGTCGCCTGTGTTCTCTCTTTCGTCGGGTCGTATGCCTTGACACCCCAGCGCATGGATCCATCTTTCATAACGCGCCGATAGATGCCAGGGTGCCCGGGAACCGGCCTAAACCTGTTCTTGTCTGACTTGGACATGAATTCCTTTCTCAAGAAAATTTCTCAATGGTACTCATAGTCTCTAGACTCATAGTCGTCATGGCTCCATGCTTTGAGGTGAATGGAGCCTGTCAGTGATGCCCATATCGCCTTCGGACGAGAAGTACGCCGGCGCCGCGAAGCAAAGAAGTGGAGCCAGGAGGAACTAAGCCGGCGCGCTCACATGCACCTTTCTTACATTGGCCAAACTGAGCGTGGCCAACGGAACATTTCCCTCACCTCAATTCTCCGGCTCGCCGAAGCGCTTGACACGCCGCCCGAGAAGTTGGTGGCCGCTACCGGATCCGCCGGTAAGTGATCGCCGCTATGTCGCATCGCGCTCGCCGTGTTTGTTGAGCCAGGCACGGGTCACGAGCCAGTCAAACCTCCACGTCCCACCCACTCTCTCCTTGGGAAAGTCGTCGTACTGACGGATTTGCATTTCGACCCATCTCACGCTTTTTCGAATCCGGTCCGCGAGTTCGCGTTTGGTCAACAACTGCTCCGGGTCCCCGGCATCTGGAGGTCCGTCGTGCCAAAGCGACAACTGGCTCGGATGAACCAAAAAGTCTGGGTTCACGCTCATCGCGAACCATCTTGGATTAGACGGTTTGCGACCGCAAGGGGACGCGTTTTACATGGCTGATCCTGATCGTGAGCGGATTTCGGACGAGGAGTACGCGAGGAGCAACCGACGAAGGTGGACCCTTCGAGAGCTGGGCCAACGACTTCGCCGAAACCCAAAGACCATCTCCCGAAAGCTCAATGGCAAGAGCGCGATTTCGGGTCTTTCAAGGCCAAATCCTGAGAGGTCCATCGAAGCGGGCTTGGCCTGGCACGCGCTCACCGGAGAGCTTCCAACCTCATATATGTGGAACGTTTCTCTTTGCTTGGAGAGTTCACCCGTGAACTACGCCCGATGTCTACGCGGCTGGGCATCACTTGACGAAGCTCGACGATCCGAAGTGCCGGTCGAACGCTGGCCTAGCCCAGCGGCAATCGCGAGAGAGTTCGCCAGCTTCCCCAAGTTCTGTGAAGAACTCAGAGAGGAAGTCCGTAGCCGGGCGAAAGACGGCAACGAATACGAGCCGGCGCCTTTACCCGAAGAACAGGTCGTCAACGCCGAACGCCAGGCGGCGTTTATCCGCGACCTCGACAAGGAAGACCCTGAATACAAGACATCGAAGAAGGGCGTCCATGTTCGGTTCCTGGCTGATCACCCAGACCTTTCGATGGACGTCGTACGCGATGGACTAAGGCCCGTCCTGGGCGAGAATCGCGGGATGCTATTCCAGGCGCGAAAAGTGATGGAAGGCCGCAGGTCAGTCGCGATTGTGGGGAATTCGAGGGACTCGCTCGATGAGGATCTTGCCGCGATTCTCTCAGGCGACTTGGTGGAAGCCGCCGGCCCGGTCGTACTGATCGAGAGCCCCAGAAGGGAAATCAGCCGTCGGCTCGACCGACAATTCGAGCTGCTGGAGATCCTTGTCTATCCGCACCACGAGTTTGCCGATGTGGACTTGCGGGGTCCTGGCCCAGGACAAGTGGCGGTCCTTCGCTCCGATGATCCGAAGATTCGAGCGTTTGTAGTCCAAGCGTTCGAGGACGCTATAGGGGACGATCTGGATATGGCGGCCAGCCTTTTTGTCAGCGAAGCCAAGCCCAACTTGCTCGACCTATCGATCTTGCTCCATGAATTGCGCAAACACGACTACGTGGCTACCACTTTCGCCTGGCAACCCGCCCACGATTTCGACAGCTTTTGCGCAATGACCGAAGCCCATGCACTAGTCGTAGGACACATGGACTCAGAGGAGTCCTTCTACATAACTGAGGCTGCGAAATTCTACCTCGACCACCAGGCCCGAAAGAAAGAGGACCAGCTCCTGACTGTGGGGGTCGTGAGCTCACCAAGCATGAACTGGGTGCAACTACTTCGCGAATCAACCAACCTGACCACTCGTGACGTTGATCCGGATTCGATTCCCTGCCAGGACCTGCGTCCCTTGCTGAGATTCCCAGATCCCGGTTAAGCGCCGACCGAACCCGACGCGCGGCCCATCACCAGCAAGGCGACCGGCCCAGGTTGACTGAAGATGGCGCCCTACTCGCCAAATGAGTCCCGCGAAGCAAGGCTCGATGCCAACTCCTTCGATGCGTCGAGCGCAGCGGCGAGCCGCTCGGTGATTTCTTCGGCGATCACGGCTGGTGCTGGCAGCAGCGCCGGATCTTCGATCGATTCGTCCGCTATGTCGGCCCAAAGATCGAGGTTGTATCCGGGACGTTCGGCGATCTCTTCAAATTTGTAGCGCTTGAACCCCGCAACTTCCTCTCGCGCAGAGAGTCGCTGCCCTGGTTTGAAAGCTTCCACGAACCCATCGAGATGTTCTCGACGCATGGCCTTCGTCTTGAGAGTGAAGTGCTGATTCGTCCGGAAGTCGTAAACCCAGGTTTCCTTCGTTGCGGCCTCTTCCGAACCGGCGTGGCGATCGAAAAAGATCACGTTCGCTTTGACTCCCTGCGCGTAGAAGATTCCCGTTGGAAGTCGAAGGATTGTGTGGAGGTTGCACTCATACAGCAGACGCTCCCGGAGTTTCCCGCCCGCGGAGTTTGAGCTTGACCCTTCGAAGAGAACGTTGTCAGGCACTACCACCGCTGCGGTTCCGCCAATCTTCAACATCGAACGGATGTGCTGGACGAAATTCAGCTGCTTGTTCGAAGTGGAAACCCAGAAGTCGGGCCGCGAGATGGCGAGGTCGCCCTTCGTCTGGCGAGCTCTTGAGTTCCCCTCCTCGTCTACGAGAATCTCAGAGTCAATGACCGTGGAAGAATGCTTACCGAATGGAGGATTCGCAAGAACGACGTCCACTTTGTTGTTCGGTTCGACTGCGAGTGCATCTGAGACTGTGATTGCAGGTGTTTCGTCCCTAGACAGGTGCCCGATCCCGTGAAGAAACAAGTTCATCGCGCAAAGGCGGGCGGTGTTGTCCACGAGTTCATTGCCGTGGATGTCGTCGTCAGCCAACTGCCGCTTCTGATCGCGGTCTAACTCAAAGTTGTCGATCACGTAGTCATAGAAAGCCAGAAGGAATCCGCCGGTCCCACAGGCAGGATCGCTCATCGTCTGCCCGGGTTCGGGCTGGACACAATCGACCATCGCCTTGATCACCGAACGCGGAGTGAAATATTGACCGGCTCCCGCTTTGGTGTCCGACGCGGTCCGCTCAAGAAGGTCCTCGTAGAAGTCGCCCTTTAGGTCCGCGTCAAGCCCTGACCAAGTCTCCTCGCCGATGAGATCCACAATTAGGTGACGGAGCTTGGCCGGATCTGAGATCCGGTTCTGGGCCTTACGAAAGATCAGACCGAGAAGACCCGGCTCACTTCCTAACGTGGCCAAAACCTTCACGTAGTGAGCTTCGAGGTCCGGACCCGCCAAAGCCTCCAGCGATGGCCAATCAACACCCTCGGGTATTTTTGACTCTTCGCTTAGCGGAGGCTGGGTTCGCTCATGGGCCATCTTGAGAAACAAGAGGTACGTGAGTTGCTCCAGGTAGTCGCCATAGCTCAAACCGTCGTCACGAAGAACATTGCAGTAACTCCAGAGCTTTTGGGTCAGGGCTTTGGATTCGGCCGAAATTGTTCTAGTCATAGTTCCTCCCGCACGGGGCTCACGTCGCGTTTCACTCTTCGACGGGTTCGATGTCGCAAGTCTGGCATTGCTCTAGGTCCTCGAGGACACGTCAGACGAGCCCACCAGTAAAGGCCTGGTGGAGAACAGACGACCGCGCCTTCTTGAGGCCCTCCCGCGCGACCCGAGCGTCGTCTGCAGCAACCTCAATCGCCGAGTTGGCGGCCTTGATCGCCTCCACTATTGCAAACTGCTTGTCAACTCCGGGCAGGGGTATCGATAACTCCCTGAGTTGCGTCTTGTTGATTGACGCGATACCCGTTGTCTGCTTTGCGCGAGCCAGGAATGCGACTCGCGCCTGCGGCGCATTCACGTAGCAGGCCAGATACTCCGGCAGGAGAACTCGCGAATCTGGCCTGACCGCAAAAACGTGATTCTGGTGGAGACAGCCTTCGATCTCTCCGTTCCAGACCCAGCCACGACCGACCTTGTCGGGGTCTCCACCCTCAAGCACGAGCACGTCTCCAACCTCCAGCCGGTGCTTCTCCTGCTGCTCCTTGCTGGCGAGAATCGTCTTCACATTGTCAAGCCGGAGGTATCCGGCCTGCACATTGGCCGTGGACATGTACGGGACCTCGTCCCCAGTTGCGAGCTTTGAATTCTTGGTGATACCGGACCGCACATCGGCGATATCGCCAAGCTGCCGAACTTCCCAAGCCTGAGGAACTACACTCGGGCCACGGCCCGCCCCGTGCGCTTCAGCTGCCAGACGGCCAATGAACGCGTCCCGTAGGACCGCCGCGCGGAACTGACCTGAGAGTCGGTCAACCTCGGCAAGCTCGGACTCGATCGAGTCGATCCTGCTGAACTCGGCCTCGATCACTGAAACCACTTGATGCTCAAGGTCTCTTGAGTCAGGCACAAGGACCGGAAGACTTTTCAACTCGCCGCGGCGGATATGCACCATTCCGGATCCCTGGCTTCTACCGTACATCTCACCTACGGCCGCTTTCAGCAGCCAGTAGAGAAAGTCGTTGTCATGCGAACTCTGGACTTTGAAAATATGCTGGTTCAAGACCGCATCTCCACCACTCCAGCGGAAGACCCCCAGAGTTGCTGCCCACGAGATGAGGAGGTCACCATCCGACACCTCGTGTCGAGCATCTGCTTTACCACTGAAGTAATTGAACGGTTTGCTTGGATCGGTGAGATTCTGGATGCGGATAATCGGCCGCCCCTCTAGTTCCCACTCATCCTTCTTGAACGCCCTGCCGTTGTGGTATTCGCCGAGTTCCCCGATCGTTCGCCACGACCAGCCTAGTGGAGCCTCAACTGTGACGCTCATACGATCGCTAGCTCCCGGTTGAGTTCCTCGATCAAATCGTCCAGATCGCTGCCAAATATCTCGGAAGCGTGGAAGATGCCGCCTTCCTGAGCGAACGGGGGATCGTCGAAGTCGTCTTTCCTGACTTCGAGTGACGTCGCGATCTGATGGCAGAACATGTCCAACCAGCGACGTTGTTCAGCGGTGAACGTCCGTCCGTCGCTTTCTTGCTCTGTCAGCCAGAGGCTGTAACGTAGTCTGACGGCGTCGGCGTGTGGGGTCAGGTCGTCGTTTTGCTCTGCCGTGAACCGCACTAGAGAGACGAGGTCAACCAGGTTCTTGAAGCCTGATCCCTTGACTCTGTTCTTGTCGAGTCGCTCGTACGCTCCCCAGATCCTTTCCGGGGTGAGGCTTCTCGGCGGGAGGCTGATCGCTTTTGCTAGTTCACGAACGTCAGAGAGACTGAGTCTTCTTGTTTGGGGTTGGGAATAATGAATCGCCAAAGCCAGGTATTCGTCCTTGTGGTCGCGCACGAACTCTTCCCAGGTTTCAATCGTGGATTCTGCAATGTCCTCGGTGATCAGGTCAGCCGACAGAACCTCGTCCTGACTTTGCCGGTCGATCACCTGGTGGGTTTTCACGTTGATCGCGAGAATCGCTTCCCGAGTCTCGGCCGACAAGAGAGGGGATGTCGCCGTCAGCGCCAGGTCCTGTCTCGCTAGCTGGATTTGCTCTTCGCTTGGTTCGCCTCCGTGATCATGTGCCGCTCGCTCATGCCACTCGTCCGGGTTGGTTGCGTCGACCAGAGTTCGCGCGAGTTCCACGAGTGATTGACCGTCTAGCTGCTGGGTAATCGCCTCGCGGTCGGGATCCTCCATTCGCTTGTCCAGCCGGAGCAATCGCGCCGAGATGCTTTTCAGGAGTGCTTCGTCCGTGGACCCCTGAGCCAGAGACTGAAGCAGCTTCTCCAGCGGCACTGATGGTTCACGGTCCAAAGGTGGCGAAACCGCCCAGACGGTTTCGTCATCGGTAACGCCGACAGCATCTACGAGCACGAACTGGTCCTTAGCGCCGGCGTCTGGAGTAACCGCGGCAAGGTCGTTGGGATCTATGGTTCGGACTCCTCTTCCTCTCATCTGTTCAAAGAGGAGACGGCTCTTGACCTTGCGGAGAAACAGCAGGCATTCGATCGACTTGATGTCAGTGCCAGTTGAGATCTGGTCCACCGTCACAGCGATGCGGAATCTAGGGTCCGTGCGGAAGTCCTGAATGGCCTGTTCGGAGGATCCTTCGGTCTTGTAGGTGATTTTCTTTGCGAACTCTGACCCTTGGCCAAACTCCTCGCGGACTATCTCCAGAACATCCTCCGCGTGGCTCTCGTCCTTGCAGAAGACTGCCGTCTTCGGCACTGTCGTTCGGCCCGGGAAGAGCATCGGCATTGCATCCTTGAACGCACGGACGATCGTGCGGATCTGATCTTTGACAACGATCGCTGCGTTCAGATCCTTTTCAGTGAAATCAAAATCCTCGTCGAGTTGGTGCGGGTCTCGAGCCCGAGTGTTCTTGTCTCTGAGGTCAACCCACTCACCGGCTTCTAGATGTCCGCCACCTTCGGTGATCCGTGTACGGATCCGGTAGACGACGTAGCCCACGTTGACTCCGTCAAGCACAGATTCTTCGTAGGGATACTGGGAGACAACGTTCGGTTCGGTCTCCCCCTCGCCGAGGACGTTCTTGGAGAAGTATCCGTAAGTGACCCTGGACGGCGTTGCCGTCAGGCCGATCTGGAAGGCATCAAAATAGTCGAGCACCTGCCCCATCGGACCGTAGATGGATCGATGGCATTCGTCGATGAAGATGTAGTCAAAGGTCTCAATCGGAACCTCGGGCCGATACTGAATTGGTGTGGGTTCAGAAGCCAAGCCAGCGAGCTCCCACCCGGAGAAGTCTTCGTTCTCCCCGTCGAAGGCTTCCTCGCCCTTCAGCATTGACCGGAGTCGCTGAATGGTCGTGATGACCACGCTTGCCGATTCCGGGATCGTGTTCGAGGTCAGGAGGTGAACCGGGAAGAGTTCGCTCAGTTTCCGACCATCATCCGGTGTCACCCAGTTCTCAAAGTCTCTCTTGGCCTGAATACCTAGATTTCTTCTATCAACCAGGAACAAGATGCGTTTGGCTTCAGCCCATCGAAGTAGCCGGTACGCGTGCGCGATTGCCGCGATCGTCTTTCCTCCACCTGTGGCCATCTCAACCAGCGCACGAGGCCTGTTCGCTCGAAGGGAGTCTTCCAGTCCGATGATCGCATCCACTTGGCAATCACGAAGGTCTTGTTTGGCAAGATGCGGAAGCTCGAACACTCCGGAGCGG
Organism: Solirubrobacterales bacterium; assembly: GCA_020438395.1. Lineage (GTDB taxonomy): Bacteria > Actinomycetota > Thermoleophilia > Solirubrobacterales > 70-9 > 67-14. The sequence continues at coordinate 73,559 of JAGQUR010000018.1, read as the reverse complement.
ATCGATCCCATCCGAACAACCTCAGACAGGAATTCGCCGCGATGGAAGGCAAAGACTTCCCGGGGCCGGTGGTTCGGTTCAGTTCGGTTCTCGAATAGCGTCTCCGTACCCGTAGAGATGTAGCTGACTGGCAGTGGAAAGCCGAAGTTCGGGATCGCCTCCTTCTCTGCCTTGTCGCTGAAAGCTTGCGCGTACCGGCTGGCTTGCCATTCGACGGGCCGCAGAGTCTCCCCCTCCTTCTTGGCCTCAACTGTGCCGATCGCCTTTCTGTCCACGTAAAGCAAATAGTCCACCGGACCGCCCGGGAGTTGGTACTCGCGCACTGCAACGTACGGCTTGGACAAGTCCATCTTCTTGAAGTCCTGAAGATCCCAGCCCGCATCACTCAAGAGAGCATCAATCCGGCGCCGAGCCCTTTGTTCAGGGTTCAGGTCATAGTCTGGCTCACGGGTTTCGCTCATGCCAAACTCAAATCGTTCGCGCTCGATGAGTGAAAAGCCATCAGGAAGCCGACTCTATTGCCCTTCGTTCCTGCGCGTTCTTGCTCTTGGTCTCTTGGCTGTGGCCATATGTCCACGCAATTCCAGAACTGGCTTCGACCGACTCCGAGTCGAAGCTGTCCAGTCCTCGTTCAAGCCCAATGTCCGCACCGCAGGAGAATGAGATGTGTCTGTCGTGTGGACGATCGGCGAACTTCATCTTCTTCCAGAAGACCGCGTGGGCCTCAAGCATCTTGATTTTTCCGCCGCCGACCTGGAAGTACTCATCTATGAGTTCTTTGACCAACTCAGGATTGCCCGGAGCCTGAATCGATTCTCCCTTGATCCTCACATTTTCTCCGAGGCTCGTATAGACCGCCACAGTCGTACCGTCGAATCCGTCTTCGTCAATCCTTTTCAGTAGCCAGGAAAGAGCGTCATCGTCCTCTGACTGACGAGCACCCTCCGCCCTCTCGACCATGCCGCGAAGCATGAATCTGTCGCAGATCTCAATACATTTGCTTCGCTGTGCAAGGGGACGAAGGACCCGAGCCCAAAAATCCTCTCTGGATTGCGACGCCTTCCATACACCCGCCTCAGCCAGCTTTGAGAGACGATCAAACGTCGCGGAATCACGTGCCACCATCATCGGAGAAATCTCGGGCTGGGATCTGGTATCGCAATCGAAGATTCCCATCGCTTCGGATTGGTCCTGATCTACTACCACGACCCGAACTGCACCCTTCCAGTTGTCCCTCAGGGATCCCACTTCCGTTGCCCCCGACACCGGAGGTCGGTTGGGGCTAGTCACATACCACCGATCGCAGTCCTTCAACATGATCAAGGCCTCCAACCAGGCTTTCGAAGGCCCGGGGGCGGTTTGCTCCAGTTCCTTTGCTGCCTGGAGTAGCGCGACCGCATCATCCTTGTCGGCAGCGACCAGGCAACCGTGCTGAACCAAAGATTTTGCGAGTGCTTGAAGGTTTCTCTTGAGAAACGCTTTCTCCGCCTTTGAAGCATCGGGTGGAACCGGACCGAGTACCGAAGGAGAAACGGAGACTTTCGCAATCACAGTGCAGTCTCGTCCGGAAGTTCGGGCAGATCAAGGCCCCCGGAGAAAATCTCGTCAAACCTCTCGGCGAAGAACCCGTTCGGCCACGCTCGAGTAAAGGATCCGTCTTCATCCAGCGGAATGTGAATCACCTCCGCGCAAGCTTCCTCTTCGTTCCAGTCCACGTAGAGAACCGAGACTTCATCTGGGGACAGCTCGCCCTCCCTAACCCGCCGTTGGAGCCTCAACATCAAGTGCTCGCTGTGAGTCTCGACAATCACCTGGTTGGATGCGCTCTCGGGTCGAGTCGCGTCAATCAGAAGCTCAGCGAATCGCGCCTGCAGACCCGGATGAAGATGAATCTCGGGCTGCTCGACAGCAATCACGGTCTGCCGGTTCGCTAGAAGTTGAGTCACTATCGGGAGCACCTGACTTATGCCAAACCCAACGTCGGCTGGGCTTACAACCGCCCCAGACCTATGGTCGGTGAGAATCAACGCGACCAGGTCACCAACCGGAAGACCTTTCACCCCAGCGTCGAGCGACACAACGTCCAGTCGATAGGGCATCTCAAGCCGATCCAGCCATCTATTTATCTCGTCCAGTTCAGACCGATGCTCAAATAAGTAGATGGCCAGATTCTCGCCTGAATTTCCTATTCCTCCGTCGCCAGTACGCCTCGGATAGACCCGTTCCGGAGCGCTACGAAGCGGGCCAAGGTACTTCATCTCCGAAAGAAGGCGACCCAGCTCTTCACCCGTCTTGGCTGGAAGGGCAAGCGAACCATCGATTGAACTCGACGCGAGTTCTCCATCGTTGGCCGCTTTCCCTTTGCCGTAGTTCGAAATGGCGAGATCTGCTGAAGCTGGAACCAAACCCTCGACTTTGACCGGCAAATAATCGCCGATGCGGCTGAGCACTCGTTTTACTTCACTGACTCGCTGCTTTCGGAACGATGCTGGTCCCGTTTCCGTGCGCTTTGCCGTTGGAGCGGCAATCCGCCATCGTGATTCTCCTTCCGCCACGTGCCGAACGAGGTTCACCGCATCCTCTGCAGTCATGGCCAAGCCGTCAGCTCTCGGATCGAAATCAAAACTCGCCACGTGCCCTTCACCAAGATCGACAATGACCCTTTCAAGACGGACCTCAGAGCCCACGGACCCTCGAAACTCGAAGTCGATACTTCTCAGCCAACCTGGGTTCAGCACCAACCCAGGCGTGTGCCAATCAACCGGAACCCCGAAGGAGACCCCCAGGCGCACTGGACGATCCAGGTCATGGCCATTGACCAAAGTTCCGAAGCTTCCAAGCTGCACCACTTCTCCGTCAGCAACAAAATGGTTCGCTTTGACGCTCTGCTTCAACATCATCAGCGCTTGAACCAAGCTGCTCTTTCCTGCGCTGTTCTGGCCGAAAAGCACGGTGATCGGGGCGAGCCGAACCGACGTAGGCTTACGGAACGGTTTGAAGCCCTCCAATCTGAGTTCCGTCAGAAGAGTCTGAGAAGGCTCGGGAATCTCATGGCCCTTTTCTGAGACATCCACAAAACGGCTTGGGCTGAGAGACAGCGGCGTGCTACCAAGTATCTGCTGAAGCGAAACTCCCCGTGCGAATCCGGGTCGGTGAAAGTCGCTCTTGACGACCGAATCACTCTCACGAAAGTCACGGAGGCAGTTGGTGATTTCCCGTATCTCGGAATGATCCAGAGACGTGCTTCCCTTTTTTCCGCGAGTCCCCAAGGCTGAAGCGTCAACCATGAGAACGGTGTCACTCGTGCCGACAGGTCGCACGACGACGATCACCGAATTGATCGCGGTGGCCGGCGATGACCCACTTCCAAGGTTGATAACCGCTTCCAGCCGACCCTGGGTAACCAATTGAAGCACGGCATCGACGTCGCGGGAACGCTCCACCACTCCAGCCGGAAGGTGAGCCACGAGCTGACCGTTCGCAGGTAACGCTTCGGTTCCCATCGCCAGCCAAGCGAGGTCGAGCGGAGACTTGGTCGTCACCCAGCTAGGTAACTCAATCTCGTCGGATTTGCTTGGCCGCACACCCCAAGGAGGCGACATCACTATCGAGTGGTGTTCACCACGCACTTGCTGCCAAGACTTCAAGAAATCCGCGTTCTCGACGTGTTCGCCTACACCGTGTATCGCAAGACGTAGCCTAGACACGTTTCGCGCTTCTGGCGAGATGTCTGCTCCGTACGGTTCGACATCCACTTTCGCGAGCTCAATCATCATGTCGCCGAATCCACAGGCCGGGTCAATTGCGGTCTGCCCTGGATCCAGACTCACGATCTCAGAGACAAGCTGGGCAACCCAACCCATGGTCCGGTATTCACCAGCGGCCCGCCCGGCGTTTGACTCGTGGAGCCTAAGTAGCTCCTCGAAAATCTCCGTCTGGTTCACCGGAGATTGAGAAATGACCAACTCTCCGACCCGAGCTAGGTTCGAGTCTGGCAGGACCACCAACTCTCCATCGATCGCGGGAAGGCTGTCCGCCAGGAGGTAGTCCTCTGTGTTCTTCATCGCCAAACGGATCCGATCCGGATTGGTAACGAGCACTTCTTGGACGTGTCGGTCCTTCGAAAACGCGTAGACCAGAACCAAAGCCGTCAGGAGTCCGAACTCAGCACCCAACCGCCCGCGGTTCAGGTCGAAGATCTCAGCTGCTATTTGCTTTGGTGACTTCTGTTCCATGGCTCGCAATTCATTGGCGGCTTCGACGACTGGACGGCGTACACGTCGTGAGCTTCTCCCAACCGGGCAAGCCTACCTTGGAGATCCGAATCCAGTTCCCCAACATTTAGTCCGACCTAGCCACGAACTCGACGGTTGAAGCGTCGGCGAAGCCAGGACAATCTGACAAGCCCGGGTAGAACGATTCTTGGGCTTCAAGAAGAATCGACTGTCCGACCCTACGTTCTTTCGGTCTATTTGCTCAGATTCCTATTCCTTGGAGGTCCTACTCGTCCTCGGATCGCCGCCGATCAGTTCTCAATTTGAAATCTCCCAATCTCTGACTGTCCGCAGCTACTGCGAAATAAAGATTCACGATCGACAGACCGGTGATTCTGGACTGGGCCACGCTAAGCGAGTGGCGGCTTCGCCAAAGAGCAATCAAGTACTAGCGGGGTAATCCGCACTTCCTTCTCATGGTTGATCCTGGCCGGCTCCACGTCTAGCTTCTTGGACAGTTCGGCGCGGTCAAACCGGGAGCACGCCTTCTTCCTATAGTCAGACGGATCCCATTGCTCGGAAGCGAAGCAACCCACGACGTAGAGCCCGTATCGCCGTTTCGGATCGAGATACCGGTCAGCGAGCTTCGTCTCGATTTCGGTGAGAACGTTCCTGTGCCAACAACCTTTTACCTCGATCATCAGCGAAACGATCGGGGCTCCCTCCACTCGGTCTCCAGCAACAGCGTTCACCTGGATATCTACCGCCTCGCCCATCTTGTTCTTCGGTCCTGACCTGACTTCGGTCTCTCGGTCGACCAATACCCCCTTGCCCTTGAGGTCTTCGCGAAGAAAGTCGCGAAGCCAATCCGACAAGTGGTTTTCGGGCTTGGGTGTCACAGGGTCGGTATTCCAGAGTGAACCAACCCTCGGGTGCACTCCCTGGAGCGCTGCCTGAGCCCGGTCGAGAGATGCCACCACGACATCACGAAGATCGCTGTCCGAGCGAACCCACCGTCGGGCTTGATCCCCGCTCATCTGAACTATTCCCGCTGGGGACGGTGGGAGCCACGATTGGGCGAGTAACGCTTGCTGTGCTTCCCGTAGCGTCTTCTTGAATCCCAGCATCCTGGGTCGCCTCGCGGAGATCTCAGAGAGGACCCGAACCGAGTCGGCTGATGCCATGGCCTGAAGTATCCGAACAATGTTGTTTCGCCAGTCAGCAATCTGAGCCCTGACTGGGTAGTTACCTCGTTGATCATCAAGGCTAGGATCTTCGGCTATGGGGAAGTGTTTCTCCGCTGTCTCGAATAGCTCTCCGGCTTGGCTTGCGTCGAGTTTCGAGATCCAGATAGATTCGCGGTGAACTGAGAATTCTCGGATGATGTCCTTTGCAAGTCTTGGAAAGCGACCCATCAACTCGTGGACCCGCGGCCAAGCCTTGGCACTGTCGTTGACGGCCAAGACGACTGCCGTCATAGTGGCGAGTTTTCGACGCGCACCACCACTTCTGACCGCATCAGGAACGACGAGTCGATAGGCGTAGCCGAGGCCAGCTTCGGATTTACGCCGCACAAGAACCTCGACGAGAGCACGTCGCTTCTCAGTGCTGATTCGTCGGTCTTTTGCTCGACGAAGAACTCTTTCTTCAACTGCTTCGCACCAAGCAGCCTCCAGTCGAGCGTCGTTTACGAAGCCTTGGTCGCGGTCGCGGAGAATCTGCGCGTCGATGCCTTCGGCCAACTCGGCCGGGCATCTCATTGCCAGTTCCCCCAGCAGCCACGTGTTGAAGTCGGATTCACTCTCACCTTCTCTCGGCCAGTCGAGAACGATCGGAAGCCACCTAACCCAGTATTTCTTCGGCAATTTCGCCAGCTGATCCGGAACACAGTCGTGGGCTAGGCGCAGCGCCCTGTAACCGGCCCAGACATCCCAACGGATCTGCCGGGTGGGCACCCACTCTTTCGGCGGGACATTGATCAGTTTCAGGTATCGCGGAGCAAATTCACCTAGCTTCGTCTGTTCGTCTGCGGTCAGCAGCGACCAACCGGGAAATTCCGTCAGATCCGAATCTGCGTAGGTTCGGGGGGACTGGGGCGGAATGTGCTCAAGGTGGTAGAGGGCATGCCAAAAATCTTCCGGTTTGGACTTGGACATCGCCGCAATCGCCGACTTGGCGGCACACAACATCTCGTCCCGAAGAGAGTTTTCCTTTTCGTCTTGTTGCTGGCGTTCCTTTGAAATCTCCAAGACTTTCCTGGCAGATTCCGCTTCCTCAGAGTCGATTGCTACGGCCGCAAACCTTCCGCCAGCGATCGTCTTTAGTTCAGGCGATTGATCGCAGAGCTCAAGCACCATCAGATCCTCAGTACCTCTTCCGACCAGAGCCACCAGATTCGCCCACCCAGGTTCGTTCTTCTTGCCGATGGTTGATTTGAGTCGCTCGACCAACCAATCGAAGTCAACGTCGCACACGAGTGGTGGATGACACATAAATGCCACGACGACTGGCTCGAGTTCCTGCTCGGTGATGGCCGGCACAAGTTGGCGAATAAGCGCACGCCTCTTGTCCGCATCGGTGAACGCCTCAGGGTGCTTGGTGCGCCGCGTGTTGTCGAGCAGATCCTCGTGGCCTTTCAGGAGCGTGACCACGACCCTGGCGAAGCCTTTGGTAATTGCCTCGTTGTTTCCCACCATGGGCCAGCTCTTAAGCAGAAGCTCTTCTCGAACCTCGTCGAGTGAGTCCATGGGGTCATGCGCCGACGGAAGTTCGCTTGCCCATCGCAGCGCGGCAGGAAGGTCGCGATCCTCTAGTCCCTTCACGAAGTCCCCCCAGACGAAGCTCTTGTAAGCCCCCAACAGGTTTCGATTCTTGGGTTCATTGAGAGCCCTAAGCGCCTGACCGCAAGACATGAGTCCGGGCCAAACCCTTCTGAAGACAGTCCCCTTCAACTCATCGTCAGTATCAAGAGGCTGACTTTCGATGACCATGGGTAACAGCCGCTTGAAAGTCTTGTCACCGCCGAACTCCTCAAGCGCCCGGACTGCTTGAACTCGCAGAGGCACGGGCACATCAGAATTCAGGGACAGATTGAGGAGTTCGTCTTCGATAGCTTCCGTCTTGCAGGCGCGCGCGACCTCGCAGGCACATTCCTTGGCTTTCTGCGTCCGCGTTTCGTCTTGGAGAATTAGCCTGAGTTGGGCCGCGAGACCCGAATATTCGAGTCCCTCCATCTCGGCTCGGAGCTGCCTGTCGTAGAGGTCGATGTAGTCCTCACCAGCTGCCTGAACTAGCGCGAATACAAGCTGTTCCCGCATCAAGTCGGAAGCTCCGTCCAGGTTCCCCCGCAAAGCGACAAGTGGATGGTGAGCGGCGACGTAGCGAAGGAACGGAGGCCACAATCCACTGAGCCACGAAGCTACTTCCAGAAGCTGGGGAACGACCGAGGGATCCGAGTCGTCTGCGTCCGAGACCGTCAGGAGATCGAGCACCTGGTCGAGGCCCAGTCCCGAGCTACTCAACCACCTTGCGGCAAGGAAGTCTCCGAAGTAGGCGTGCGAAACGCTGCTTCTTCCCTCTGAGTCCACCGTAAATAGCGAGGATCCAAGGGTTTCGCGGATTGCGGCTTCATCAACTTGAAAGGTAGCTTCCCCCGAAACTGCATAGTTTTGCTCCGAACCTCCCGCGAGGTCGGACATCGCCACCGAGTCAGCGTTGACCAAGCCGGGCTTGGTCGTAATTGAGCTTCGGCCGGATAGCTTCAATGCTGCGGCGATTCGGACCGCAACGCTGAACCGCTCTCCTTCCGACAGGTTGCCTCCAGCAGTAGTACCCGTCTCCCGATCTGGATTGGATTCAGAACAAAGCAGGCGTAGGCCCTGTTCGTATGCCTGTGTTCGGTCACGCGGAATCTCGCCGCTTGCTTTCGTCGACTTGAGCAGCATCCCCAAGGTCAACGGAACGATTGCCAACGGCTGGAGACTGTGCTTGACGCAGCTAGATACGAACTCGGACTGGTCGACCCCGCAGCGTTCCGCCAGGTACTCCACGTCCAACCTCCGGAGAGGGGCTAGCGAAAGCACCCGAAAATTCTCTTCACCGAATGCTGCCCTGAGGAATGCTTCGAGTGGGACGTGGCGCTCGGAGATTCTGCATGCGACCCTCAGCGACAGGCGCCCAAAGTCGGCCTTCTCAAGGCCACTCATGAGCATGGTGGCGACCGTTTCAACTCGTAGCCGCGCTTCGTCGAGTGAATCGAGAAAAAGATGGAGGTGGTCGTCTCCTCCACCCCAACTCTTGAACGTGTCCGACTCGAAGAGCCGGGCGCGCAGGGATGATTCGTCTTGTGTCTCGCCAAGATGGACGAATTGCGCCTTCGCACCGGTAGCCTTGACTCGCTTGTAATCGGCTCTAAGTGCAGTAGATTTGCCGGTTCCAGGCTCACCGAGTAAGACGGCGCAGCTGATGCTGCCTAGTTGCTCGAGTTCTTTGGCTGAACCGGAGTAATAGACCGACCATTCTCCATATGGGTCTGGGAAGAACCCGTTATCCGCCATCTCAACGTTTTCCCCCACTGGTAACCAGAATCGGGGTACTTGAGTATCGTCCGCCCATGGTGCTGTCGCCATGGGCAACAAGTACCAGTCTTGGTGGACAGCAACTTCACTCTCGGCCAAGAACCAGAGACCGACAGCGGCTTTCGTGAAGACGGCCCAATTGATAGGGGTCTGACAAAATGGGCCGAATATCGGGGGCCGGATACTTCCGGGTAGTTGGTGTTACCTGGTAGGCACCCGCGCCCATAGCAAGCCCCCCTTTGCTACGGAGAGAGAGTCGATCAGTTCGCCGCGTTAATCGGAGTCCGACCTATTAATCGCGGCGTGGCCGCGGGTCGCTGCCGGGCGAAATTCGGGGACGCGATGTTCTTTCCTGTTCCGGTTCAGTTTGGTCGAGTAACCTTTGTTGCGTCTGTGGGCAAGGGAGGACAAGGTGAACGCACGGATCGCGAAGAATCGAGAGGTTGCGGCAGCATCAGTACTGACGCTGCTCGCTCTTGCGCTGCTTTTTCCTTGCTTGAGTAGAGCGGACTTTACTTCTGTGGAACGCTCCTGGGCACCGCCTTCAGTAGCTCAACCTCATGGTGGAGTTCAGTCCAGCTCACCTGCCGTTGCTGTCGGATCTGATGGCAGCGCTGTGGCTGCCTGGGTCACTTTTTCCCAGCTGTTCGTGGCAACAAGACCTCCGGACGGCGAGTTCGGTGCCCCTCAGACCCTCTACACCGAAACGGCATTTGACCATTCGCTGGGTGAACCAAAGATCGCGATCGGTGACAACGGGGAGGCATCGATCGTGTTCAACACTCTCAACTACGGTGGCGGAACTGATGACCTCCTTGAACTTCACCGACCGAATTCATCGACGACCTTCGGCTCTCCCACCGTCCTGATCGACGGGGAGTCCCAGGATCCCCAGGTTACGATTAGCCCCGCCGGTGAGACCATTGTTGTGTGGACCGGCTCTGACGGCGATAGCCTCAGAATCCAGTCTCGTGTCAAACCGTCAGATGGCAGCTTCGGAGCCGCCAAGTTCCTTTCTCCAGCCAACCGGGAGGCGTACCTTCCGCAGCTCGCGGTGGACTCAAGTGGCACCGCGACCGTGGTGTGGCAACGTGACTACAGGTTCGTATCGCCCCGCTACACCATTGAGGCCGCTACTCGCCCGGCCGAAGGATCCTTCTCATCTCCGGTCCAGATCTCCGATGGTACCGCTGAGTCATTTGATCCTGAAATCGCGGCATCTCCTGACGGAGTGACCGTGATTGTGTATCGCCAGTCGGTTCCCAAGGCTGTCTTCGGGGACTCGACTGGTTCGTTTGGAAGTCCGGTCTTGCTCTCAGCATCAAGTGGCCAAGCACCAATCGTTTCCGCTGACGCAGATGGAAACTTTCAGGCGGTTTGGAAGACGCAGAACGGATCTATCTTTGGTGCCTATCGCCCGGCCGGGGGCGTTTTCCAATCCCCAACACCAATTACGTCCAGCGGGCTGCTGCCCGTCCTAGGGGTTGGCGATGACGGCGTGTTCCGAATCATCTTTGAGCGGGTGGTTACTTCCGGCACCCAACAGGAAGTCTGGTCGGTCGATGAGGTTTCCCCGGGCCAGTTCGGAGTTCCCCGCCGCATCTCTGCTGCCGGAGATTTCGCCGGGGATCCGAGAATGGCTTTAGGCCCGGTCGGAGCAGACGTCGCTGGCTGGAGGGTTGACGACGATCATTGGCTTCCCGAACTAATTGAGAGTGGACCCGGCGTGCTTGTTGAACGGCAGGGTGACGGGTCGGGCTCGGTTTCGTCTCAGCCGGCCGGGGTTGACTGCGGCTCGATGTGTCTCAGCTACTTCCCGGACGGCACCCAGGTCAATCTGAACGCTCAACCCACTGCTCATAGCGAGTTCCTTTCTTGGGGAGGCGACTGTTCGGGGCAGAGCAGCTGCCTCTTAACCGTTGACAGTCCAAAGGTCGTTCAAGCTGATTTCCTCGCCACTGAGTGGCCTTTAGATCTTGCCAAGAGTGGCAACGGTTCGGGTGAAATTGAGATCAACCCGGATGACGGTTACTGCGGCGACGCGTGCACTCGATATTTCGCGGTCGGAGAATCCGTGACGCTTACCGTCGTACCCACTGATTCAGGCGACTCCTTGTCCCGGTTTGCCGGTTGGTCCGGTGCCTGCAGCGGGACAGCTACGAGTTGCACCTTGACCATGAATCAGGCGAAGTCGGTTGGATTCCGGTTCGTTCTGATACGGCCAATCTCAGTGTCAACCGCCGGGACCGGGACCGGCACCATCACTTCGAGTCCCACTGGCATTTCCTGCGGTACAGAATGCGACACGACGATGGATTTCGGTTCTGACGTAGCCCTTACTGCCTCCCCTAACGCCGACAGCCGATTTGTTGAATGGAGCTCGGGACCGTGCGGCTCGTCAACCGAACCTGTCTGCGAATTTCAGATTGAGTCGGTGAACGCTCCCATGACAGCTCGGTTCGAACTCAATCCGCGCCTCGCTATCAATAAGGCGGGTAACGGTACCGGTGTCGTCACCTCGGTTGGGGACTCGATCAACTGCGGTACAGACTGCGACGGATATTTCGCACCAGGGGATACCGTCACTCTCATCGCCGATGCTGCGCCAGGAAGTCAGTTTGACGGCTGGGCCGGCAACTGTTCGGGCAGCGGACTGTGCCAAGTGTCAATGGAGTCCGATCGGTCTGTGACCGCCAACTTCTCCGCCGTTCCAGTTCAGCGATACGCGGTAACGGTGTCGAAGACGGGATCGGGGACCGGATCGGTTTCAAGCGATCCGGCCGGAATTGCGTGTGGTGGTTCCTGCTCGGCAAGTTTCGAGTCCGGAACCGTTGTTGTACTGAACACGGACGCCCACGCAGGTTCAGAATTCAAGCGCTGGACGGGAGGCTGCTCCGGAAGTGACCCAACATGCACGATCGAGCTTGACGCGGATTCCACTGTGCAAGCACGCTTCGAACCTACCCAGGTCGCTCCCGGGAAAGTGTCGCTTGGGAAGAAGCCGAAACTACGCACATCCTCCAGGACCGCCGTCTTCGGCTTCACCTCGTCCCGAAAAGGCGACACCTTTGAGTGCCGCCTGGACCGGCGTGTCTTCTCGCGATGCAAGTCTCCGATCAAACTCCGCAGACTCTCATTCGGTCGACACAATTTCGCGGTTCGAGCGGTGCGTTCCGGAAGACGTGGTTCCGCGATTCGATTTACTTGGACCGTAGTTCGAAGTTCGAGATATCGGTGACGTCACAGCTCACGCATGACTCTGCGGCGCAGAGAAAATGTCTTCTGCCCCGCCGAGTCACCGCTAGGTCAGGCTGCGCCGTAGGTCTTGCCCGCAGCCTTATTCAGCTTGACTGAAGCAACTGCCTTCTTGGCGAAACCATTCGCGGCACTGTTCTGGACGCCGATGCCGCAGGCAATATCAGCGAGCTCGCATTGAACCTCGCCCGATGGCATGTCTCTCAGGGGAATGGTCCCAAGCGCGATGCAACCAGCACGTCTTCGTATCTGCCGTCCTCGATCACTTGCAAGGGACTCTGATTCGCAAGATAGGCATTAGGTTCGCGAAACCATGACCCGATCTCCGTGGGGGCAAAGCTCCCGTCTTCAACCATCCGAATCGAAATAGCTCGAACATCATCAACGAGCCTCGGTAGTCCCGTGTCTCTGGACGCCCGCAGCCACGCTTCTATCTGACTTTGATCAACTCGGCCAAGTTGAACCAAGTCGCTAACGGTGAAACCCAACCAGTTGATCATGGCCGAAAGCTGAATCGACCTTGAAATCCCAGGTTGGAGAGCGGCGACTCCCTCAAGAGTCTCGTTGTCACTCAACTCCGAGCCCTTCCGCATATCGCGCTTCTCCCGATCATCCATAGGCTCAAAATCCTAAACCCGTCACGAGCTCAGAACCGTAGCTGGCGGTCCAATCCTTCGAACGATCATTCCCGCTCAAGAGATACCGGAGCGACTTAACGCCTGGGCTTTCCTAAAAGGGACTCGAATTCCCGGGCACTCCCCGATGGTGTCAGAGAAGGTGGCTTGGCTTTTGCGGCTCGCAATGGAGACGTAGTAGGTCTTTCTTCCTAGACTTGAGTGCATGAAGGTCGTCGGCGTCACGCTCCACGGAGGCACCAGGCTCATCGCCGGTACCGGTCCTAGGCCCATTGAAGCGGGGCACCTTCCCGTTGACGATTTCACGGGAATACTTGGCCGAAACGATAGTGGGAAGAGCACACTTCTCAACTGCGTTCACGATCTGCTGAGTGGTTCGGATGGACTGAATGGGATCGTTTTCGTCGACGTAGAACCGGATCGGTTCGACGAGATCCTCAGACCGGGATTTCAGATCTGCTGGACGAAATCCCATCGCAAAGCCGGTACTCCTACCGGAAAGAGGCTCGTCGCCATCGCGAGACATGGTGGGCGAATGAAAGCGGACTGACAGCCCATGACATCGAGGACGTCGAGTTTTCTTCCAATGAGGACCTGACCGAACAGTGGCTAGACCAAATCCGGTCGGCGTACACGGGTCCCCATCAAGAATCTTGGCTACAGGTCATCGACTTCCTTCAAACTGAGTCCGCGGAAACTGGAAGATTCCTAGTCGGGTTCGAGCCAACCGCAATCAATACGGGCTTTGTAGAGGTTCGCGGTTGGAATCTCCTGCTCTGTCTGCCGCCGGTCGTCGCAACCCCACCTCAGATAGCGGAAGCTCTCAAACGTTCCGGAGTTCTAGGTGCCGAATGGGCCGCAAGGGGCAATTTACGTGCGAAGTCGTTCATAAGCCTCTCCACAAGTGGCCAACGTGATCACTTGCAGGGACCCGTCGTGTTGGCGCCCATAGGCCAAACGAACATGACTCTGGTCCCCAAGCCGCTGTATCCGCGCGGGAATTCTGAGGTTCTTGAGCGCACGGAACTTGCGGTAGCCGACTGTGTCGCCCAGTTGCGGTGGGCCGACATCCTGATGACTCAGAACGAGGATCCACTTGAGGAATCCATCGAAGACTTGGTACCCGACCCGTGGGTCACGAGCAACGGCCAAGATGATTGGGCCCTCTCGAAGGATGTCCCGACTTTGTGCCGGAAGTTGGAGAGAATGATCGCGGATGTTCTCCCAGAGTCCATTTCCCGCCGCTACAGGATTCGTATTCGGGTCAACCATCCCGAGAAATGGGCTGAGAGCAAACTGAGGTTCGAAGTTGAGCCTGTCGATCCGGAGTTCTTCACCGACCGCACAATTGGCTCTGACCGTGGAGCTATCCAGATAGATCGGATGGCTGAAGGGTTCAGGTTGTGGGTCAACATTTCAATCCTTTACGCCGTCAACGCGATTCAATTGGTCGCCTCCGATCTGGCAGTGACGAATGAGCACCTGAGATCCTGGTTGTCTGGAACCTGGTTTGACGATATTGAAGAGACACAGCGGGTCCGCAACCTCAGGGAAGCACTTGAGGACACTCTCCCAATGGTCCGTAACTCCGATCGCGGCTTGACGGTTAGGGCGAGCAATGAACTCTGGTTTCTCGACAGTGACGGTGAAACGTCAGAGACTGATGCCGCGGAGCTAACTCGGGGAGTCCTGCTTCTAATCGATGAACCTGAGAGGTTTCTCCATCCAAAACTCCAGCGAGAGATGGCCAGTTGGCTCGGCAGCACCGTCTCCAACGGGATTCAGGTCATGGTTGCGACTCATTCCGTGCCGTTCATGGGGATAAGAGGAGAAACCAAGTACACGTACCTCCTGCGCGAAGGCAATTCCCCAACGCACTTTGGGTCAATCGACCCTGGGGAACTGACCGAAATGGGAGTCGCGGCAGAAGAGTTGGGTCTTGATCGTGGAGAGCTCCTGGCGTTGACTAGCGTGGTTCTTTGGGTCGAAGGAGAAATGGATCGGGCGGTGTTGGAGAACGCTTTTCCGTCGGAGCTTCGCGAATCCGGAATCTTGGTCATTCCAATGCAGGGATACAGCCACGCCAAAGCCAAAGCCGTCCTTGAGACTTCCCTACTGCGATTCAGCAACGCGAAGATCGCGGTTTGGCTCGACGGGATCAACAGCAGCTACGTCGAGGCCGTGACTTCCAATCCCAAGATTGCGGAGGAGGAGGCTCGCAAGGCAGGCGCACGCGAGCCGGGTACGGTCGCCAAACTGGTTCACGAATCCAACAGGCTTGCCCGAACAATTGAGCCGGTAGGTGTCGATTCGCCGGGATACGACGTGTTCGACTTGATCGATGAGGAAGTAATCAAGGAGCGCTTCCCCAAGTTCCCGGGTCACAACGACGCACGGGAGAGATTCGCCGAGAAAGTCGAAGCCCGCGAAGCACATCAAGGTGAGTGGAAGAACTACTGGAGGAAATGGTTTGAAGTCACTGTGGACGAGAAGACGCTTGGCGAACTCGCCGCCGAGATGAGACGAACCAACCGGATAACTGAGCCACTTCGCCAAGTGCTGAATCGCTGCCAAGCCTTGGCGCGAGAAGCCTAACCCGAGGTCAGGTGCCTCGCCGGCTAGGTCCCGGGAAATCTTTGGGTCTTCAAGGCCATCCCGCAACTAGGCGAAGAGCATCCTCAGCTGCCGTCTAGCTTGTTTCTCCTTCTGACCTCAAGTCTGTACTTGATTTGAGCTATCAACCATTCGGCAGAGGCCTCCTCATCGACTAGCTCCCTGAGGCTGCGAGTTTTCCCTCCGAACTCGGAGCTTTCGGACATGACGCCCTCCAGATCCCATTCGTCAAGACCCAATGCACCGAGGATCGCGAGAATTTCAGGCACGATCGAGCGAGGGCCCATCTCCGTTGAGAACTGCCACTTGGGGTAGTAGAAGTTCTGATCCTTCTCGATCTTCAGGCGAAAGAGTCGCCTCTTCTGCCTCAGCAAGATCAGCTTGCCGCGGTCGTACCCAAATGGCACCAGTTCCTCGGACGACAGCGCGTGAACGAGGATTGCCCGATCAGTCTTGGGCGGGTCGCCGGCAGGAACGCCTGAGACGATTCGAGGCTGCCCGACCCTCCGCTTAGCTTTGATCTCAAACGCCACACGCTTTAGCGAAGTGCCGTTCTCCCGGAGAATTTGACCTAGCCACGAGTAGGTTTCCAAGTAGGGGAGTTTTCGAGCGAACGAGTCCCACCGCATTGCCCACCCCGGATCCAACGTCATTCCGTCCTCAAGTGCCCAACGGATTGTTGTCCTAACCTCTTCTACTGATCGAGGTCCAAAGCGGCCTTCGCGGAGCCCCGGCTCGACATCGATGGCAGACCGGATCACCTGATCCCTTGTAGTGCCGCGTTTCCGACACACAATCGCGATCTGCGCGGTCCTGAGGAGCCCCGGGTGCTCGATCCGAAGCCGCTCATACGGTGAAGATCCACGCCCGAACATGCGTCCTGGAGGGAGTTTCTCATGAGCAAATCTGATCGACTTCTTGACGGAATCTAGTGTGTATTCGTACGGCACTTCGCGCACGAAAACCCGCTCAGAGCGCCAAGCTGGAGTGTGGTTCGTCTGCTCTCCGCACCCAGTCACAAACCGGCCACTAAGTTTCGACTTAGTGGCCGGTTTGTGAATCTCGTCGAGCGCATTCTCGAAATGGCCTGAGATCTCCTCAGGGACGATTCGGCTGCCGGGCGGAATCAGGTGACCGAAGATCTCGACTTCGTAACCGCCCTGATCCGAATCGTGTACCACCACTTTGCTGACCAAGGCTTCAATCAACGCGACCTTTTTCTGACGCAGGTGATCGGGATCCCCTGGCCCGGCCGTCAAGCATCTCCTCAGATCGGCACGCAAACTTTTCGAATCCCGCTCCTCGGGACCAGGCCTTGAACTCAGCGCGATTTCCTTCCGGCGAGTCAGAGCCGCAATGTCTTCGTCAATACCGTCCAGGAGCTTGGCCACGCGAAACTTCGCAGACGTGTCTCCTCCCCGGATTTCCTCGTTGAAATCCGAAACGATTTCCCGCCTGCCTCTGGTCAGCGCCTGAATCTCCCGATCTAACGCCTGTGGGTCTTCAATCTGAATGTCCCACGAGTCGTCCTCGGATGCCTTCTGGATGTAGGCAAGCTGGAGTTCCCGAGATTCAGCCAGGGAAAGCAACGAGTCGACTACGGTCCTCTCAAGCAGTTCCGCCGGAACCGAATATCTTGAGCAACACTTGGGGGTCTTCGGATAGTGAGAGTAGGTCGGAGGACGATCCGCACGTCTATCGTCGCCGTACCCTCTCCCCCGCAGTTGGGGGGTCACTCTCTTGATTTTCCCCGATCGAGGCTGCTTGCGCTCAACTTCGATCTGCATGCACCTACCGTGATAGACGGGAATCGTGTTCAGAAGGTATGTACCGAAGGGCGTAATACTGTTACGGCCCTTTGTGCTTTCCAACAGAGCAATGTTCCTGGCCTGGAGTTCAGCTGAGATGGGGTTCGGGATCTCGATTCGATTGCCTTCGTAGTACTCGTCCAGGACCGTGACCCCCCACTTGCCGGTCACATAGATCTCATCTCTGAGCATTTTTCTAAGTCCCTCTTCAGAGATCCGACAGCCTTGCTTCACCATGTGGGTCCTGAGCCGGCTTATGCTTCCACGACCGGTCGGGCCTACTTTCGCGTAGCTCTCGAATGCCATTTGAACGAATTTCCATTGCTTTGGGTCGACTACTATGGCGTTGCCGTCGATCCGTTTGAATCCAAAACGAACGCATCCTGGCCAGCCCCAACCAACGTCCAGCAGGTTCTGTCTGATGCCCCCACCGGTACGCCTGACGATCTTGCGGCGCTCATGGTCGGCCATTCCCCCTTCAACGGCAAGCGTAAGACCATCCTCGTCCCAGTCTGTTGGGCGACCCTTGGTTGAGAAATAGAGTTCCGTCCCCGTCTCTTCGAGGAACCTCCAGAATTCGTCTCGAACGCCGGACCGTCGACCCATCCGGTCAACCTCTCGGTAGACAACGGTGTCGATGTGGCCAGCGTGAATCCACTTTCGAATGAACTCCAGGTCCATGCGATCGGCTTGCGGGCGGTCACCCGACATCCTTGTCGCCGCCACCACATACCTGACCTTCAATCCCAGGTCGCCGCAGAGATCGAACCCGCCCTTGATCTGACCCATGATGTTCTGGCCCTTGCCGATGTCTTCTGAGGAGAGTCTCGCCCCGATGACGGTAGTGCCAGTTTCGTCGAGCTCCCAAATCTCGACACGCGCTCCCTTGTGACTTCGGATTACCGACTCGCCGAGCTGCTTCCTGACTTCGGCCATCGCCGACGTTTCACTACCGGCCGGACGTCTGGGCTTCCTGCCGCCCTTGCCCGGACGACCCAAGGAACTCATGAGCTCATCTCCAGCACGGGAGAGGTCCTCGAGTACGCCTGCCGGAAGGGGCCTTCCGGCAGGCGTAAGGAGAATCTCAGCGACCCTCTTGGCTGTGACCTCGACTTCCAAATCGGGGTGGAAGCTAACCCTTCGAATACCGCTTTGCAGTGCGGTTTTTTGCTCCTTTTGTAAGTCGTGAGAACTCGTGAGAAAGTTCTCACCACTTTCGCACTATGCCCTTTGGAAACTTCTTCGCGGGGCTTCGCAAGGCTTCGCTGGGGAACCCCAATGGAATGGGGGAAACTCCCGTCCACTTCGCGATTTTTCGCTCCTCGCACTATGGAGCGAACAAATCGGGGCGACTGGATTTGAACCAGCGACCCCTTGCTCCCAAAGCAAGTGCGCTACCAGGCTGCGCCACGCCCCGACGCGACGACGATTCTACTTCCAGCAGCCACAGAGCAGATGCCCCGTTGCTCCGTGTAAGCGAGGTTGAAATGGAGAGCGCTATTTGCACTTGATTTCAATCTCGCTTCAGAGCAGTTGAGAACCCGGGCGGGCGGGACCTTGATCGGGGTTCAGAGACCCTGCGAGAGGCGCCAGGCGTGGAACGCTTCTCGGGTGGTGAACTTCGGGGTGTAGCCGAACTCTTCCTTGAGCTTCCGGTTGTCCAGGACCGGCCGATAGGCGAGGAAGTCGGTCTGGGCCGGCCCATGCGGGGTCAGGTGGAGGAAATGGCCGATCGAGATACCCGCCTTCAGGGCGCTGACCGGAACGGCGAGGGGCTTCTTGCCGAGTTCGGCGGAGATCTCGTCGATCGTCATCGCGCCGTCGCCGGCCACGTTGTAGATGCCCGTCTTGTCCCCGAGCACCGCCTGCAGGATCACCCCGACCACGTCCTGGTCCCAGATGAAAACGAAGGGCAATTCGGTGCCGCGGATCTTCAACGGCCGCTTCGCCTTGAAGAGGGCGGTTATCTGGTTGTCCACGGTCTCGCCAAGGATCGTTCCGATCCGGAGCACCACCTGCTCGAGCTCCGGGTTCGATTCCCGGAGCGCGGCCAGCTGCTCCTCGACCAGCCGCTTGTGAAGGCTGTAGGGGAAGGTGTCGGTGCCGCGGACCGGATCATCCTCGGTCAGCCAGGCCGGGCTGTCGGCGTGGTAGCCGTAGGCCGCACCGCTGGAGGAAACGACGACCCGCTTCACCCCGTGAGCGAGGCAGGCGTCGAAGACGTTCTTCGACCCGGTCACGTCCACCGCGAACTCCTGCTCGACCGTGGTGTTGGCGCCCGGATTGACGATCGAGGCGAGGTGAACCACCGTGTCGATCCCGTGTTCGCCGATCGGACCGGAAACCGCCGAAGCGTCGGTGACGTCGGCCACCACATAGTCGACCCCCTCCACCCGCCGATCGTCGCCGGGATGACCCAGGTCGGCGGAAACGACCAGCTCGACCTGATCGGTCGCCTCGGCCAGACCGCGCACCACCGAGTGCCCGAGAAATCCGTTGCCGCCGGTGACCAGAACGCGCTTCATGATTTCCCCACTTTCAGGCCCTGGCCTCGATTGTGCTGTCAACCGGGTCACCGGTCGGCCGTCTCGCCCACCAACTGGAGAGGATCAGGCCTGCAATGAGGTCCCAGACCCCCCACCAGGCAGCCACCATCGCGACCCCGCCGATCCCCTTGAAGGTGGCCAATGCAATGGTCAGGCCAAGGGCCGCATTGCGCACCCCGACCTCGAAAGTGATCGCCCGCCGGTTCGGTTCAGCGACCCGGAACGAAGCCGCGATCCCGTAACCAAGTAACAGGGCCAGGCTGTCGTGGAGAAAGACCGCTACCGCAATCAGGGCGATGTGGTTGATGAAGGCGCTGAAGTTACTGGCCAGCGCTCCGACGATGAACAGGATCAGAAAGATCATGCTCACCTGCTTGACCAGCGGCTGGACCTTCTTGGCGATCTCCGGATGCCGGCTGGAAACGAAGAGTCCGATCGTGAGCGGAATACCGATCAGGACGATGATGTCGAAGAGCAGCTCGATCGCACTGACGTTCACGTCCTGCAGCACCTTGGATGCCTCCGGGTGCATGCCTCCCCAGAAAGCGATGTTCAGGGGCATCAGGAAGATCGCCAGGAAATTGGAAACGGCGGTCATCGAGAGGGATAAGGCCACGTTTCCGCGCGCCCGATAGACGAGGATGTTCGAGACGTTTCCCGGTGGACAACAGGCGACTAAAATCATCCCCATCGCTATCGAGGGGCGGAAGCCGAGGGCCACGGTCAACAGGTAGGTGATAGCCGGCAGGAGGACGAACTGGGCGATGATGCCGACCGCCATCGCCTTCGGAGCATCCTTGACCGTCCTGAAGTCATCGACCTTCATCTCCAGGGCGATGCCGAACATGATCACCGCGATGATCAGGCTCAAAATGATGACCATGCCGTCGCTCGTGTGGAGCTGGACGTTGTCTATGTCCTCCGCCCCGAGCGGCAGGCTGGTCAGGAAGGCGAGGCTCACTCGAAGATCCTCAGGTGCTCATGGATCTGGGCCCGGTAGGCGTCCTTGTTCACATAGAAGGGGAGCCGGTCCATCTGGCGATAGTGGTAGCCGGCGAAGAGGTCGGGCTCGGGCCCCTGGACCCTGCGCCACATCTCCTCGGCCTTGGCCGGATCGCGCTCGCCCGCGTCGATGAATTCGGAGACCAGATGGGCCTGGTTGTAGCGGCCCTGCCAGCCGAGGCCGGTCGCCTCGACCATGCCGAGCACGAAGACGTTGCGGAACTTCGGAGTGAAGATGTTCAGGTACAGATCCGGGCTGTTGCCCTTCCAGTTCAGGTACTCCGGATCGATGAACGGGTAGTGGAGCTTGTAGCCGGTGGCGAGCATCACGATGTCGTAGTCACCGGTCGACCCGTCGACGAACTCGACCCCGGTCTTCGTGAACCGCTTGATGTTCTTGCGGATGTGAATGTCCCCGTGACCGGCGTAATAGAGCACCTGGGTGTTCATCACCGGGTGGGTTTCGTAGATCCGGCCTTCCGGCACCGGGAAACCGAGTCGGGCCGGGTCGCCGGTCAGGAACTTGATGAACTTGCCGTCGATCCGGGTCTTGAGAAAAGCCGGCAGGGCCTTGCCCTCGTTCAGGGTGTCGGAAGGCCGGCCGAAGATGTACTTGGGGAAGAACCAGTAGCCGGAGCGCAGGCTCATCTCGATCGACTCCGCGTAGTGGACCGCGTCCACCGCGATGTCGCAACCGGAGTTGCCACAGCCGATGATCAGCACCTTCTTGTCCCGGAAGACATCGGGACGCTTGTAGGAGGCCGTATGGACGATCTCGCCCTCGAACTCGTCCTGGCCCTCGAACTCGGGGACGCTGGGCTCGGAAAGGATGCCGTTGGCGATGATCACCCCGGCGTAGCGACCGGTCTCCTCTTCCCCGTCCTCATTTCTGATCGTCACCTTCCAGACCGAGTCGTCCGAGTCCGGGTCTTCGGGTTCGGCGCCGATGACCTCGGTGCCGAAGCGGTAGTTCCTCCGCAGGTCGAAGGTGTCGGCGTAATCCTTGAAATAGGTATTCATCTCCCAGTGACTGGGAAAGTCGGCCACCTCGTCGCGCATCGGGAATTCGTCGTAGGCGGTGGTGGTCTTCGAGGAGATCAGGTGGGCCGACTCGTACATCGTCGACTTCTTTGAGGTGATGTCCCAGAGCCCGCCGACGTCAGTGTGGATCTCGAATCCGACGAAGGGGATGCCACGGCGCGAGAGGTTGCGGGCGGCGGAGAGTCCGGTCGGCCCGGCTCCGATCAATGCCCACGGCAGTTCGTTGTTTGCGTCCCCCTCAGGCGCCACGGTGGCCAATCCTATGGCAAGGAAGAAAAAGCACCGCGGCTCCGGGGCGCTACCGTGAAAGTCAATGGCTGAAGTGCGGTCCTTCCCGGCGCTCCACTACGACCTCAACGCGGTCGGCAATCTGACCGACGTGGTGGCTCCCCCCTACGACGTGATCGACGGGGCGGAGCGGGCGTCGCTGCTCGCCCGTTCCCCTTTCAACGTGGTCGAGATCGACCTGCCGGAATCACCCGGCGGGGACCGCTACGAACACGCGGCGGGAACCATGGAGGAGTGGATTCTGAGCGGGATCCTGCACCAGGACCGCGACCCGTCCGTGTGGGCCCTGACCCAGGAGTACATCGGCCCAGACGGATCGATGAGGATCCGCAACGCCGTCCTCGCCCGGGTGCGAGTCGAGGACTACGGCCCGGGCCGGATCCGGCCGCATGAGAGGACCCAGCCGGGCCCGAAACAGGACCGGCTCGACCTGACCCACGCGACCCGGTTCAATCTCTCCCCGATCTTCTCCCTGACCACGCGTGACGCATGGCCGGCCGTGGCGCCGGCGATCGCGGGCGAGGATCCATGGGCCGAGGTCCTCGACGGCGAGGGAACGCTGAACCGGATCTGGCGGATCTCCGATCCCGAGGTTCACCGGGCGGTGAGCCAGGAGCTGGACGAGGCCGAGTTGCTGATCGCCGACGGCCACCACCGTTACGAGACCGCCCGCGTGTACCGCGACCAGGTTGGCGGTGAAGGCGCCCACTGCTACACCCTGATGGCGCTGACCGCGCTGGATGATCCCGGGCTGACCGTATTCCCCACCCACCGGCTGCTGACCGGCCTGGATGATCCGGATCTGGTCGATCGCCTGAATAGGGGTATCGAAGGGGCGTTCGAAACGGTTGGCGAGAACGAGGGCAGGGGCGACGTCGACCCTGCCGGGCTGGAAGGCGCAGGATGCCTCGGCCTGATCCTGGCCGACGGAACCCGGCGGCTGCTGCGGCTTCGCGACCCTGACTCTCTCGGTGCCCTGTTCCCCGATCACTCGCCCGCTTACCGGGAACTCGACGCGGCGATCCTCGAGAAGGTCGTCCTGGATGGGGTCCTCGGGATGTCCGAAGCCGATGTCGAAGCCAAGCGGGGACTCGCATATGCCAAGACCGTCGAAGACGCGACTTCGGCAGTCGGGTCGGGCGCGGCCCAGGCCGCTTTCATCCTCCGCCCCACACCGATTCAGCAGGTCCGGGCGGTGGCAGACGCTGGCGAGACGATGCCGCCGAAATCGACCTACTTCTTCCCGAAGATCCCCACCGGCATCGCCTTCAACCCGCTCAGTTGAACCGCAGGTCCTGGCTCGGTGCGGATCACCCCCGTATATCCGGGGCGATTCGCACCGACCGATGGGGTCGGCCCGGGCGCGCCCTAGAATCAGGGCGTGGTCAAGATCTATACGAAGAAGGGCGACGACGGGACGACCGGGCTCTGGTACGGAGGACGGGTCGAAAAGTCCGGCCTGAGGACCGACGCCTACGGCACCCTTGACGAGGCCTGCTCCGCCCTCGGACTGGCCCGGGCCCTCTGCGACGACAGCCAGGAAGAGCTGGCCACCGATATCCTCGCCCTGCAGAACGAACTATTCGTGGCCGGGGCCGAACTGGCGACAGCACCGGAGGCGGCCGACCGGCTCGAGGACGGAATCAGCCGCATCACGGCCGAAATGGTCGATGCGCTCGACCCCGAGATCGACAAGTACATGGAGCGGGTGAACCTGCCGCCCAAGTTCGTGATCCCCGGCGGCAACCAGCTTTCCGCCCAGCTCGACGTCGCCCGGACGATCGTGCGCCGGGCCGAGCGGGCCACGGTGCGGATCCAGCTGGCCGGCGAACTCGCCTCGACCGAGATCCTGCGTTTCCTCAACCGAGCCTCCGACCTCGTCTTCTCGATGGCCCGTTACGCCGACGTCGACTTCCCCGACCTCTTCGAAGGCCGGCGCAAGTCCGGCGACGCGGAGGAGTGAGGGCATGGACCTGGGGCTGAAGGGCCGGGTCTGCGTGGTCACCGGGGCCAGCGGCGGCATTGGCCTCGAAGTCACCCGGCAGCTCTGCGACGAAGGAGCGAAGGTCCTCATGGTCTCTCGCGACCCGGAGCAGCTGGCAGCCATGGCCGAGGTGGTCCGGGCCGAAGGCGGTGAAGTCGAGGTCGTGGTCAAGGACGTCACCTCCGACTGCGCGGGCCAACACATCATTGCGGCCGGGAAACAGGCCTTCGGGCGGGTCGACGCGCTGGTCAACAACGCGGGCGCCGCCGAGTGGAAACCGCTCGAGGATGCCAGCGAAGAGGACTTCCGCTTCCAGTTCGAGCTCAGCGTGATCGCTCCCCTGAACCTGATGCGGGCGGCGATCCCCGAGATGACCGACCGCGGCTGGGGTCGCGTGGTCAACGTCTCCTCGACCGCCGGCAAGCGACCATCTTCGATGATGCCCGACTACTCGGTGGGCAAGGCGGCGATGCTCTCGCTCTCCCGTCAGTTCGCCGAACGCCACGCCGCCGAAGGCGTGATGGTGAACGCGATCTGCCCCGGGCCCACGGCTTCCGACCTCTGGATGGCCGAGGGTGGCCTGCTCGATCAGTCGAAGGAAGCGGCCGGACTCGAAAGCCGCGAGGAAGCCCTGAAGGCGGCAGGTGAGAAGCGGCCGATCGGCCGGCTGGCCACCCCGGAGGAAATCGCCTCGGCGATCGTCTTCCTCTGCTCCGAGCGGGCCTCCTACGTGTCTGGCGCCGCCTGGGGCATAGACGGCGGCACCGTTCCCGTGATCATCTAGCCGCCGTCGTCCCCCTGATCTTCCGGCGGCACCGTCCCCGTGATCATCTAGCCGCCGGCCGGGAGCTTCAGCAGCGCGTGGGTTTCATGGGGGGCGATGCGATCGCGGCCGCCGAGGCCTTCGAGTTCGATCAGGAAGGCGCAGCCGACCACCTCCGCCCCCAGCTTCTCGACCGCTTCGATCTTCGCCTGGGCGGTGCCGCCGGTGGCGATCAGGTCATCGTGGACCAGCACGCGGGCACCATCCGAAAGGGCATCAGCGTGAACCTCGAGCGCGTCGAGGCCGTATTCGAGTTCGTATTCGACCGAGACCGTTTCGGCCGGCAGCTTGCCCGGCTTGCGGGCGGGGATGAAGCCGATGTCCAGCTCCTGGGCCAGTGCTCCGCCGAAGATGAAACCGCGGGATTCGGCGGCAACCAGGTACTCGGCCTCCAGGGGGCGGGCCCATTCAGCCAGGTCCCGAGTGACCGCGCGGCAGGCCCCGGCGTCCAGCAGCAACGGCGTTATGTCGCGGAAAAGGATCCCCGGCTCGGGGAAGTCCGGGATCGAACGGATCAGGGATGCGTGATCCACTTTCTGCCCACCCTCCTCTCTTTCGCCATGTCACGGGAGGCTCCGCTCCGGGACGGAGCGAAGCTCCGCTCCAGCCTACCGTCGCCGGACCCACCGGTTCGGCATGATCAGGGCGTGGACTTCAAGGCGATCGACCTGCCCGGGCTGCTGCTCGACACCGAGTCGGCGGTGGCGATGAGAGCCCATGGCAAGACCGAGGCCGCGGTGCTGATGCCGATCTCGAACTGGCCCCATGCTCCCCGCCTGACCTTCACCGAACGCAGGGCCGACCTGCGCAAGCATGCCGGCGAGATCTCCTTCCCGGGCGGGACCACCGAGCCGCAGGACCGTGACCTGGAAGAGACCGCCCTGCGCGAGTCGGAGGAGGAGATCGCCCTGCACCGCGTCCACGTCGACGTGATCGGCGCGGTGCCACCGGTCGGCACCTTTGCCACCTCGTTCCGGATCCAGCCCATCGTCGGGCTCGTCTCGGAAGAGGCGACCATGGTCGCCAATCCGGAAGAGGTCGCGACCATCCTCACCTTCGGGTTTGACGAGCTGCTCGACTCCTACGCGATGCGACGACTGGTCCGGCGGGGAGTCCCGATCCGCACCCCCACCTTCGAGATCGGCCGTCACCTGATCTGGGGGGCCACGGCCCGCATCCTGACCGACTTCCTGCACCGCATCGGAGCCATGAACTGAGGCGGGAGGACCGGGCGCGGTTCTATGCTTGGTTCAGATGGCGACGGCAATCAGGTTCAGCGTCGACGGGGAAATTCTCGAACCGGGAGAGGCCTTTCTTCCCCTGCCGGACGACGGACTGCTGCGTGGCGACGGGGTTTTCGAGGTGGCAAGGATCTACGGGGGCCGTCCCTTCGCCCTCGATCTCCACTTTGACCGGATGGAACGTTCGGCCGCCGCGATCGGCTTGGATCTCGAGCGGGATCTGCTCGAAGGGGACGCCGACCGGCTGATCACCTCCAACGGGGATGCGGACTGCCTGATCCGGATCGTTCAGACCAGGTCGGGCCGACGCATCCTCTCGCTGGAGGAGTTGCCGGATCACAGTCCCACGATCTCCCTGGCCTCGGTCAGCTACTCGCCGACCGTGGTGCTCAACGGGGTCAAGTCGCTTTCCTACGCCGCCAACATGCACGCCACCAGGCTGGCCAAAGAGGCCGGCGCCGAGGAAGCGCTCTTCGTCAGTCCGGAGGGCATCGTTCTCGAGCCTCCGACCTCGTCGATCTTCTGGGCGACCGCCGACGGCCTTCTGCGTACCCCCACCCTGGAAGCGGGTGTGCTCGACTCGATCACCCGGCGCAAGATCGTCGAGCGGCTCGAGGTCGAGGAGGGGGAGTTTCCGCTCGAAGACCTGCTTGAGGCCTCCGAGGCCTTCCTGGCCTCGACCACCCGTGAAGCCCATCCGGTCTCGCGAATAGACGGCCATGAGATGCCGGTGGTTGACGGCGAGTGGACCGGGGCAGCCCGGAACGCCTTCGCCGAGGCCCTGGCCGAAGACCTGGCCAAGCCCTATGGCTGAGACGCCGGCGATCAGGGTCAGCAACCTGCGGGTCATGCGAGGGGAGAATCTGGTCCTTCCCGACCTGTCGGTCGAGGTTGCGTCCGGCCGGGTGACCGGGCTGCTCGGCCCGAGCGGCTGCGGCAAGACGACCCTGATGCGTTCGATCGTCGGGGTCCAGATCGTCGCCGGCGGAACCGTTGAGGTACTGGGCGAGCCAGCCGGCTCGCCAGCGCTGCGTCGCCGGGTCGGATATGTGACCCAGGCCCCGTCGGTCTACGGGGATCTCACGGTTGGAGAGAACCTCGCCTACTTCTCGCGGGTCGTCGGCGTGGACTCCGCACGGGCGCGGGAGACGGCGGCACTGGTTGGGCTGGAGAAGATGGAAGGCCGGATCGTCGGCTCGCTGTCAGGCGGGCAGCGGGCAAGGGTTTCCCTGGCCAGCGCCCTTCTCAACGAGCCCGACCTGCTCGTTCTGGACGAACCGACCGTCGGTCTAGACCCCCTCCTGCGCGCCGACCTATGGCAGACCTTCCACAGCCTTGCCGACGCCGGCGCCTCGCTCCTGGTTTCGAGCCACGTGATGGACGAGGCCCGCGAATGTGACGACCTTCTGCTGATCCGGGAGGGTCGCCTGCTCAGGCAGACCACACCCGGTGAGCTTCAGGTGGAGACCGGCGAGCAGGACCTCGGTCGCGCATTCCTTCAGATCATCCGGGACGCGCCCTCGCAGGCCGGGCAAGGGGCCGGGAGCTGAGATGAGCCCGTCGATCACCCTGGCTACCGGAATCCGGGTCCTCCGCCAGATCAGGCACGACCCGAGGACGATCGCCCTGCTGCTTCTGGTTCCCGCCCTGCTGCTGACCCTCATGAAATACGTCTTCGAGGGGCAGCCGCATGTCTTTCAGCAGATCGGCGCCCCGCTCTGCGGGCTCTTTCCGTTCATCGTGATGTTCCTGGTCACCTCGATCACGATGCTGCGGGAACGGACCACCGGCACTCTCGAGCGCTTGATGACCCTGCCGATGTCCAAGCTGGACCTGCTGCTCGGCTACGCGATCGCCTTCGGGATCCTGGCCACGGCCCAGGCGGTGGTCATCTGTCTGACCGGCTTCGGCCTGCTGGGGCTGAACGCTCCGCACGGGGCGCTGCTGGTCGGGGCGCTGGCGGTACTCAACGCCCTGCTGGGGATGGCCCTGGGACTGCTGGTCAGCGCCTTCGCCAGAACCGAGTTCCAGGCGGTCCAGTTCATGCCCGCGTTCATCTTCCCCCAGTTGCTGCTCTGTGGCCTGTTCGTGAGCAGAGACGAGATGGCGCCGGCCCTCGACGCCATCTCCTGGGTCATGCCCTTCACCTGGGCCTACGACGCGCTCGAGCGCGCCGTATCGCCGGGAACGCTCGACGGACGGATCGCGCTCGACGCGGCCGTGGTGGTCGCGATCACGATCGCGTCCCTGGCCCTCGGCGCCCTCACCCTCCGGCGTCGGACTCCCTGAGCCCTGCTCCTGGAAAGTCCCGCGCTAGAAGGTCGCGTCGCGCAGGTACCACTCGGCGTCGAGGGCGCCCTTGCAGCCGGAGCCGGCGGCGGTGATCGCCTGGCGGTAGGTGTGGTCGACAAGGTCGCCGATCGCGAAGACCCCGGCCAGATTGGTCTTGGTGGAAGCGGCTTCGGTGATCACGTAACCCTCGTCGTCGGTTTCGACCTGGCCGACGACCAGCTCCGAGAGCGGGATGTGACCGATCGCCACGAAGACGCCGTCGACCGGGACTTCCTCGACCTCGCCACTTTCCGAGTGCTTGAGTCGTACCTTCTCGAGCGCACCGTCCTCACCGGCCACGAATTCCTCCGGAGCCCAGGGAGTCTTGACCGAAATGTTGGGCAGGCTCTCGGCCCGCTCCTGCATGATTTTCGAGGCGCGGAACTCGTCCCGGCGATGGACCAGATCGAGACTCGAAGCGAACTTCGAGATGAAGACGGCATCTTCCATTGCGGAGTCACCGCCGCCGATCACCATGGTCGAACGATCCTTGAAGAAGGCGCCGTCGCAGACACCGCAGGTCGAGACGCCTCGCCCGGACATTTCCATCTCGCCGGGGATGCCGAGACGCTTGGGCTCGGCGCCCATGGCGAGGATCACGGTCTTGGCGTGGTAGACCTCGTCGCCGAGATAGACCTTGTGGATGCCGCCGTCGGTCAGCTCGACCTTGTCCACGTCATCGGTGACGAAACGGGTTCCGAACCGTTCCGCCTGGTCCCGGAACCGGGTCATCATCTCGGGACCCATGATGCCCTCGGGGAAGCCGGGGTAGTTCTCGACGTCGGTCGTGTTCTGGAGCTGCCCGCCCCACTGGAAACCCTCGAAGACGAGCGGGTCGAGCTCGGCCCGTGCGGCGTAGAGCGCGGCCGTGTACCCGGCCGGTCCTCCGCCGATGATGATCATGTTCTCGACTTGCGTGTCGCTCATTTCAAGGTTCCCGTTTTCTGGTCCGAATTCATTACTTTACTTTCTGAAGTAAGTGTAGCGATACTCAGAGAATCTCCTCGATCAGGCCCGGCCGGGGCGGACGGTCTACCGGGAGTTCCTCGCGTTTCCACCGCTTGACCGTATTGCGAAGCTGGAAGAACGCGGCGACACCCGGCGGAATCGGCAGCCAGAAGGCAACCAGCCGGTAGATCAGAACTGCCGCGAAGACCTGTTCCTCCGGAAAGCCGAAAAGAACGAAGGTGCCGATCATTCCCGCATCCACCGCCCCGACCCCGGCCGGAACGAAGGGGATCAGGTTGGCGACCATGCCGATGAAGAAGCCCATCACGACCACACCAAGGGGAATCGCGATGCCGAACGCCTTGAAGGAAGCCCAGAGGATGCCGATGTTTGCCGCCCAGAACCCGACCGCCCCGACTACCGCCAGCCCTGCCCGGGACGGATTGGCGACCAGCCTCAGTGCGGCCCTGGTGCCGTCGGCCACCATCGCGGGCAGCGTGGCCAGCCGGGCGAGGAAGGTGACCCCCGAATGCCGCTTGGCGAAATGGTCCATCCGGCGCTCGAAGTCGGTCGGCAGCAGCGCCAGCGCTCCGAACAGGAGCATCACGACGGCGGCGATCGCGGCGGGAACGAAGGTCAGGGAAACGGTGGTGGAGCCGCTGAGCACCCCGGTCCCGAGCAGGATCCCGAAGACCAGGACCGCGAGGGGATAGAAGAGATAGTGGAGCACGATGAAGGCGACCATCCTGGTGCCGACGTCGCGCCGCTCCATCCCTCCCTGGCGGAGAGCCCAGTAAGTGAGAACGACACCCCCCGCCCCGCCGGCCGAGAACAGGAGGGTGGCCGCAAAACCGGCCATGTTGATCTGGTAGGCCTCGTTCCAGGTGATCGGGAAGGTCTCCCCACCGACCACGGCCCGGAACAGGGCTATGTAAGTGATGAAGGAGAGGACGCAGAAACCGATCGCGATGGCGACATAGACCGGCTTCGCCTCGCCAAGCATCCCGATCGCGTCACCGAACCCCGCCAGTTTGGGAAGCAGGAAGTAGATCGCGAGGATCAGGAGAACGATCAGGGCGACGGTCTGGATCGCCCCCTTGGTGGTGAAGGACGGAAGGCCGTCGCCCTCTTCTTCCCCGCCCGGAACTTCCCCCTCTTCGGTCATCCGCCGGCTGCGATCGCTTCCAGTCGCTGGAGCCGGCGGTTGATCATCTCCACGATCGGCCGGGCGATCGGCTCGCCCTTGCGGGCCAGCAACACGACACCGGCGCCAGCCAGCAGATCGGTCACGTAATGCTCGCCCAGGTACACGAGGGCAAATCCAAGCGAGAGCGCGTAAGCCCAGCCGAGCGTGCCCTCGACCTTGCCGCCCGCATCCGAAAGCAGGATCGCCGCCATCACAGCCGTGGCAAAGTGGAGCGAAGGCATTGCCGCCCAGGGGTTCGAGCCCAGGGTCCCGAAGATCCTGGTCCAGGCCGGGCCCCAGAGCTTCTCGCCGTACTCGAGCATCACGCGATTGATGTGTTCGTCGGCGATCTTGGGATCGATATAGCCGTTCTCGGCAGCCCACCAGGGCGGCGCGGTCGGCAACGCGAAGTACATGGCGCAGCCGATGTCGAAGGTCGCGGCGAGCTGACGGGCCGACTCGGGGAACTTCTCCTTGTTGCGGATCGCGATCCAGAAGATCGACGCATAGGGCTGGATGAACCAGAACCAGTGGGTCCAGGCGGCGAATTTGGTCAGGTCGTTGCCGTAGCGGCCCTGATGCAGCCACTCCTGCAGGCGCGAATTGGGCAGCCTGCCCCGGCCGATCCAGCGGTCGATCCGGATCGGATATTCGATGTAAAGCCGCTCGCGCAAACGCTTCGGATTGTCGTAGGGAAGCTCGTGACTGACCGCGAACGCCCACATCTGGGCGGCGAAAAGCCCGAGGTCACGACGCCGGGAACGAGGCCACAGGACTGCGATCGCCAAGGGTGCCGAAACCGTTGAAGCGACCGTGACCGCAGCCGGAATCTTCAGCTGGCGGCGGACGTGGGGAACGATCACCGCTGCCGCCAGCGCGCCT